>CAUJEY010000094.1 GCA_963169325.1 Bacteroidota bacterium
TCCAGCCCTTTATTCCATCGAAGTGAACGGCATTGATAACTATTTCCGGACTGAATTTGCCGACGTGCAGGATATCTTTCATTTCAAACCGCTGCTGCACATCCGTATCGGTAACTTCATAAGAACCGTCGTTGTAGAGCATCAGGATGGTGTCGCCGGTATCGAATTCGCCGAGCAGCCGGCCGCGCTCCTGCGTATTTAACCGGCCGGTGATATCGTCGAACCAGAGTTTCTGGGCGCCGATGGTGCTTTTCCCGACTTCTTTCTGGCGGATATTTTTCACCGGATATTTGGTGAGTATGTTGCCCTGTGCGTCGCGGCCTTTGATGGCCAGTTCGGCGTAGTCGAAGTCGAACACCTTGATTTTGGCGCCGCATCCGGGGCTCAGCGTGACGTTTATTACCTCGCTTTCGCCGTTTGGATTGGCCGTAAGGTACAGAATCCGGGAGCCTTTGCCTTCGCCGCCCACGGGGTATTCCTTATCGCGGGTGATCGCCGTAACGTTGAACCGTTTGACCATGCTACGGCCCGATTTGCCGTCAACGTATGCCAGGTTGTAGGTCGTGCGTTCATCGTTTTTCTTCCACACGGCGATATGCAGGATGTCTTTACCGATGAATACTTTTTCGCCGACACGCACGACTTTCATTACGCCGTCGCGGCGGAACACGATGATATCGTCGATGTCGGAGCAATCCTGTACGAACTCGTCTTTTTTGAGGCTGGTGCCGATAAAGCCGTCGGCGCGATTGACGTACAGTTTGGCGTTGTTGGCCACCACCTCCGTAGCGCGGATTTCATCGAATACCGCGATTTCTGTTTTGCGTTCCTGGCCCTTACCGTACTTGGTCAGCAGGGTTTCGAAATAGTTGATCGCATATTCGGTGAGGTGTTCCAGGTGGTGTTGGGTTTGGGTCAGTTCTTCGTTCAGGCCGGCGATTTCTTCATTGGCTTTGAAGGAGTTGAATTTGGAAATACGTTTAATCCGGATTTCCGTCAGCCGCGCAACATCTTCCATAGTTACCTCGCGCAGCAGTTTTATTTTTTTCGACTCCTTCGCGTAACCGGGTTCAGCCGGCGTGATCACGTATTTTTTCAGCCCCTTATCGATGGTATCCAGTACGGCCTCCCAGGTTTCACATTCTTCGATGTCGCGGTAGATGCGGTTTTCGATAAAAATTTTCTCTAAGGAAGCGAAGTGGAGCTTTTCCTGGAGGTCGTTTTTCAGGATTTCGAGCTCCATCCGGAGCAGTTCTTTGGTATTTTCGGTGGAAATGCGCAGCAGTTCGTTCACGTCGGTGAACACGGGCTTATTGTCCACGATGACGCAGCAGTTGGGGCTGATGCTCACCTCGCAATTTGAAAAGGCGTACAGGGCGTCGATGGTGACGTCGGGGCTGACGCCGGGTTGAAGTTCGATCTCGATGTCTACGTTGGCCGCCGTTTTGTCGGTCACTTTTTTGATCTTGATCTGCCCTTTTTCATTGGCTTTTATGATGGATTCGATCAGATCGACCACATACACCCCGTAAGGGATCTCGGTAATTTGCAGCGTTTTTCTGTCGATTTCCCGGATACGGGCCCGCACGCGCAGTTTCCCTCCCCGCGCACCACTGTTGTAGTGGCCGATATCGACCATGCCGCCGGTCGGGAAATCGGGATAGATTTCCACTTTGCGGTCTTTGAGTACCGCTATACTGGCTTTAATGATCTCAACGAAGTTGTGGGGCATGATTTTAGTACTCAGGCCCACGGCAATCCCCTCTACGCCTTGCGCCAAAACGAGCGGGAATTTCATGGGCAGGGTAACGGGCTCGCGTTTGCGACCATCGTAGGACAGTTGCCAGACTGTGGTGTCGTGGTTGAAGGCCACGTCGAGGGCGAATTTGGTGAGACGCGCCTCAATATAACGCGGGGCCGCGGCGGAGTCGCCGGTGCGATAGTCGCCCCAGTTGCCCTGACAGTCGATCAGCAGGTCTTTCTGGCCCATGTTCACGAGGGCGTCGCCAATGGCAGCGTCGCCGTGCGGGTGGTACTGCATTGTTTGGCCGATCAGGTTGGCCACTTTGTGGTAGCGTCCGTCGTGCTGTTCGAACATGGCGTGCAGGATACGGCGCTGCACGGGTTTCAGCCCGTCTTCCACGGCCGGCACGGCGCGTTCGAGTATCACATAGGAGGCGTAGTCGAGGAAATAATTTTGGTACATCCCCGACAGGGTCACAATGGTGGTGTCTTCACCGGTGTGGGCAACGGTGGGTGGAACGGAGGTATCTTTTTTTGAACGAGCCATGTGTTAGGGGAATTCCTTTTCCGGGATAGGTTCGGATTGATTTTTTTTGCAAAAAAAATCAATCCGAACCAATCCCGGAAAAGGAATTTACAAATTTAAAAACCGGGAATTATGTGCAAAATGGGAACTTGAGGGTAAAGCCCCCGGCGGCAAAAATAGGGGATTTTAGTTGTTTTTAAATAAATTGTTTTAAAAAATTTATTTATTGGGCGGACTAGTTATTCCCCCATAATAAATCCACGACTTCTCATCTTTGCGTCGTCTTAAACCAACCGGCCTTCAACCTGTATGCAATATTGAAAACTGCCGCACATTTCCTCCGCCGTTCCCTGACCAAGGTTTTTACCAATTTACACCACTTCCTGACCCACAAAACCGCCCGGGCCATCGGGCTCACTTTTGCGGCCGACAGCCTGATGTTCGGCAGTTGGGTCACGCATATTCCGCACGTAAAATCCACACTCGGCATGAACGATGCCGAGCTCGGTTTGGCCTTGTTCGGCATGCCACTGGGCCTGCTGGCGATGAATCCAATATCGCCGACGCTCTTGCAACGGGTGGGACTGGTGCGCACCACGGTATTCAGCACACTCACGATGGCCGTGTCGTTTGCCCTGCCGGTATGGATGCCGGATCGTTGGTCGCTGCTGGGGGCTCTTTTTTTAGTGGGCATCAGCATTGCCCTGTTGAACGTGGCCATGAACACCTGTGCCACCCACGTGGAAAAGGCTGAAGGCATATTTATCATGTCGTCGTGCCACGGGATGTGGAGCCTGGGCGGCATGGTGGGTTCCGGCTCGTCGGCAGCGTTGATTGCGCTGGGGGTGGCGCCGCGTACGCATTTGAGTCTGCTGGCATTGCTCGTGGTTGCTTCTGCCTGGCTCTGGCTTCGTCCGGCCTTGTCCGCTGTGCCGGAGCGCCGGGAAGAGGACAACGCGGGTTCTAAATTTGTGTGGCCCACCCGCGACTTGTTGCTGATGATCGGGATCGGGTTGTGTATAAGCCTGGGCGAAGGGGTGGCTTTCGACTGGAGCGCGGTGTACTTGCGGGATACGCTGGGCGCCACGGCGCAGGTAGCGGCCCTTGCTTTCACCTGTTTTTCGCTGACCATGATGGCGATGCGCTTCACCGGCGACGTGCTCATTCCGCGTTTCGGGGAGCGAAGGCTGTTGTTGTTCAGCGCCGGGCTGACGGTGGTGGCCTTGCTGGTCATCATTTTGGCCCTCAAACCAACCATGGGTATCATCGGCTTTTTGCTGCTGGGCGCCGGGGTGGCGTTGGGGGCGCCCATTCTGTTTAATGCAGCGGCGCGGGTGCCGGGGCTGGCGCCCGGAGCCGGTCTTGCCACGTATGCAACCTTCAGTTTTGTCGGTTTTTTAGCCGGTCCGCCCGTGATCGGTTTTGTGGGTGAAGCGTACGGGTTTGCGATCGCGTTCGGCGCGGTGGCTTTGCTGGCTGTTTTGTCCGTGTGGGCGATTCTGAAGGTGCGGCTTTGACGGGTTTGTTTTATCCGGAGCCAACCAATGAGCTATCTTTGCCCACATGGAAGTCCTGCATCTCTCCAAGCCCGACCGGACACTCCGTGGCCATATCGCGCTCGACGGTTCCAAAAGTCTGAGCAATCGCGCACTCATTGTGCTGGCCCTGGCCGGCGCCGACCCGGCCGATTGGCTTAGCCATTTATCCACGTCGAAGGATACGGTCACACTTCAACGCCTGCTGGCGCAACCCGGCGACGAATATGACGCCGGCGACGCCGGTACTACGTTCCGTTTTCTGACCGCTTACCTGGCCACCCGGCCGGGCGTGCAGGTGCTCACCGGTTCGGCGCGTATGCGCGAGCGGCCCGTTGGGGCACTGGTGCAGGCCTTACGCACACTGGGCGCTGATATTCAGTTTTTAGAAAAAGACGGCTATCCGCCGCTGCGCATCGGTGAACCGGATCATCTGGGTAAAAAAACACGCGTTATCCACGTGGAAGCCGGCGTGAGCAGCCAGTTTCTATCGGCACTCCTGATGATCGGGCCTTATCTGCCCGAAGGCCTGGAGTTGGTTCCCGAAGGCCGGCTGGTGTCCCGCCCCTATATAGAAATGACGATGCGCATGATGCGTTACTTCGGCGCATCGGTGGATTGGCAGGCAG
The DNA here is from genome assembly GCA_963169325.1 of Bacteroidota bacterium. GTDB lineage: Bacteria > Bacteroidota > Bacteroidia > Chitinophagales > Saprospiraceae > M3007. Next base: position 4,434 of record CAUJEY010000094.1, read on the forward strand.
AAAACATCGTGGTACGGCCCGGGGCGTACCAACCCCGTCCGCTCCGCATCGAAGCCGATTGGTCGGCCGCCTCTTACTGGTATGCGCTGGCCGCCTTTGCCGAAACCGTTGAATTGACCCTCGAAGGCTTGTCGGACGACAGCTGGCAGGGAGATGCCGTGTTGCGGCAGATGATGGAAAAATTCGGGATTGAGACGGTGCGAAACCCCACCCCCGCCCCCTCCCCCGAAGGGGAGGGGAGACGCCGCGCCCTCTCCGGCCCCCTCTCGTCTCCCCTCCCCTTCGGGGGAGGGGTCGGGGGTGGGGTTTCACACAACCTCGTCCTCCAAAAACACGCCCAATCCCCCCCGAACGCCTTCGAATGGAATTTTCTCGAATGCCCCGATATCGCTCAAACCCTGGCTGTGATTTGCGCCGGACTCGGGGTACCGGGCACCTTTACCGGGCTGGAAACGCTGGCCATTAAGGAAACGGACCGCATCGCCGCGCTGCAAACGGAACTGGCCAAAGTGGGCGTTTCTTTTGACCGATTACCGCCGAAGGTTCTGGCCCATGAGGCCGAATCTGCGAGGTATCTGGTACACGGGAAAGCCGTATGGAAAGATACGCCCCGCTTTACAACCTACGGCGACCACCGTATGGCGATGGCCTTTGCCCCGCTGGCCCTGTTCGGCCCCATAGAGATCGAGCACCCGGCGGTAGTGGCAAAATCGTATCCCTTGTTTTGGGCGCATTTGCGACAAGCAGGATTTATCATTCAAACCAGCGAAACGCCATGAATACCACCCCCTTATGGCAACATCACGCACACGGCAAACTCCTGATCACCGGAGAATACGCCGTGCTCGATGGTGCACTGGCACTGGCCTTGCCGGTGCGCTATGGGCAGTCGCTCCGCGTAGAAACCGGTGAAGCGCCCAACCGGTTATTATGGAACAGCCTGGACAGGGCTGGTAAAGTCTGGTTTAAAGCGGCTTTTACCGGGCCTGATTTTACCGTGGAACACACCACCCATGCCCCCACCTCCACACGACTGCAACAGATGCTCCGGGCCTGCCGGGCACAGAACCCGCAATTTCTGAACGACGGCGCCGGCTACCAGGTATTTACCCAAACCGGGTTTCCACGCGAATGGGGCCTGGGCACCAGCAGCACGCTCATTGCCCTGCTGGCGCGATGGGCGGAAGCGGATCCCTACGAAGTGTTATTCGATACTTTGGGCGGCTCGGGCTACGATATCGCCTGTGCCTTTGCCGAAGGGCCTTTGCTCTACCGCCTCGATGGCCGGCATCCCAACGTACAAGCGGTTGATTTCAAACCACCTTTCGCAGATCAATTGTTTTTTGTTTTTCTGGGCAAAAAACAAAACAGCCGGGAAGGCATTCAGCACTACCGCCGGCATAAACCGGAACATGCGGATTTGATTGAAAATATTTCAACGATCACCCGGCAATGCCTGCAATGCCGGGAAGTGCATGAATTTGCCCGCCTGCTGCTCGAACACGAACGGTTGATTGGCGAAGCCCTCGGCCTGCCCCGGGCGCAGGACCTGTATTTCCCGGATTTTCCGGGCGTAGTTAAAAGCTTGGGCGCCTGGGGCGGCGACTTTGTGCTGGCCGCAGGAAACGAAGCGCCGCAGGATATCAATGCCTATTTCCGAAAAAAGGGCTATGATACCTGCATCTCTTATGCAGATATGGTGTTGTAAATAAGTATTTAGAAAACCGACCTGCGCATGAACTGGCATCTTACCTCTATTCAGGAAACTTATGAAGTGTTGGGCAGCTCTCCCAAAGGACTAAGTCAAAGTGTCGTTGACGATCGCCTGCTTCATTATGGCGAAAACAAACTGCCCGAAACGCGAAAAAAATCGCCCTGGCTGATGTTTCTGGCGCAGTTCAAAGACTGGATGATCCTCATTCTGATGGCCGCTGCCGTAATTTCAGGGGTGATAGGTGATCTCAAGGATACAATCGTCATTCTCATCATCGTGGCGCTCAATGCTATCGTGGGGTTTATCCAGGAGTATCGCGCCGAAAAAGCCATGAAAGAACTAAAAAAAATGGCCTCGGCGGTCGCTAAAGTGCTGCGTGACAACCAGGTGCTGCAAATCCCCGCGGCGCAAATTGTGCCCGGCGACCTGGTGCTGCTCGAGTCGGGCGACATTGTACCAGCCGACTTGCGTTTGGTCGAAACCCATTCCCTGCGCATCGAAGAAGCCTCTCTCACCGGCGAATCCTACCCCGTGGATAAAGACACCGACGAACTCACGGACGAAAACGCGCCGCTCGGCGACCGTCTCAACATGGCCTTTAAAGGAACCGTGGTGAACTATGGCCGCGGCATGGGCCTGGCTGCGGCCACCGGTATGCATACCGAATTGGGGAACATCGCCGCGCTGCTGCAACAGCCTGAAACCCAAACCCCGCTCCAACAGCGCCTCGGCGATTTCAGCAAAAAACTTTCCGTTGTCATCATCCTGATTTGTGTGGTCATCTACGGCGTAGGTATTTTGCGGGGTGAAGATCACGTGCGGATGCTGCTCACCGCCATATCCGTGGCTGTGGCCGGCATACCGGAAGCCCTGCCCGCGGTCATTACCATCGCGCTCGCGCTCGGCGCCCGGAAAATGGTGCGACAAAATGCCCTGATCCGGAAATTGCCCGCCGTGGAAACTCTCGGTTCTGTCAGCTACATCTGCACCGACAAAACCGGTACGCTCACGCTCAATAAAATGAACGTCCGGGAAGTATGGCTCGACCAGGACACCGGCGCCAACGACGCCTTCAGTGCGCGCGAGTTGCTGGAACTGTCCATGCTGCTCAACCACGATACCAATACCGGTGAAAATGGCGAAATCTCCGGCGACGCCACGGAAGTGGCTCTGGTGGAATATGCCCGCAAGGCCCGTACGCCGGAATCCGCATTTGCCGAGCGGCACAAACGGGTACATGAAGTTCCCTTCGACAGCTCCCGCAAATTGATGACGACCGTGCATCAATTTCACGGCCGGTTTCTCGTCGTCACCAAAGGCGCCATTGAATCCTTATTGCCGCTGTGTCACGGCGAAAATAAAGCAGAAATACTCGAACAAGCCGGTCGAATGGCCGATTCCGGTATGCGCACCCTGGGGTATGCCTGCAAAATTGTAGAGGAAAGCCCTGAAAATCAGCCCGGCCCGACCGTTGAGAGCGACCTTAATTTCCTCGGCGTTGCCGGCATGATCGATCCGCCCCGTCCCGAAGCTGTGGCCGCAGTGCAGGAGTGTATCAGTGCGGGTATCACCCCCGTCATGATTACCGGCGACCATCCGCGCACGGCCAAAACCATCGCCCGGGAAATCGGCATCCTCGCCTCCGATAACGACGACCAGGTCCTCACCGGACCGGAACTGGCCGAAATGCCCCTGGAGGTATTTATGCAGAAAGTGGAACACATCCGGGTGTATGCCCGGGTAAGCCCCGAACAAAAGTTAGACATTATCAAAGCCCTACAGGCTAAAGGCCATTATGTAGCCATGACCGGCGATGGTGTAAATGACGCGCCTTCGCTGAAAAAAGCCAATATCGGCGTGGCTATGGGCATCACCGGTACCGATGTATCGAAAGAAGCGGCGCACATGGTGTTGCTCGACGACAATTTTTCCACCATCGTCAAGGCCGTGCGCGAAGGCCGGCGAATTTTTGACAACATCCGGAAATTCATCCGCTACATCCTCACCGGCAACGCGGGCGAAATCTGGCTGATCTTCCTGGCGCCCATCATCGGCTTGCCTATCCCTTTGCTGCCGATTCATATTCTTTGGATCAACCTCGTCACCGACGGCCTGCCCAGCCTTGCCTTAGCCAATGAGCCGGCGGAGCGCGACATTATGAAACGCCCGCCGCGGGGCGCAGCGGAAAGTATCTTTGCCAACGGCGTGGGCTTTCATATTTTGTGGGTAGGCTTCCTGATCGGGTGCCTGTGTCTGGCTATACAGGCCTACGCGCTGAAAGCCGGTCATCCGCACTGGCAAACGATGGTGTTCAGCACGCTGGCGTTTGCTCAACTGGCGCACGTTATGGCTATTCGCAGCGAAAGCGCTTATATTTTCCGGCACGGGTTGTTTCGCAATAAACCGTTGTTGTTCACTGTGTTGGGCACAAGTCTGTTGCAAATCGCCATTATTTACCTGCCTTTTTTTCAGAAAATATTTAATACCGGAGCCTTATCTCTGCCGGATATGCTCATCTGTATTGGCGCAGCGTTACTGGTTTTTCACGCGGTGGAATTGGAGAAATGGGTGCGGATGCGGCGGCGCTCACTTCCGCTTCGTTCTTGAATACAACGTTATATTTTTGGTAAACAAAAATTTAAAAATTACCCCCGTCCAGGAATTATAAGCATGCAAACCATCATAAAACTCCGATGCCGTTTGCTTCAATGCCGGTAGCCGGCTGCCGGGGATAGTGGGAAAATCGTGGTGCTCGTTGTGGTAGCCCACATTGAACGTGATGGCATTGAGTGGGCCGTAATAAGAGTAGGTCTCCTGACCCTCGTGGAAGACATAGTGCTCCGAGATGAAATGCCCCGAAGTCGGGTGCAAACCACCCGCAAACAACAGCGACAGGAAAAGGAACGATACGCCCGCCCAGCCGGCTAATGGCAAAAACACAGCCATGATAGCTACCTGAAAAACAATATTATACCACTGCCATTTTTCCAGCTTGATCGGTTTTATAAAACCGGGCCGCAAGGCGTAAAATATGATCTGGTGCAAAAACCAGACAACCTTGCCGATGAATCCCCGGAAAATCTTTGCCTCGTTGCGGGACGGTATGTCCGTATCCACGCCGTCCTTGCCCTGCTCCCAGTGGTGCATGGCGTGGTACACTTTGAACGACATGGCGTAAGGGATGACGATGGGCAAGTTGGCAATCAGCGCCAGGATATTGTTGTTCTTTTTTGACTTGAACGCCAAATCGTGCGTGATCTCGTGGATGGCAAGGAACAGCGCATGGGCAACGGTGGCCCCCACAAAGAATGCCACCAGGATAAATTGCCACCAATTCAACAGATACGCATAATAGGCCACCACCAATTGGAGCGTGACCAGGCCTACCGTTTTATATTTCAAAGAAGGATCAATGCCGAATAACTTCGTGACTTCGGGGTGTTTAGCCAGGATGTCTTTCCGGCGCTGGAAGTGAGGCTCCCGGCTGTCGGACCAGTAGTAGTCATTTTTCTGTTTGGTAATGGTGGCAATGTTCGATTGATGATCCATTAGTCGCTGAACGATAGATTTAAAATGGGCGCAAATATCCAAAATAATACTTGAAAGCTGTGGCAGCGGATATGAACCGCTCCTAGCGCATCACCAGGAGCCGTTCCGTCCACACCCCGTTCGCCGTCTGTACCCGCACGGCGTACCAGCCGGCCGGCCAGTTCCGGGTATCGAGGTCGATCTGCCCTCCTCCCGTAGCGCGCGGCAACGGCAGGGTTTGTATGCGGCCGTCGGCGCCGGCAATATCAATGGCCGTGATAGCGGGCCAGTCTGCCGGAATGTACAGGCGTACGCTTTCCCGGGTGGGATTGGGATATAACTTGGGTTGCGCTTCCGGCGCCGCTTGCGCTATACCGGAACTGCCTTGCACCAGGCCGCTGCGTGGGCCTGCCAATACGCTTTGCAGCATGTTTACCTGCCCCCGGGTGAACATATTCATACAACTTTCGCTGGCGTAATCCATGTAGTTTTCCACCAAATCGGGCACATCCATGCCGTAAAACGGCTCCACCTGGCTACAGGTGTTGCGGCTTGTATCGCAGTCGAAGGCGGATTGTGCATTGGCAAAAGGCGTATCGTCGATGCCGTCGCTTTGGTCGCAGTCGTTGGGCAGGCCGAGCAGGCCGCCGTCGCCCCAGATGTGGCGCAGGCCGAGGTAGTGCCCGATTTCGTGGGTGGCAGTTCGGCCGCGCACCACGAGGTTGCCGGTTCCGCCGGGAATTTCCACGGTATTGGGGTTGTTGCGGCCCACTACGCGAAAATCGAGCGCCACGCCGTCCTGATTGGCGGTGGGGGCGCCACTGTCGGCCGGCCAGTGGCTGAGGTTGTTGGGCGGGAAAGCGAACCCGAGAATTTGCCCGAGCGGTATGCCGCCCAACGACAGCGGCTGTATTTTACAAACCCACAGGTTCAGATAAGCCGACGGATCCCAGGGATCGCTACCGCCCTGGTTGCCGCTTTTTAGGTTGGACATCAGGTCGCCGGTCGAAAGATTGAGTTTAAAAGTGCCGGTGGTTTTTACCCGCACGATTTCGGCCAGTTCAAATTTGATCTGCGGGTTGCCGGCCACGGGTTGAAAAACGGGTCGCAGATTGGCCGTATCGGCATTTTCACGGTTGTAGTCTTCATTCAGCACGGCAATCTGGCTCAGAATAATGCTGTCGGCGAGGTTTTCTTCCGGGTTTTTCCAAACCACATGTACCACCACGCGGATGGTCAACGGCGAACGGTTGGCGACTGCCGGCGCGCGTTTCAGATTTTCTTCAAAACTGGCCTGGAATGCCTGGTGCAAATCCGGGTATTTGTGCCGCAGGATATAATCGAAGGCGTCGTTTCCACAAAGAACGGGCAGTGGCGCGTTTTGGGCGCGGGCGAAGATGGCCATCAGAAGAAAGGCAAATAGGAGCAATCTGGTCATGGTCGTTATATTTAAAGATTTTAAAAAAGGTTGGTCCGGAAGAGGGGGGCTAAAATACGGCAGTCCGGATGAATTGAATATCCCAAACTGGCCGTTGTACTGGTTTAAGCAAAAAATTGACCGGGTAACGCCGATTTAACCGTTTTAATGTATGCCAGGGGCCGTTTATAAACAGAAAAGATTAGGCTTTCTGCCGTCAGTGCTGTTTTTTTGCCGTTTTAGCGTTGTGGCAATGCGCCTCTTCACAAATATGGATATCGTTATGACCTTCTCTTTAAAAATAATTTCTCTTCTACTAATTCTGATGCCCCTGGGCGCCTTTACCCTTTATGCGCAGCAGGAACCGCCCCCACCCATCCCCGCCGTGTATGCCACGCTCCAATACGATAATGCGGGAAACCTGAAAGGCAAAGCCACCGACGGCTCCTCCGTCACCCTGTACCGAAAACCGGCCGGGTACACCCTGGCCGGGGTAACGCCGGAAACCACCGGCGACAAAGACGGGCTTCGTCTGCGCTTTTCCGCCGAACGCCTGCGGGGAGGCAACATGGTGTACGGACTCATTCCCTACGGTCAACATACCTACCCTTCTGCGGTGCTGCGTTTCGAAACCGGGATCGACAGCAACGGATATGCCTTTTTGCCGGTACGCAAAGACCTTAAAGATGGCTACGACCACACCGGCTGGCAAAAAAGCGGTCGGGGTGTGCTGGGGTATCGCCTCTTCAGCGCCCAGGGCGACATGGTTTACGAAGGAAAAACGGCTTTCGCCGGCGATGACAAAGGCTTCTCTCCCCTGCCGACCGTATCACGCGGCCCCTTCCTGTCCTGCCAAACCGACACCAGCATAACCCTCTGGTATGAAACCTCCGATACGGTGGAAACGCATATTGAAATACCCGGCGAAGCCCTGGTTTACAAAAACGGCGTAACCGCGCAACGTCACGAATATATCGTGAGCGGCCTGCGCCCCGACACGGAATACGACTACACCGTGCACTGCGGCGATTTGGCACAACAATACCATTTTCGCACCGCCCCGGAGCCCGGCTCTTCCACACCCTTTACCTTTGCCTACGCCAGCGATTCGCGCAGCGGCTACGGCGGCGGCGAGCGCAACATGTACGGCGCCAACACCCAGATCATGGGGCGTATCGGGGCGTTGGCCCTGCGCGAAGGCGCGGCCTTTATGCAATTCACCGGCGATCTATTCGACGGCTATGTGAGCCAGCCGGAGGAGTGGCAGTTGCAAGCGGCCAACTGGATACACGCCGTGGAGCCTTACTGGCACTATATTCCGTTCAACGTCGGCATGGGCAACCACGAGTCGCTCGGCTGGGCCTCTGCAGAGCGCAACTGGGTAGCCATCGACGGCTTCCCCTATGAAACACACTCTGCCGAAGCGCTCTTTGGCGCCTCGTTCGTCAACCCGCTCAACGGTCCAAAAAGCGAAGACGACACCGCTTACGACCCTAACCCCGGGGCCCCGGGGGATTTTCCCACCTACCGCGAAAATGTTTTTTCCTACACCTATGGCAATACGGCTATGGTCGTACTGAACTCCAATTACTGGTTTGCCCCCTTGTTGCGCGGTGTGCGCCCGATCGGCGGAAATCTGCACGGTTATATTATGGATCAACAGCTGGATTGGCTGGACCGAACCTTGCAGGCTTATGAGGCTGACGAAAATATCGACCATGTATTTATCACCGTTCATACCCCGCCCTTCCCCAATGGTGGCCACCGGGGCGACTGTATGTGGTACAACGGCGACAACAGCCATCGCCCTTATGTAGCCGGTCAGCCGGTGACCAAGGGAATTATCGAGCGCCGCGACGAGCTGCTCGATCGCTGCGTCAACCGCTCCTCCAAAGTCATCGCCTTTCTCTGCGGCGACGAGCACAACTACAACCGCATGATTGTGAATGAGCAAACGCCGCGTTACCCCGACGGCTGGGACAAACCACTACAACCTTTGCGCCGCGCCGTCTGGCAAATTATCAACGGGGCTGCCGGAGCGCCGTTTTATGCGCAGCAGCAGTTGCCCTGGTCGGCCGCCGTGCAGGGTTTTACGGTGCAAAATGCCTTATGCCTGTTCGATATTTCGGGAAAAGAAATTGTAATGCGTGTAATAAATCCGGATACGTTGGAAGAAATTGACCGGATACAGTTGCGTTGAAGGACCTTGGTTCAACCAAAACCCCTTACTTTTGCGCCCGCTACCGGAGCACACCCAGACAAAAACCGCTCCGGTCCCGTACACATGAAAAAACATAATTTCTCTGCCGGCCCGGCTATTCTGCCGGCGCCCGTACTCAAAGAGGCCGCCAAAGGCGTAGCCAATTATCAGGGCATCGAACTGAGCCTGCTCGAACTGAGCCACCGCGGTCCCGAATTTATGGCCATCATCGAAGAAGCCACGGCTCTGGTACAGGAGCTCATGGATCTTCCGGCGGGCTACAAAGTCCTGTGGCTCACCGGTGGCGCCAGTACCCAGTTTTTTATGGCGCCCATGAACCTCCTGAATGAAGGCGAAACAGCCGCTTATGTGGACACCGGCACCTGGGCCAATAAGGCGATCAAGGAAGCCAAAGGTTTCGGCAACGTGCAGGTGTTGGCCTCTTCGAAAGAACAGAACTATAATTTTATCCCGAAGGGATATAAAATACCGAAAGAGGCGAAATACCTGCACCTGACCAGCAACAACACAATCTTTGGAACGCAACTACACCGGTTCCCGAAATCGCCCGTGCCTATTGTGTGCGATATGTCGTCCGACTTTCTCAGCCGCCCGATCGACGTGTCGCCCTTCGGACTCATCTATGCCGGGGCGCAGAAAAACCTGGGCCCCGCTGGCGTCACGGTAGTCATCGTACGCGAAGACCTGCTTGGCAAAGTAAATCGTTACCTGCCGGCTATGCTCGATTACCGTACCTTTATCAAGGAAGATTCGATGTACAATACGCCGCCGGTGTTCCCCATCTACGTATCGATGCTGACGCTGCGCTGGCTGAAAAAACTCGGCGGAACCAAAGTGATGCAACGCCGCAACAAAACCAAAGCGGCACTGCTGTACCAGGAAATTGACACCAATCCCTTGTTTAAAGGCACCGCCGCTAAAGAAGACCGCTCATTGATGAACGCCTGTTTCGTCATGGCCGAAGGGTACGAAGCGCTTGAAAAAGAGTTCCTGAAAGAAACCGAAGCCAATGGGTTAATCGGGCTGAAAGGCCACCGCTCCGTCGGCGGTTTCCGCGCGTCCATTTATAATGCCATGCCGAAACAAAGCGTGCAGGCATTGGCGGATTTGATGCGGGATTTTGCAGTAAGGAAAGGATAAGAGTATCTTGGAGATCAATCTCCCGCAGATGCCACAATCAACGCAGATTATTTTTACGTTATGCCGAAATAAAAATCTGCGTTGATCTGCGACATCTGCGGGAGACCAAATAATCACCGGAAGAACATTTTCTGCGGAAACGAATCAGACCGCCGCCTCCAACAAAAACTTCCGCACCAGATTCAGGCTATACGTACCCGTCAGTTGAATATTTTTCAACCGGTCGCGGCCAAAAACCTGTTTGTATGCCACGATGCGGGAGCGATCGCCCACGGCCATCCACACGGTACCCACCGGTTTGTCGGGGGTGCCGCCATCCGGGCCGGCAATTCCCGAAACGGCCAGCGCTACATCCACATCCAGCGCCATCAGGGCGCCGGCAACCATTTCGCGGACCGTTTCTTCACTGACGGCGCCAAAGCGCTCCAGGGTATCCGGGCGAACGCCCAGTAATTTTGTTTTTAACTCGTAGGAATAGCTCACAATACTGCCCGGGAAATAATTGGAAGCGCCCGGCACGGAGGTGATAAGGTGGGCTACATATCCGCCGGTACAGCTCTCTGCCGTGCCGAACTGTTTATTTTGCGCCAGTAAAATCCGGCCCACCGTTTTTTCCAGAGAATCGTCGTCATAGCCGTACAACAGATCGGGGAGCAGCGCTGCCAGTTCGGCCTTTTTGGCGTCGAGCAAATCATTCAACCGGGCTTCGGCATCAGGCGTCAGCGCTTCTTCCCAGGTGCCGGTGAGGCGCAGGCGCACCTGACCGAGGCTGGGGAGGTACGCCAGTTTAATGTTGGCCGGCAGGCCATTTTCAAAGGACTCGATTCGTTTGGCGATATTACTTTCCCCTTCGCCGGCGGTCAGCAGGGTGCGGTGTACGATGGGGTTGCGTGGAAACCGGTCGGCCAGCCGGGGCAAAACTTCCTGCGTCATCAGGTATTCCATTTCGAAGGGGACGCCCGGCAACGAAATATACACTTTGCCTGCCCGCTCAAACCACATACCCGGCGCACTGCCCACTTTATTGACCAGGAGTATGGCATCATCGGGCAAAGTCGCCTGACCTATTGCCGCTTCAGGTACGGGGCGACCGATTTTAGCAAAATATGCGCTGATGCGGTCGTAGGTTTCCCGGTGCAACGACATGCCTGACCCGAAAAAATCGGCCAGCGTTTTTTTAGTTACATCGTCTTTGGTAGGGCCCAGGCCGCCGGTAGTGATGATAATATCGGCATAACGTGCGGCATCCTGAACGCCCCGCAGGATTGCCTCAGGCGTATCGGCCACGCTGGATTTGCCATTGACCCGGATGCCCTGCAAATTGAGCTCGCGGCTCATCCAGGCCGAGTTGGTGTCCACGATTTGACCGATCAAAATTTCATCGCCGATGGTAAGTAAATGTGCGTTCATGTCAATAAGGTTATTGGTTGAGTGGTTATTGGTTGACCAGAAACCTTCTAACCAGTAACCTTCTAACCCTTTAAAAAAACTATTTGTTTTATTTAGAGACAAAAGAGTGTATTTGCTGGGAAAAGCCACTTATTTTTGCTGCCGGATTCCATAATAATGCGTTACGACGAATTTGGTTTTGAAGAAGCGGACGAACCGGTGTTGGAACCGGAAGCGCCGCATACGCCGATGCGGGAACAATTCCCCGCAGCCGGTACCGATTATATGGGCGGTTCCAGCGACGGATGGGAGTATCGCTCCGTGTTTGCGGGCTCAAAGTTGGCATACACCTTTGAGATGGTGAAACAATTCCTGCGGGAAGAAGGTTACGGCGATGTGCCGTTGCCGGAATCGGCGGAGGATTTGCGGCTTTTTCGCCGCCCAAAAGCGCCTCAATTGCAATTATTCGGAGAAAAGGGGTACATACACAACCCCATTAAAATTTTATTCTCCAGCGACCCTCGCCAGCGAAACACGCTGACGCTGTGCGTGTACAACGAGCGCGCAGAAGGCCATTTGTTGCGATTTCATGGGGTACTTCGATAGATTTTACGGCGCGCTATAAATTTGAAGTCAAATCAAGCCCCTCGACTTCAATTCCAAATATTTATTGATCGTATTCAGCGTCAGGTCCTGCGGTTTAGTGAGAATAGCCTGGATGCCGTATTGCCGCAGTTTGTATACCATTTCTTTCTTTTCCTGCAAAAACTGGCGTGCCACCGTTTGCCGGTAAATATCGGCCGTCCGCTGCACCTCTTCGTTTGCCAGTGCCCGGATTTCGGTGTTTTCGAAAAACACCACCACCAGGAGGTGAAAACGGCTGAGCCGGCGCAAGATGGGTAAAGCGCGTTCGAGGGCATAGCTGCTTTCAAAATTGGTAAACAAAATCAACAGCGAGCGCATACTGATCAGTCGGCGCACCGCTTCGTACAGCAGTTCGTAGTTCGACTCGCCGGTGCGTTCTTTTTCGCGGTATAACGACTCAATGATCCGGTTCAACTGGCCGGCATTGCGTTCCGCTTTCAGGGTGGCGCCCATCACGTCGGAAAAGGTCATCATCCCGGCTTTATCCTGTTTTTTCAGGATGATATTACTGATCGCCAGCGTCGTGTTGATGGCGTAGTCCATCAGGCTGAGTCCTTCGAAGGGCATACGCATGACGCGGCTTTTATCTACGATACAATACACCTGCTGGCTGCGCTCGTCTTCGTATTGGTTCACCATCAGCGTGGCGCGACGGCCGGCGGCTTTCCAGTTGATACTGCGGTAGTCGTCGCCCTGCACGTAGTTTTTGATCTGTTCGAACTCGTAACTGTGCCCGATACGACGCATTTTTTTGATGCCGGTTTCATGGGCAATATGCTGCATGGCGCGCAGTTCGTAACGTTTCATCTGGATGATGGAGGGATACACTGCCACTTCCCGCGACTGATCAAACCGGATACGCCGCTCCACCAAACCCAACCGCGTGGCAACAAATACATTGATGTTGCCAAAATGATATGCCCCGCGCGTCAATGGCCTCAGTTCATACCGCATGATCGAACGTTCTTCCGGCGCCAGCGCCAGGCGTTCCTCAAAATCGCGGCGCTGAAACTGCACGGGTAACTCATCCACCACCGTCAGGTTCAGCCGGAGCGCGCCGGCGTTGTGCAGACGCAACGTCACCGGGTTCGGGTCGCTCAGCGAGAATACCGGGGCCAGTTCTCGCGCGCACAACACGTTCGGCCTCCGGCCAAACAACAAGGCGATGTCCACTGCCGCCAAAGCTATTCCGACCAAAAGCGCCGCCTGTGCCAATGGAAATAAAAACCCGAACGGGTACGCCAAGGCAAACAGACCAACGAGGCCGCCGAATACCCAGAAAAAACGGTTGGTGAGGTATAGCATAAATTATCGTTGACAGGTTGGGGGGGGAGGTTTGGGGGGGTGGAGGTTTGGAGGTTTGGACAAATAGAACAAACTACCTGGCTTTTATACGATTGTTTTTCGCATTATGCTCCAGTTCAACCAGCCCAAGTTCTTCCATTAAAGGTGGGATATACATACCAAATCGCCCCCGAAGGCCTTTTTTTAGTCCATACCACCCGCCAACGGGGTTGTTTTCAGACCTGCCCCATGCCTCAACAGTTCCATCCTTTGCGGGTTTCTGTTCATCTGCTGCGCCGAGTTCCATCCAATCTCCGTGTTCTTTGAGCATATTGTGCAGGTCCGTCAGGCACCTTGCATCATAAAGCAGTACAGTTTTTCCGACGGTACAAACAATGACTTCTTTACCGTCTTTGACATCCCTATACATTTCGTACTCGGATGTCAGGGGTGGCGTTTTGAGTTGCCACGGATTTTCTTTTGTTCCTTTTTCCATTGTTTTAATTTTTTTAGACTTTGGGATTAACCGATGCCGGGCGATGGTCAATTTCGTAAGAGCCCGTTGATTACTCTTTCGTAAGCCTACAAATTTATTCAATTGGACGGATATTCAAAAGATTGACCATGCAATTCTCCATATTGCCAATGGTCAAAACAAAGTTTTGTTTGACTTTTAAACCGTTAGAAAACTCTGCTGGCTTCCAACTAGGCATTTTTGAAATAGCCGTAACCAGCATTTCGTCAATTTTTGTATCTTTTGATGGCATGGCAACTTGAATATCCGTAACATGCCCCTGTTCGGTAATGGTAAATTTAATGGCAGTCAAATCATAACCCGTAAAACTTCCTGCTTCAATATTTACAATGCTATTTTTTTGCAGATATTGAATCAATTGCTCTGCGCCGTCGCCATAAATAGCATTTTTATCAGGCATGATCGTAACCTTGAAATCGTATTGCTTCGCTGTGTTATTTTTCAACGAATTTTCAGGTAGATACATTACGCTTACAGCAATATCGCTACTACGGTCAGCCAACCGTATCAGTTCTTTTTGCTCTTGATTCAAGACATCGCTAATACCCGAAGCCTTTGTTTGGGTTCCATTTTTATAGGCTGAAATTTCCACGGAAATATACTCTTTTACCCAAGATGCGGGGTACCGTTTGTCCAAATCCGTAAGTGAGTTTATTTTATCCAATTTATTTTCCTGGATCGAAATGAATGGTAAAACTTTGTTTATTTCAAATTTCAAATCATTCTGGGCAAAGCTGTTGAAAGCGCATCCGATAGAGAGAAGCACTATGAGTAAAATCTGATTTTTTTTCATACCTGCAATTTTTAAAAACATTAAGTTTAAAAATTTATTTTGAAAAGACATTAATTCGGAGTCATTGGTCATTGGTCGCAATTTTGATTTCTATTTTATTCATGTTTCGGCAAATATATTAATTAATAATTCTTAGTTGCCGTTATCGGTTTGGCTAAACGCAGTAGCCCCGTTTAGTGGCCATTGTCGTTTTAGATTTTGCTGTAAGCCGTTTTTATTTTATCTAAATTGTTTTGGCGTCAAATTTTTACTCGCATTTTCTACGATTTCTAAAACTCTCTTTTGTCTTGTTTCTTCTCTTTTAGCAGAAATAATCCAGTACAATAAAATCTTTTTAACAGACTTGCTTAGACTGTCAAAGTATTCCATTGAGCCTTTGTAATTCGCAAATTCTGTCTTTAAATCCTCTGGTATTACAAGCACTTCAACGTCATCTAAAGTTGTCCAGGAACCATTTTCTTTTGCAATTTCGATACTTTTGTGACCTTCTTCTTCCATAAGTCCTTGGTCTATTAAGGCTTCCACTTTATCCTTATTTATCTTAGACCAATTACTTTTCGCTTTTCGTTTACTGAAATACTGCTTGTATTTAACACTGTCTATTGTCCTTTTTGTGCTATCGATCCAACCAAAACAAAGCGCTTCATCCACTGATTCACTCCAACTTAGATTATAGTTCACGGATTTTTTCTTATAAAAAATGAGCCAAACTCCCTCTTTCTTGTTGTGGTTTAATTCGAGCCATTTTCTCCAATCTTTTTTGTCACAAGGACAATAGTCTTCTGCATCTTTCATACTTTATCTTGGCCTTTTTTAATGGCTTAGCATCGCGTCGTCAATAACGTTCCATTTTGGCGGCATCTTTTTACCCTTGGCTTCGTTCCCAAAACAGTTATATAGTACACTATACGCCTGTTTTGGTGCCTTGCCCGAGCCAAAAATCTGCTCCCCAAAATGGAAAGTTATTGACGA
>CAUJEY010000095.1 GCA_963169325.1 Bacteroidota bacterium
ATTGGTTTATTTTTTAGTGCTGCTCTCCGAGCGGACGTTGGCTGGTATTTCGCCGCACCATTTAGACCAATTGCATAGCACACCCTCCCGGTTGGCAAGACTGTCTCAAAGCATCATCGCGGAAACGCCCCGGGTACTTTCTGCTTTACTCCTGGCGCGGCTACTACTGCAAATCCTGACCGTCACCTTCACCACGGTACATTTGGCGCGCCTCGACGACGTTCACGCGGCCTTGTTCGATCTTTCTGTCCGATCAGGGCTGTCCGGCCCACTGACCTGGTGTATCGCCGGCCTTGTTTACGCCGCACTGCTCGTTTCCGTGTTCTGGTTATTAAAAAAAACAAATTGGCCACGTCCCGGCGGGGCGTACGTGCTGCGTGGCCTTCAATGGCTCAGCCCGTTTATCCTGTTCTGGAAATTTTTATTTACGCCTTTTCTGCCCGGTCCGAAAATGAAAAAGGAACCGGATAAAGCGGCTGCTTCATCGGCGCCCACGGCCTCCGTATTTAGCGGCGGCAAACACCGGGATATTGAGTTATTGAAAAGTATTGTAAAGTTCAGCGATGTCACGGTCAAACAGGTCATGCAGCCCCGCTCCAGGATAGTGGCCGTGGATTTCCGAACCCGCTTCGGCGATTTGTTGCCCATGGTCCGGGAGGCCGGTTTTTCGCGGCTGCCGGTGTACGACGAAGACTTAGACAACGTTACGGGCGTCCTATACGTTAAGGACCTGGTATCCCATTTGGACCAGCCGGCGGACTTCGAATGGCAATCGCTGATTCGCACCAACATACTCCTGGTACCGGAGGCCAAACGGGTGAGCGAACTACTCCAGGAGTTCAAACGAAACCGGCGGCATTTGGCTATCGTGGTGGACGAATACGGCGGTAGTGCCGGCATTGTTACCATGGAAGATATCCTGGAGGAAATCACCGGAGAAATCCGCGACGAATTCGATGAAGAAAGTGAAATACATTATCGCAAATTGGATGATTACAACTACCTCTTCGAAGGTCAAACCCAGATCAACGACGTATGCCGGATCGCCGGCCTTGCTCCCGGAACCTTCGACGAAGCCCGCGGTGCAGCCGATACCCTGGCCGGCCTTGCCCTGGAACTCAAAGGCGACATCCCCAAGCCGGGCGCCGAACTTGCCTGGAACGGCTACCTGCTCACGATCGTTGCTGCAGATAACCGGCGCATCGGGCAATTGAAACTGACCATCATCTGACCTATTCTATCTTATGGCAATACTCGATCGCTACTTAATCCGTAAATATTTGTCTACCTTTTTCTTTTCGCTGCTGATTTTTACGCTGATTTCGATGGCGATAGATTTCAGTGACAAGGTGAAAAGTTTTATTGAAAAGCCTTGCACTTTCAAAGAGATCATGGTGGACTATTACGTCGGTTTCGTGCTCAATATGGCCGGGCTGTTGATGCCGTTGTATGCCCTGATTGCGGTCGTTTTTTTTACGTCCCGCATGGCGTTCAATTCGGAGATATTATCCATTCTGAATGCGGGGGTCAGTTTCGGACGGTTGGTTCGCCCCTATATGTTAGCCGGCGCCGCCATCGCGTTGCTGCACCTGTCGCTCAACCATTATCTGATTCCCTTAGCCAATAAATCGCGCCTCAAATTCGAACGCGCTTACGTGTGGACCGAACAGGAAAAAGGCAAAAAATCCAACGTCCACTTTCTTTTGGCATCTGATACCAAGGTATATATTCAGGGATACGACAAAAACAGGCAAACCGCCACGGGGCTGCGGCTGGAAAAGTTTCAGGGCAACCGGCTCATCAGCATCCTCGATGCCCAGAACGCCTCCTGGAAAGGCGACACAATCAAACGTTGGGAACTGACCAACTATTCCATCCGCAGTTTCGACGGCCTGCGGGAAAAATACCAGCGGTACAATACGCCGCTGGATACTGCGATCAACCTCGTACCCCAGGATTTTATCTGGTACCACAACCAAAATGAAGAAATGACTACCGGCGAACTGCGCGGCGCTATCGACCGCGACCGGAGCCGCGGCCTGCTCACGTCCAGAAACTACGAAATTGAATTTCACCGCCGCACCGCGGATGCCTTTACCAGTTTGATCCTGACGCTCATGGGCCTTGCCGTGGCCGGGCGAAAAGTGCGCGGCGGCATGGGCCTGCACCTCGCTATCGCCATCGGTGTGGGCGCCATCTATATTTTGTTGTCCAAATTCGCCGTATCATTTGCCGCCAGCGGTTCCGTGCCGGTAGCGTTGGGCATGTGGATACCCAATATCATTTTTACCGTGGTGGCACTGTGGCTGGCGGGAAAGGCGCAGAAGTAGATCGAATCATAATTTCAAAGTCCCGCCACACGTTCCAATCTTTCGCATAAAGAAAGTTCAATCGGGCAATAGTCTGTTCCGTGAGTTTCAGGTCGTGCAAGCCGGCAAGGGGAGAAAATACGCCTGGTTTCAACTTCGGCAGGGTATTATTTTGGGCATCCGATGCATAGCCGACCCAAGTTTTTTGGGACACTAAAACCGGCCACCAGTTTTTCAAAAACGTAGTTCTTTTTCGGGAAAAAAGCAACCAAAACGGCGCCGTGGCAAGCAATGCCAGGCACAATCCGGCATCGAACACCCGCTTGTTCCGGCGTTGCCCGGGCTGGGCGATGTTGTAGCGGATGTCGATGGTGTACAGTTCCCCCGGCTCGTTTTTGCTGCTGCTACCGATGATGCTCAGGCTTTCTTCCGGCACTATTTTATACGAAATAGAAGGCCCCAGACGCGTCATCCAGGTGAGGATGTCCTGGGCGCGGATGTCTTTGGAGCAAAAAATGAGTTCCTCCACCCGGAATATGCGCACGATTTCGTCGAGGGGCGCTTCCCCCAGCCCGCCGAGCAGCGGGGCGGAAAATCGACCTTCCAACATCAGTTCCGAAGCGGAATTTACCGCCGCTGCGGCTTCCCCCGACGCGGTACCGGGCGGCACCGCCACACCGATCAGATTTTTTATCACACCGGCCTGGTTGAGCAACCCGGTCACGCGCGCGCTTTCAGCCGGCGAGCCTACGATCACGAGGTTTTTAACGCGGTCGCGGCCGATCCGGAAATTCCGGAATTCAACAAAATGAAGTATCGTGCGGAGCCCGGTGAGTGCCAGCGCCGCCCAGGCAGCGCCAAGCAGCAAAAGCGCGCGGGATGGCCGGTATTCCAGTTCGAGGAAACCGTAAATGGCCGCCAGCAGCAGGGTGCCGAGGCCGAGGCCGCGCAACAGCCGGCGCAGGTCGTAGCGCTGGTCGTACCCGCCATTGAGCCAAACCGACAACAACCAGACGGCGGTGTACAAGGGAAAATTGAACCAAAGCACCGGCGTTTTGAAGTAGTCCGGGTCTTTGTAGTAGTAGCCCGCCCAGAAATCTTTCAATAAAATCAACCCGCAAAAAATCACGGCGGCATCTGCCAGCGGCAGCCAAATCCGCTGCATGAAGTTTTTCGCCAGCGTCAGGCCGGCCCGAAGCCATATCGCCGCTTGCAACATCGCGATGAACAACCCCGCCCGGCGCCCGGTAAAGTGTTTACGGGTGAAAATGATCATCGCCTGATAGAAGGTGCGGACGTAATTCAGGCTGCCCTTTTTGGTGCTTTCGCCTTTGTAATGAATGATTTTGG
Organism: Bacteroidota bacterium; assembly: GCA_963169325.1. Lineage (GTDB taxonomy): Bacteria > Bacteroidota > Bacteroidia > Chitinophagales > Saprospiraceae > M3007. The sequence goes on from CAUJEY010000095.1 coordinate 3,660, forward strand.
TTTCGGGGAAATAGTAATTTTTATACCCGGCCTGTATAATGCGGTACGACAGGTCGATGTCTTCGCCATACATGAAAAAAGCCTCGTCGAGCAGGCCTGACTTATCAAGCGCGGCGCGGCGGACAAACATAAAACAGCCGGCGAGCACATCCACCGGGTTGGTCTCATTTTCGCCGAGATGGCCCAGGTAATAACCGTTGAACAGGCGACTTTTGGAAAAAATGGCTGAAAGACCCACCGTTTTGCAAAAAGCCACCCAGGGCGAGGGGAAACCACGTTTGCTTTCGGGCAAAAACGCGCCGCTGCCGTCAATCAGTTTTACCCCCAGGGCCCCGGCGTCGGGGTGGTTATCCATGAAGGCCAGGCATTTGTGGAACGTATCTTCCTCCACCAGCGTGTCGGGGTTGAGCAGGAGCACGTATTCTCCCTGACTTTGGCGAATAGCCTGGTTATTGGCGATGGCAAAGCCCGGATTCCCGGTGTTGGCAATCAACTTTACCTCCGGGAATTTCTCCCGCACCATACGCACGGAGTCGTCCACCGAATGGTTGTCCACCACCCATACCTCGCCGGCAATGCCCTGCATGGCTTTGCGCACCGACAGCAGCGCCTGCTCGAGAAAGGCGCGAACGTTATAATTGACAATGACCACGGAGAGCCGCATGGCGCAAAAATGCGGTGGAATTTTGACTATCTAGTATGTTCCAAGGGATAACATAACGAGTGTACAACCTTCCACTACCTCAATCCCTTGCTTTTCTGCCAATTCCTCCAACTCCGGATTTTCCGTTCCCGGGTTAAAAATGATCCGTTTCGGATGCAGGGAAAGAATGTAATCGTAATACGCCGGTTGCCGCGCGGGGCCGATATACAAGGTCACAGTATCCACGCCGGATACGTCGGGGGTACCGTGCAGGATCGGCAGTCCGGCCACTTCCCCTTCCCGCACTCCTACCAGCGCCAACTCATGTCCGTGGTGCTGCAGCCGGTGTACGGCCAGATAAGCATACCGGTTAGGATGGTTGGTAGCGCCCAGCACGAGAGTCTTTTTCATGGCGGAGAAACAAGATTTCCGGACGAAAGTTTGAGATTTCACTGCGCTACTGAGCAACATATTTATTTCATGCAAAATAAGAGGTGGGATTTCACGCAATGGCGCAAAGACGCAAAGTAAGAGGGGCGTAGCGCGCAAAGTGAGCGGAGTTATTTTACGCTCTACGCCCCTCTTACTTTGCGCCTTTGCGCCTTTGCGTGAAATAAATAAGTATGCGGCATGCCCCTTGCTTACGGCTTTTGGGCTAATTTTGCGCCCCCGTGTACGCACCGTCCACCGTCCACCGTCCACCGTCCACCGTCCACCGTCTACCGTCCACCGTCCACCGTCCACCGTCAATTCCGATGATCCTCACCGATAAAAAAATCCTGGAAGCCATCGCCACGCGCGATATCGTCATCGAGCCGTTCCGGCCTGAATGCCTGGGCACCAACTCCTACGACGTACATTTGGGTAAATATCTCGGCGTTTACCGCGACCGGGTACTCGATGCCAAAAAACACAACCAAATCGACCTGATGGAAATACCGGAAACGGGTTTTGTGCTGCAACCCGGCACCCTGTACCTGGGCGTTACGGAAGAATACACCGAAACACACAGCGCCGTGCCGTTTTTGGAAGGCAAGAGCAGCGTGGGCCGGCTCGGCATCGACATTCACGCTACTGCCGGCAAAGGCGACGTCGGTTTCTGCAATACCTGGACCCTGGAGATTTCCTGCGTACAACCGGTACGGGTATACGCCGGCATGCCGGTCGGTCAATTGATCTATTTTGTGATCGATGGCGACGTGGAAAATTATTATAACAGAAAACCCAACGCCAAATACAATCAACGCACCGATAAGCCGGTGGAAAGTATGATGTGGAAGAACTTTTGACGGTAATTTAAAATCAGTCTTTAAGCCCGTTTTAGGCCCACTTAATACATGTCGCTGTACCTTCGCCTCACTCCAAACCTAATCCTTTTGCCTATTAAATTTACGTCCTATCATGAAATTAACCTTGCGGATTAGCATACTGATGGCCTTCGCGCTGCTCCTGTGGGCGCCTGGCTGCCAGCAATACAGCAAAGATTACCAGGAGAAAGCCCAAAACCCGGAGTTTTTGCATGCAGGGATTCGGCGCATCACCGATATCATCCGGCACGATATTTTCCCGCCGCCGGTGGCTGCCCGGATTTACACCTATTCTGCCGTCGCGGCGTATGAAGCCCTGGCGCCGGGCTACCCGGAATACCAAAGCCTGGCCGGGCAACTCAACGGCCTGAAACCCGTGCCGAAACCGGAAGCCGGCGCGGAGTATTGTTTCCCGCTTTCCAGTATCGCTGCGATGTTGGTTGTGGGCAAACAATTGGTCTTCTCAGAAGAAAACGTCGAAAATCTCGAAGAAAAAATATTCGACGACTTCAAAGCCATGAACATGCCTCCCGATGTGTACGAGCGTTCGATGGAATACGGTGTTCAGGTGGCCAAACACGTCATCGCCTGGTCGAAAACGGATAACTACGCGCAGACACGCAGTGCGCCGAAATTCACCATCGACACCAAAGATCCCGCGCGCTGGCGCCCCACTCCGCCACAATATGCCGATGCACTGGAGCCGCACTGGAATAAAATCCGTCCCTGGGTACTCGACTCGGCTACGCAAATAAAAAGCGACCCGCCCGTACCGTTCAGCACGGAAAAGGGCAGCGATTTTTATAAACTGGCGCTTGAGGTGTACGAAACGATAAAAAACATCACCCCGGAGCAAGAGGCTACGGCCTGGTACTGGGACGACAACCCGTTCAAATTGGAAGTGAGCGGTCACCTGATGTTCGGTAAGAAAAAAATCAGCCCGGGCGGACACTGGATGAATATCGTCGGTCATGCCTGCCGCAAAGCCAACGCAGATATGATGCCCACCGCCGAAGCATACGTGCGCACGGCCTGCTCCCTGACAGACGGATTTATCGTTTGCTGGGACGAAAAGTTTCGCACCAACCTGATCCGGCCCGAATCGTACATCAACCAGTACATCGACGCCGAATGGCAGCCGATTATTCAAACGCCGCCTTTTCCGGAACATACCAGCGGCCACGCCACGATTTCCGCCGCCGCCGCCGCCACGCTAACCGGTCTTTTTGGCGATAATTTCGCCTTCACCGACAGCACGGAAGTGGAATTCGGCATCCCGCCCCGCACGTTCAGTTCCTTCAATGAAGCGGCTTCGGAAGTAGCCTTAAGCAGGCTTTACGGCGGAATCCACTATCGCCGGGGAAATGAAGCCGGCAACAAATGTGGGCAGGAAATCGGAAAGTATGTGTTGCAAAACCTCAAAACCCGCAAAGACGGCGCATCCTCCACTAAATGACCTTTTACCGGGTTTAAGTACCGGTAATCGAACAAAATACCAGGCATAGGGCAGCCCCCTGCGCCTGGTATTTTTTATTGTCACAACAAAGCAATTGAGTACCGCCCCTTATTGACTAAAGGAAATGCCGCATGGCCGTCAAATCCGGGGTTTTACCGGAAATTTGTTGGCACGATAGTGGAAGAACAGGATAAAAACCTAATTTTGTAGTCGGAAAAGTATCTGTTACCCTTCCCGCTTTCAATCCTCTTGCCTCCCTCCGGACGAAATCCGTATCGTCTCATTTAGTCTGCTGAACTACAATTCCAGTAATTCGTACGTAACCGCTCCCCGGTTTCTGCCAAACGCTTTGTTTCTATATGATATCTACATTGACTGATCTTCAAGTACGTATGCGCAGCCTTCTTTGTCTGACTGTTGTTTTTTTGCCGGCGCTCTTAAGTGCCCAGATTGAAGTGAATTTCACGCGCATGAATGTGAGCTGTTTCGGCCAGTGCAATGGTTGGGCCGCAGCAACGGCCTCCGGTGGAACGGCGCCCTACAACTTCCAATGGAGTAACGGTATGGGTAATGATACGATTACCGGGTTGTGCGCTGGCGTTTACACGGTTACCGTAACCGACGCCGCCCAAAATTCAGTCGTGGATTCAGTCAACGTCATGCAACCCTTTCTACCGTTGAGCGTGTCGGTAACCACTACCCCGCAGATCTGTGATATTGCCCCCGATGGTACCGCCCTCGCAGGCCCGGAAGGCGGTACGCCACCCTACACCTACCTCTGGAATAATGGCATGACTGCCGATTCCATCACCGGCCTTTCCGAAGGCGTTTACACCGTGACGGTAACCGATATAAACGGTTGTACTGCCAGCGGCCAGGATACCGTGTTTTTCTGGCCCGAAGGTATTTGGTTGGGGATCAAGCCCAAACAAATTGCCTGCTTTGGGGACGGCAACGGAAGCGTACAGGCCATCCCAATGACCGGCACGCCACCCTATAATTTTGTGTGGAACACCGGCAATTCGCTCCCCAAGGATAGTATTATCTTCAACCTCGGCCCCGGCACCTATACCGTTACGGTAACCGATGCAAACGGTTGTTCCAATACGGCCTCTGCTACGATAACCGAGCCACCTGTTTTGGACGCCACGGTCACCACCACGCCGGCGTTTTGCGGCAAACCGGGCAGCGCAACCGTGATCCCCTCCGGAGGTACGCCCCCTTACAGTGTGCTTTGGAGTCTCGATTCGATGACGACTTTTACCATATCCACCCCAGCCGGTCAGGTAAACGTCGTGGTGACGGATTCGAACGGCTGTACTTTCGTTGCAGGGCTGACGATTCCCGGGAATAACGACACGTTGGCCATCACCGGGCAAATACTCAACAATGCCGGTTGTAATATCGGCGGCAGCGCAACGCTGACCGTAGGCAAAGGCTCCGGCAGTTATTCGTTTCTCTGGAACACGCCCAAGGCCGATACGTTGGCCACGGTTTCCAATATCCCTGCCGGTACCTATACCGTCACCGTGACAGACATCTCGACAGGCTGTACGGGTACAGCCACGGTGGTTATCCCGGCTGCGCCGGAACTGAAGGTAGATGCCATAACGACCACTGCGGCTACCTGTCTGGCAGGCGCCACTGTTACCGCTACTATTTCCGGCGGAACGCCGCCTTATATACTCGCATGGAGCAACGATTCCACTACCACCACACTCACCGGCTTAACACCGGGTATTTATACGATCCTAGTCACCGACTCTACCGGATGCACCGCCCTTGATTCCCTCGAAGTGCTCCCGGCGCCGGTACCCACCGTTGCTGCTCAGGTAAATAGCCCGGCCAATTGTATCGGCGGCGGCGGTTCTGCAACTGCCACACCTGCCGGCGGAACGGCGCCCTACACTTTTACCTGGAGCGGCCTGCCCGATACCACCGCCGGCATCACGAACAAACCGGCCGGCACGTATACCGTTACCCTCTCGGATGCCAACAGTTGCACCGCTACCAGTAGCGTAACGATCAGTCAGATACCCTCGCCCTCTGTTAGTATCATCGCTTCTACCAATGTCACCTGTACTATCCTGGGCAGCGCTACGGCCGCCGCTACCGGCGGCACATCACCTTATACGTATGCATGGGGCGCTGCAGGCGCAGGCCCGACCATTTCCAATCTTGCGGTTGGTACATACACCGTAACGGCGACGGATGCCGGCGGTTGCACCGGAACGGCTTCCGTGACGATCACCCTGACACCCGACGGCGGCAACTTGGGCGATTTCGTTTGGTTCGACAACGATCAGGACGGGTTCCAACACCCTATTGAAACCGGTGTGCCGAATATTGCCGTGGCCTTGTTACAAGCAGGTCCGGACAACCTGTTCGGCACTGCCGACGATATTACGGTAGCCAACACCACGACCGACGCTGCCGGGAAATATCAGTTTGCCTGTGCCGCTGCGGGTACCTACGTTATAAAATACAGCGGGCTGCCCGCAGGCTACCAGTTTTCCCAAAAAGACAAAGTAAACAATGATTGTAAGGACAGCGATGCCAAGGCAAACGGCCTGACAGACCCATTCACTATTCTGCCGGGACAGGGCGACTTTCTGTGCGTAGATGCCGGCATTCATATTGTCTGCGAAAACGTGACCAACGCCGGTCTGATATGCTGCCATCAAACGATATGCGAGGGCGAAACCCCTGCGTTGATTTATGAATTGCAAGCGCCGGCAGGCGGCAGCGGAGCACTTGAATTTGTGTGGATGCAATTGATTCAAATGGGTCCGGGGCTGCCTACCTGGGTCGCCATTCCCGGCGCCACGCAGGCAAACTACCAGCCGGGCCCGCTGTTTGAAACCGCCAGTTTCATGCGTTGCGCGCGCCGCCAGGGCTGTACCACTTTCCTGGAATCTAACATAATAACAGTAACGGTGCTGCCGGCGGGTTCTCCGGGTTGCGATCCTTTTGCCGGTAATTTCACGGTGAATGCGTTAAATACCGCCACGGTCATGGTAGAATGGACCACCGAACCGGAAATGTTGCAGTACCTCTACACCGTGGAACGTTCTGCAGATAAAAATCACTGGACCGGCATAGAAAAAATGATGGGTTATCAGGATGCCGCAGCGCCTAATCATTACAATACGATGGACCATGCGCCGCTCGAAGGGATGAACTTCTACCGCATCCGGCGGACAGCCGACAACGGGGCGGAAAGTGTATCGGAAGTCCGGGAGATTGAGATGAAGGTTTCGATGGACGAATCGCTGGCCGTTTATCCCAATCCGGTGACACAGACGCTTAATATCCGCAACCTGATGATCTATGACACCGATGCACAGGTGGAACTGTTCACCGCAGGCGGCGCGTGGCTGCATACGCTGGAAATGCGCGCGGGCACGCAGCAAAGTTTCGAATTGCCCGTCGGGCATTTGCCGCAGGGGATTTATTTGGTGCGCTTGCGGGTAGGCAACGGAAATGTTACTACCTTGAAAGTGAGCAAAATGTAGTGTTTTGCTGTGGGGCGAATTTTTAATTAGCCTGCGCTACGGTCAAATTGGTGCGTTTTTATTTCATCCGAAGAGCACGCGAATTTATTCCACCCGTAGGGCAGGCGAATTTATTCCACCCGTAGGGCAGGCGAATTAAAAATTCGCCCCACATCAGGACTACTGCGCCATTCCTGGGGAGATACGCCGAACTCCTGCCGAAATACTCGTCCGAAATAACTGGGATCATTGAAGCCGGCATCAAAAGCCACGGCCGTTATGCTGAGCGCCTGGTTCTGAAGCAATTCCTTGGCCTTATTTAACTTGACGTAACGGATAAATTTAGTGGCTGAAAAACCCGTTAGCGCCGTCAGTTTGCGATGCAACTGCGAATGGCTCATCGCCATTTCGCGACAAAGCCGCTCCACATCGAAGTTGCTGTCGTCAATATGCGCTTCCACGGTTTTCCTGATTTTTATGATAAATTGGTCTTCCATATCCGGAACGGCCGGAATATCTTTTCGCACAGTGGTACCATCTGCCAGTCCAGCCACAGTTAAATAGTGCCGGCGCAACTGCACCCGCAATTCGAGCAATTTTCGGATACGAACCAGCAGCTCTTTTTTGTGAAAGGGTTTGGCCAGATAGGCATCGGCCCCATATTCCAGCCCTTCGAGTTTGCTTTCCACATCCGCTTTGGCCGTGAGCATAATAATCGGAATATGGCTGGTGCGCTCGTCTTTGCGCAAGGTCCGGCACACTTCGTAGCCGTCGGTGTACGGCATCATCACGTCGGTAACAATCAGATCCGGGGTGTGTTCCGTAGCGATATCAATCGCTTCCCGGCCATCCCGGGCCACAACAAGTCGATAGTCGCCGGCCAGACAAGAAGCCAGATAGGCCACAACATCGGGGTTGTCTTCTGCCAGCAGAATAGTCGTTCGGTTTTCTGATAGCGGTATGGGTATCGGAACGGGATACCTGCCGGGGGCTGGGGCAAGTTGTTCCGGGCGTTTAGGCGCTATCCAATGCAGCGGGTTTGCCGGCGCCGTATTTTCGATGGCTTCAACGGGCAGGCTCACCGTAAATTCCGCTCCCTGGCCGGCCTGACTCCGGGCATTGATCTCGCCGTCCATCAGTTTTACCAATTCTTTGGTCAAGGCGAGGCCGATGCCCGATCCCTCACTTTGCCTAGTGTGGGAATCATCGATCTGGGTAAAGCGATCAAAAATATTGGGAAGATGTTCTTCGGAAATACCGATACCGGTGTCCTTTATTTTTATGAAGAGTTTTTTTCCAAAATTGCCCTCGACTTGTACGTTTATGGCTACATAAACATGCCCGCCCGCAGGTGTAAACTTGACTGCATTGGACAACAGGTTACTAAAAATTTGTTGCATCCGTTCCGGGTCGTAATCCATCGTCAGGGCTTCCAAATCGGACAAAAAGTGGATTTGCACGCCCCGGCTTTGCGCGAAGGAATGAAAACTCTCGGTCAGGTATTTGAGGTAGTTTACTATATCGCCCTGCTGCAAATGGAGACTCATTTTGCCGCTTTCCAATTTGGCTAAATCGAGCATTTGGTTGACCAATCCGAGCAAGTGTTGCCCGTTGCGCATGATCATTTCCAGGCCGTCGTGCGGTTGACGATCCGGATGGTCGAGGGCTTGTCGGGCCATTCCGAGAATAATCGTAAGCGGTGTTCGAAATTCGTGGGTGATATTGGTGTAAAGTCTGGTTTTCACCACGTCGAGCTCTTTTAGCCGCAAGGCTTCCGCCTGTTCGAGTTTGCGATGCAACTGAACGCGGTAAAAAGCATACAGCACTGCCAATACGAGCGCTGCGTAAAACGAATAGGCCCACCAGGTGGCCCACCAGGGTGGCAAAATAATTACACGAATTGTCTTTTCTTCCCCCCAAACACCGTTTCGATTGGCCGCCCTGACCCGGAAAGTATATGTGCCGGGCGGTACTTTTACATAAGAGGCAATAGGTTCGATACCCGCGATACGCCAATCCTGATCATATCCTTCCAGGATAAATTTGTGCCGGTTGCCCTCCGGATAAAGAAAATCGAGACAAGCAAAACGAAAGGTGAAAACATCCTGATTATGCGACAACCGGATTTCATTACTTTCCCAGATATTGGTAAAAAATAGTCCTTTTTCACCGGGCGACACGGATTTATCGAACAGGTTAAAATCCGTTATCAGCACTTCAGGCGCCGGGGTAGCCTGTGTATTTCCAATTTCTTCGGGATTAAAATGGTGGAAGCCGCTTCTGCCGCCAAAAAAAAGATGCCCTTTAGCATTTCTGTAGGCCGAGCGCCATTGAAACGGTATTGTTTTAATACCGGAAGCGGTATGATAGTTAAAACTGGTTCCGTTTAAAGGGTTAAAAACAATCAGCCCTTCGCCCGACAACCACAATCTTCCCTGGGCGTCCATCACCATGCTGCGCAACACGGAACTCCCTAGGTATTGGGCGCCATAAGTTGTGCTGACGCCCGATTTTGGATTTATTTTCCGGAGGGCAAATTCCGTATTCAGCCAGATGTTGCCGTCTTCGTCCTCTTCCAGGCCGTTTACCCATTCAGGGATGGCAGACTCATCGGGCGTTAGTTTCAGATTGAAGAATTGGATAGCCGCTGTTTCCGGGTCAAAACGGGCAAGCGAAAGCGGCACATTTGCCTTGTCGCCACCCGACCCGCCGATCCAGATGGCGCCGTCCCGGGCGAGTGTCAGTTTTGGAAAAAAAACATTTTTTGAAGGGTACTGAACGGTTAGCGGCGATTTGTTCAAAGCGGCATAACGCACAAATCCGTCAATGTCCGGGTCGTAGCGATTCAAATCACCGTTTGCCGTAGCAATCCATAAACGGCCCTTTTTATCTTCCAGAATATCCATGATCATGTTGGAAGCAAGACTATTTCGATCAAGCGGATTGTGGTGATACACTTTAAAATCGCTCGTCGCCGGGTTAAATCGCATTAGCCCGGCATCCTGAAGCCATTTCCCCATCCACAGGTTGCCCTTTTTATCCTCATGTATTTTACAAATATTATCAAACAACTGTTTGTTTTCGTTATCGAATTGATCGGCTTCATGGTCCAGCTCAACAGGCTCTGCGTGATGCGGGTCGTTCCGGTAACTTACGCCTTCGCCGGTTTCAAAATCAATTCGAATCAATCCCTTACTTTTCGTGCCCACCCAAAAATCTCCGGATTGCGTTTCACAGAACGATTGGGCATAGTCCTCCTTATTCATGCCCAAATACCCAAACACGGATTTTTCTTCCACTATTTTAAAAACCTGTCCGCCCGGTCCGGCGGTGCAACCCCAGCGTGTACCGTCCTTGGATTGAAACATCATCCAAACAAAATTGTCGGGAACCGATTCGGCGCCTTTGCCTTCATATTTATAATGTTTGATGTACCCCGTGGCGGGGTCGTAATATTTGATGCCGCCCCGCCAACTTCCGATCCATAGTTTTTTTTGCCGGTCTTCAAACACAAAACGGGTGTGCCAATCGAAAAACGGCCGTATTAGCGGCGCACTCAACTTGTTTTGTGCGCCGGGTTTGTTTGCCAGACGGGTGAAACTGCCCGTTTTTGTATCCATCAGGTGGAGCCCGTCGCCGGCTGTTCCGATCCAAAGATTCCCTTTCGAATCTTCGTTAATTTCCACGATTTTGTTGTTTGCCAGGCTGTTGGGATCGGTTGGATCGTGCAGGTAGCGGGTGAAGGTTTCGCTTTGCGGGAGATAGCGATTCAGACCTCCGGCGTTGGAGTCTTCCCAGGGCCACCCCGTGCCCACCCAGATCGTGCCCGTTGCATCCTGAAAGAGTGTGCGACATTTATCATAACTCAGGCTGGATGGGTCCTCCGGGTTATGGACAAAACGTTTGAATTTTCCCGTTTTCCGGTCGAGGCGGCTTACGCCGTATTGGGTGGAAACCCAGATGTACCCCTGCCGGTCCTCTATGATTTTGGTCACATAGTTATTGCTAAGGCTTTCAGGGTCCCGTGAATGGTGCAGGTAAGGCGTAAATTTTTGTGTTCGCGGATCGAAATGGTTTAAGCCGCCGCCCCAGGTGCCGATCCAGAGTGTACCGTCCTTTCCCACACAGATGTACTCCACATAGTTGGATGAAATAGAACCCGCATCCAGCGCATTGGTCAGGTAGGTTTTGAATTGATAACCATCCCAGCGGTGCAATCCATATTGCGACCCAAACCACAGAAAGCCCGAGGAGTCCTGTACGATAGTCTGTACATGGTTGCCAAGTTCTCCACCCGGTAATGCGAAGTTTTCGAAACGGAATCCCGGAGGGGCTGTTATTTCCTGGGCGTACAGGGCAATATTACCGGTGTACGCGGACCAGAAAAGGAAAAACAGGCTCAGTTGTTTTACCAGTTTGTACATCATTGTTTTGTTGTCATAGCTAAACAAATGCAGGGAGGTCCTTACGACCTGCCCTGCTAACGTATAAAGTTTTTGCTTCTTAAAATCATTCTAAAACATTATAAATCAATTTTTTGTAGTAGCCAAAGCCCCCCTTTCGGATTGTTCGAGCCGTTGCATCTCTTCCAATTGTAACCCGTCCGGTTCAAAACGGACATATTGGATCAGCGACGCGTCGCCAATTTTTATATACAGGAAATACCTGCCAGGCGGCATACCCTTTAAGTTGAGGTGTTTGGCATAGCCGTACTCTCCGGTGATTTTTTGTTCGAAAGCAACACCGTCGCCCAGCGCAACCAAGCGGATGAGTGCGTCCTGTTGATTCAGATTGGCCAATTGAAGGCGTATTACCTGGTCGGCGGCGGCGATGCGGGCAATACACGGACGCGAGCCGCCCGTATGGACAAGTACGCCGGCGCCGGAGTTGCTTGGGTCGGAGGGTTCAAAAAACGTCAGTGCCGTTTGTGTCAGCCGGAAAGCCCGGGTATGGCGGTCAGATTTATTTTGTACAAAACAGAGGTAGGCGCCGTCCGGCATTCCGGTCAGGTTCAGTTTTTTGGTGTAGCCGTCTTCCGCATCGATATACTCGGAAAACCAAAGCTTGCCATGCACATCCTGTATGGCTACCTGGGTCCGCTTTTTTTGCAAATTGGCCAATTGCACCTCAATGGTTTTGGCGGTTTCGCCCGGGGTAAAACGCGCGATTACTTGGGAGGACGCGGCAGCCGGGTGGACAAACAGCGCCGTGGCGCACAAGATCATGGCGACGAAATAATTAACTTGTTTTTTCATGTCTCTGAATTTGGTGGTGAATACTTGGGCTTAAAGCGGCGTGAAAGCGCGGTTAAAACCTTTCGTCGCAAAGGTGTGGACCGCTATACCGCCTAAGCCCGGACACAGAGACCAAGGTGCCGGACATTTCCGGCAATCACCCGGACGGATGTTGCAGGAATGGGAATAGTATTGTATTTACAAAAAACAAGACTATAAGGGAAAAGGATTTACTATTCTTGCATGATAAATTTGTTATGAGCGTATGACCAAAAAAAGCATATTCCTCGTAGGTGCACATACCGAGGGCGCGCCGCTACCCGAACTGGTCAATGAGATTCGCACCCTGGAATCTATCTTGCTGCCCTTGCATGAACGGGGAATTTGGCGCCTGGTGTCGAACCGTGCCGCTAACCTGGATGACGTTTTTAACACATTCTCCAGCCAAGAGGAAGATATCGGCTTCTTTCACTATGCCGGTCATGCCAACCAACAGGAACTACACCTGGAAGGTGGTGGCCGGGTGCGCGGAATAGCGGAATTGTTTGGCTTAACACAAGGCGCCGCACTGCGTTTCGTTTTTCTGAACGGCTGCGCTTCTTACGGGCAAGTTGGCGACCTTCACCGGGCCGGCGTGGGGGCAGTGCTGGCCACCAGCCGGCCTGTTGCTGATCAACTGGCTCTGGATTTTGCCCGTTGCTTTTACCAGACTTGGACTAGGGAGGGGAAACCAATGGAACAGGCATTCGCAACGGCTAAAGCCTTTATACACAGCAAGCCGGGAGGGAATAACAAAGAAATTGTAACAGACACCCGTAGTATTGGTGTGGCAGGCGATGAGGATCAGCAGGCGATTCCCTGGGGCTTGTATATCAACCCAGAATTGACAACCGGTGCGCAACAGGAACTGCTCCAATGCCAATTAAACCCTCCGCCACAACTGCCGCCACAGGTACTCCGCGATGTCCGCCCGCGTGCTACCGAAAGCCTCCTGGAACTGGTATACGATTTCGAACAAAATGACCCGGACGCCCAAAAAGAAATTGCCGAAGGCAAAGACCCCCTGCTCGTATTGATCACTCGTTTGCCCTGGACAGTTGGTACGCACCTCCGCCGGCTGTTTGCCGTGGAAGATTCGCAGAGCATGGCCGAACCCGGCTCCGAGCGTCTGAAAGAACTGGTTAGCGGATACACCGAACTTACCCGTTTTATCAGTTATCTTTCACTTTCCGCCCTTTGGGACGAACGACAGCCGGCCCAACTGCCGCCTGGTCGCCTCCTGCATCTACCGCTTATCCCGGATGCTGACGGTGCGGTCAGCACCGATTATGTATGGCGGTTGCGACAATACTTTATCCTGCAAAAGGAAATTCCCGGCGACCCTTCCGGCCTGGAAGCGCAGATTGGAGATTTTCTTCAGATTATAGATACTGATCTGAAAGAAAGTTACCGTTTCATTGAAGCGCTGAAGCAGGCTCTTGCTCCGGGAAGCCCACCCGATGTCTTGCAGGCCCTCGTAGAGGCGCGCACAGGAAAGGCTGATGGTCTGACGGATATTTGCCTGCAAACAGAAGCTATTTTCAGTCGTTTTCTTCGCGCCGCCTTATTCCTGACAAAATACAGGCTTTATACCGTTCGCTCCGTGCTGGTAGATAAAATCCGTTTTCTCGATCTGAAGAGCCCCTACGTGCACAAAACCATGAGCCTGCATGGCGCATTTAGTGATGTCAAACTCATCCCAACCGCCCGCGCGACAGCCAGCGAAAACGCCTGTATTCTCTTTGCCCCGGCAAACCAACCCGAAGACCCCCTTGCCGGCGCGCTCAACCTTTCTCCGTTTTATATTGACAAAAGCGCTTATCTCGAAGATAAAATAGCACATTACCCGGCGATTTACGTATTGAAATACCAGACCAACGGCGACGAATTTGTGTACGAATACCTCGATGGCGACGTGAACCACCGGTATATCTTTGCAGAAGACCACCGGCTGGTGATCCGCCGTTTCGGCGCTGTTTTCCCGCCGGCCTTAAAGATTGATATCAAAGACAGCCAGCGTTTTCAGGTCGTGCACAAACAACTCCTAAAATTCAACCAGGATTTTGCCGCTTTATGAGCCCGTTTCCATCCAATAGCCCGTTTAAGTTGCTGAATCCTTACGAAAAAGAGGATGTAAGCAAGTATTTTGGAAGAGAAAACGAGACGCGCCGGCTCGCTGAAGCACTCATGCGCAGCAAGTTCATGTTGCTCTACGGGGCTTCGGGTACCGGTAAAACCAGCCTCATCCAGTGCGGCCTGCAGGGGATGTTTTCTCCACGCGACTGGTTACCCATTTTTGTGCGCCGGGGTGCAGATTTTATCGAGTCGCTGCGAGAGGCGGTGTTGGAGCAATACCAATCCCGTTACCGGCTGCGCTACCCGGGCCGCGAGCCAGTGTTGCTCAAAGACCTGTCGCTGCGCGATGCGCTCAAGCATCTGTTTAATATTGCTTATGTGCCGGTGTACCTCATTCTCGACCAGTTTGAAGAAGTGTTCACCCTCGGCGATGAAGTGGAGCAGGAGACTTTTTTCCGGGACTTATCAGCGTTGCGGCTTTTTGAAGAAGACCTTTTTTGCAAACTGCTCATCGTGACCCGCGAGGAGTATATTGCCCATTTTTACCGCTACGAAAAAGAGCTGCCCTTTCTGTTCGAATACCGTTTCAGGGTAGAAAAAATGCGGCGTGAACAACTGCTTCAAGTAGTAGATGGCACACTCCGGGCGCCTTATTCCAGCTACCCGGCCTTCCAAATTGAAGCAGGCGCCGCCGATCAGATACTCCACAATCTCACCGACGAACGCGGTGAAATAGACCTCACGACGCTTCAGGTTTATCTCGACCGGCTATACCAGGAAGATGTGGAACGGGGGAAAACAGAAGGTCGCAACTATATCCATTTTGACACCGCGCTGGTAGGAGAAAACAAACTCCAGAACGTACTCTCCGATTTCCTTGACCGGCAGGTGGCCATTGTAAACGCCCGGTTGTCGCATGATCAACCTGGCATCCGGGCAGGAAAAAATCCAGCACTACAAGTGTTGTTTAAATTGGTGACTGCCCAGGGCACCAAACAAAACCGCAGCGCTGATGAGATATATCGGGAACTCAGCCTTGGCCGGCTTGAACTGACCCCGGAAAACGTGCGGCAAATCCTTGACTTGTTGTCTGCCGCAGATATCCGTATTCTGAACCGGTTGCGATTTGCAAAAACGGACGAGGAGCGTTTCGAAATTGTGCATGACCGCCTGGCCGAACAAGCATTCGCCAAATTTAACGCCGAAGAGCTCAGTCAGCGGGAAGCCCGCACCACCATCGAGTACAAACAAAAACGATATGCCGATACCATGGAACACCTCAGCCGGGGTGAATTGGAACTGATCGAAAAATCGCTGAATGTGCAGCGCTTAGACAGGCAATTGCAGCAATTTTATACCGATAGTATTGTATACCATAAAAACCGGGAACGCCGGCAACGCTGGGTAACGACAGGCGCGGTAGCAGCGGCAGGGATTTTTGCCGTAGTGGCAGTGTTTGCCTACCTCCAATCACAATTGGCCGGCCAACGGCGTTTGGAGGCCGAAAAAGCGAAAGAAACAGCGCAAAAAAACGAACAAATGGCCAACGAAAACCTGCGCAGGTTTTATCATGCCCGCTACACCGAAATTGTCAAAAAGGCAGATAACTACCTGGCGCTCAACTCGCCGGACTATGCCTTGTGGGAATACCGGCATGCCCGGGATTATCGTCGAGACACCTTGCTTGATTCCATACCGGATACCTATATCGAAACACAAATCAAGTCTTTAAGTCTGAAATAAATGCTTGTGGTATGCGTATACTTTTCTTGTCCTGTCTCTGTTGCTCTGCCATTGCACTTTTTAGCCAAAAACCCCCTGATTGTCAGGAGATGCTTAATCAGGCCAGGACTTTTGAGCGACAAAATGAACTTAGCAAGGCAGTGCAATCTTATTTGAATGCGCTCAACTGCAACTCAACCCTGGGCAACGAAATCGGCCCCCGTTTAAAAGCTGTTTTTGAAAAAATTGAGGCACAGAAAGACAACGAACAAAAAGCCAAACAGGTAGCGGAGGAACGCCTGGTGTCTATCCAGAAGCAGGCGAAAGAAATTCAGGCACAAACTATGGCCAGCCAGGCTAACAGCCTGATGACGGAAGGCCGGTTTTACGAAGCCATGGCGTTCGCCGACCAAGCCAACGAACTTGTGCCCAGTGGCGATATGCAGGCGTTAATGATGCGGGCTTATGAAGCATTACAACAACCGGGAGCCGCTCGCCTGATAAAATATTTTACTACCCCTTTCAGAAACATTTCTCAATTGTTTTATAACCAGGCAGCTGGGGTATTGATTGCAACCGACCAGGAAGCAGGGGCTTCTGCGTTGTACGATCTTTCAGGCGATACGATTAAAGAGACACCTTTGCCCGGAATCACCATCGAGGTGGTTTTTTCGCCCAACAACAAGCGATTTATAGTCGTGAACCACAAAAACAAGGTAACACTCTGGAGCGCCGATTGTAAGCAAATAGCAGAGTTATCCGTAATTTTTTTTAATGAAAAATGTAAAATCGAATTTTCTCCCTGTAGTCAATACCTGCTGTATGAGAACGGCTTTTCGGGTATATTATGGTCGTTGGATGGCCTCAATCTGGTGGATGGAGCCGATACACTACGACCATTGTTTACAGAAGCATTTTTTGATCCCGCACGACCGGGAAGTTCCAGGCCTCGTTTTTGCAGCATTGATCATAAAACCTTTCTACAAACTTATGGCGGAACTGAAAAGGATAGCACGCTCTGGGATATTGGGTTGTTACTGCAAGGGTATAAGAAAGAAAGTATCGTGACAAAATGGATGGATGCCCCGGTAAATAATCCTAAACCGGATAGTCTTCCTGTAGTAAAAATCTTATGGCCAAAATATTTCAGTTTGTCTGTCTCTGCAAACTCACCAGTGAAATATTTATTCATGGCGGAGCGGTTTGAGGATACCAAACCCCTTGGCATTATCAAACGCGATCATTCCATAGTTGCTTATACCTTTGGCCAGGTTGTTGGAGGAAAAGGTGATAATTTCGGCCAATTTCTTGCCAACCCTTATGAAAAACCGGCCGAAACACTGGCTACCGCTGCCGAAAACGGAGAAATTGCACTTTGGCAATTCAACTGGTCGCTTGGCTTTGAAAAAACATTTAAGGATAAATGTGTTGCCCGGGTTGACCCAAAAAGCGAAAAAGTACTGGTGTTGGAAAAACCGTTCAAAGTGCATTTATTGGATTTACAGGGCCATGATCTTTTTCAGCGACCGGTGTATCATTACGACAATACGCCGTTGCTAAATGACGGGATATTCAGTGCAGGGTCAAAATTATTATTGACCTGCTTTGGCAATACCTGGTCTGTTCATGACATGGAAGGCAAACTATTGTACGCCCGTCAATTTTCAAGGCCCTACGCTGCGCCCGTTTTTACTTCCGATGGCAAAAGCATCCTCTACGGCGCCGGAGCCAAGCTTTTTAAAATGAGTATATCCGGGTTCAAAACAACCTGTATTTTTAACGGCGATACAACCATTCAAAAGGTTATTGAATCTTCCGATACAAATGCCATCTGGTTGTGGATGGCAGATAGCACAACCAGTATTCTTAATATAAATGGAGAACTTGTTCGACGCTTCCCTAAAAAGGTAAATCAAGGGCGTTTCTCTCCTGCCGGCCATTTTTTTATCGAAGAAATAGGCGATACGGCTGTAATATTATATACTTCTGCCGGCAAGCAGGTAAGATTTCCAGAACAGGTCAGATGGATAGATTTCTCACCCGATGACAGATTTCTTTATATCAATTTTATAGACGGAAAATCTGAGCTCCGGTCTGAAGATGGCGTTGTTCTGAAGCGAATACCCCGGGAAATTGAATGCGTATTTTCCCCTGGAAGCAAATTTGTTTTGCTCTACGATGAACCCGGAGGTGTGCTACAAGTGATGAATCTGGAAAAAGGGACGATTGTAAATGTAACCCTCCAAGGAAAACTTATTTCCTGTGCTTTTTCTCCCGATGGCCGATTCTTTGCCTTAGCTTTCGACAATAATACTGTGGAGGTATTAGAAACAAACGGAGATTTTGTCGCTACAATTCCTGAATTAGGGTCAGTCCGTTTTTCACCGGGCAGCAATTATATCCTGATACAAAAAAACTATGACATTTCTTTTTTTACGGCTAAAGGTATAAAAATTAGCGTACTGAAAAGCAATGGGCATTCTATTCCGGATTTTAATTTTTCGCCAGATGACAAATGGGTAATTATCAGTGATTTTAGTGGAGACGTAAACGTTATGCCTACGCCTTTGGGAATTCATAGTTATTTGAATTCTAATTTTTCAACTTGGGCAAAATCAAATATAAATAATCGGTATTGATTTTTAATTCAGGACTTGTTTCAATGATCTTGCTTAAGCCATGGGGGTTAGTTACAGAAGGATTTAAAAACCAGGTAATTTTGTGATAAAACACGTATTCATCTTTTCTGGGTGAAAAAATATTCTTTTCAACAAATCCTGTCCTTTCTGATACCATAAACAAGATATCACCTAGGTATTGTCCAATTTCATATTCATCTTCTTTTTCATTTTTTATTGATAATGAATTACTTGGATTTTGAAAGGTTGAATCGGATGTTGTGCGAATACTCTTTTTTTTATTATCTTTTTTCTTCGCTTCAAAAAATTCTACCCTCGCTCCTTTGAATCCGTTAACCCGCATCTCGTCAAGGTCCCCTTCTACCCGCATAGAAATAGGCTTGAATGCTGAAGCCACGGTTATTGCCATCCAGCGGGCTCTATCATCCCATTTTGATTCATTGACTACTGAATTGAATTTGTCTATGGTTGCATTATGTTTTATATAACAACTATACTTATCCTGATATTTCATCTTTTTTGACAAGGATTTTGACATTGGGTATTGTACTTTTTGACGGGGCCCCGCCCATATTGCCTTTTCAACAAGGCTGTCTACGGTATAAATATATCTGTGCTCCAATGTCCCGGTTGTCATTTTGAAATCAACATGGTATGATTTAACTTTATCTATTATCTCCTCTAAATCCAAATCCAAAATTACATTAACTTCTCTAATGCTAAATTTTGAAGCATACAGGTTGTAAGCGCCACTTTTTATCTCCTCTCGTTGTTTTTTCAAATTGAGATATGCTGCCGGAAAAATCAAACTTGCCTTCGATGCCCATACCTTACAGATTCTATTCCTTGAAATGATCGAAATCGAATCAAAAACAAAATCTTCATCATTGCCGGCCAAGAGAAATGTAGCCGGCAAATTCCCAAGATTTTTTGTGAAATAATTGGCCACCGGGGCAATTTCCCACTCAAGCAATGTTATTTCTTCCCCTTTATCCGAGAATAAGCGCAGCATTTTTTGCCGTAGCCATCTCTTGGTGATTGTTGACTTGGCCGAGTCAGAATCAACCTGAAGCAGCATTTTCAAGGTATCCGCTTGAATTTCAGCATACCCGCCAAATTGAATCTCGTAAGTGCAGGTCAGCGGAAGATAGAATCCATTGGTTTGCATTTGCGTTTGTAGCAGCTGCGCATTATTCTTTGAAACATCTATCGTAACCAGCGCCGAGGCAGGAGGGAAAAATTGAAAAGAAATAATATTGCGCTCTTCTGGAACAGGTATAAAGAATGGCTCGTCAGGCAACGACGATATTGGCACGGCGCCCACAATACCGGCGCCTGGTTTCTTCAACCGAAGTTTATCTTCTAGCTCCAGCAGTTTCACTTCGGGCAAAAAAAAGTCAAGCAAAACCTGAATTATTGCACCGGCAGGGCCGTCCCGTTCATCAGAGACATACTTATCAAAAGAAATTTGATACTCGCCATTTTCATCCGTAGCAATCGTGCCTGTATCAGGAACATAGTAAAACTGACCCGGTTTATTCAGGTTTTCAAACAATACAATGCCATCAATCACCATTCGGTTTTCGAGCCTCAGGTCTTGGGCCTGTGCAGTGCAAGTTCCCAAAAATAACGTGATCCAGAGTAATTTGGTACGAGCTTTCATACCAGTGGTTTTAGTCAGTATAATTAATACAGAACAACCCGCTCAACCAAAATTACCACGCCTTCTTCCGCCCCTTTTCAAACCTTCCGCCGGTGAACTTCTTTTCTTTAAAATCCTTTTCCGGCCGGGGCATGGCGTCGTTTACTTTTACCCGGCGGCCGTTGATATTGAATTCTTCCAACCCGGCGCGTACTTCGCGGATGAAAGACGGTTCGATATCGAAGTGCATAAAGGATTTTTTGATGTCGATATCGCCGACCGAATTTTTAGGCACCCGGAATTCGCGGCTTAGCAGCGACAGGAAGTCTTTTTTGTTCACACCGTCCATGATGCCGATGTTGACAAACAGGCGCTGCATGGCGCCGGTATCCGCGGTATCGCGGCGATGACTGCCTTTTTTATCGCCTTTGGCGGAAATATTAATATCGGGTGCGTTGCGGTAGTACGACAGGAAGCGGTTGAACTCCACACTGGCGAACCGTTTGATGAGTTCTTCTTTCGAGAGGTCTTCCAGGGCGGCATAAATACGCTCCAGAAAGGGCTCGATTTCCGCGTGGTGTACCTCCTGGTCGTGTATGTTCTGAATGATGTGGAACAGCTGGCTTTCGCACACCTGGAAACCCGTCGGGATTTGCAGTTTGGTAAACACAGCCTTGGTTTTCCGTTCGATCTGGCGGATTTTCTCCTCAAATTTCGGGGTAACGATGCTCAGGGAAATACCCGCGCGGCCGGCGCGGCCGGTGCGGCCGCTGCGGTGCAGGTACGATTCCGTTTCATCCGGAAGACCGTAGTTGATCACGTGGGTGATGTCGCTGACGTCGATGCCGCGGGCAGCCACATCGGTGGCGATGAGCAACTGGAGATTTTTTTCACGAAAACGTTGCATGACGCGGTCGCGGTCGGACTGGGCCAGATCGCCGTGCAGGGCGTCGGCGTCGTAACCGTCGCGGATCATTTGTTCCGCAATCTCCTTGGTGTCGTTTTTGGTGCGGCAGAATATCAGTCCGTATATACCCGGGTTTGCGTCAACCACGCGTTTGAGCGTAGCAAAGCGGTCTTCCGAGCGGCATACGAAATACTGGTGTACGATGTTTTCGTTGGTCTGATTACGCCTGCCGACGCTCAGTTCCTGCGGATCTTTCATGTAGGTGGCAGCGATAGCGCGCACCTCCTCGGGCATGGTGGCAGAAAACAACCAGATAGATTTGCGATTCTCCACGGCTTCGAGGATCAAATCCACGGCTTCTTTAAAGCCCATGTTGAGCATTTCGTCGGCCTCGTCAAGCACCACGCGGGCTACTTTGTCGAGGCGGGCTACCTGGCGCACCAGCAAATCGACTAAGCGGCCGGGCGTGGCCACGATAATCTGTGCGCCGGCTTTGATCTGGCGAATTTGCGTTTCGATGCTGGCGCCGCCGTACACGGCCACCACTTTATACTGATGGGCAAATTGGGAGTAGTTGACCAGGTCGCCGGCTACCTGAACACATAGTTCGCGGGTAGGGCAGAGTACGAGTGCCTGGAGGTTTTTTTCAGCCGGGTCGATACGTTGCAGCAGTGGCAGGCCGAATGCGGCAGTTTTACCGGTGCCTGTTTGGGCCAGGGCGATAAAGTCGTCGTCGGAGTGAAGGGCTACGGGAACAACCAGTTCCTGAATGGGGGTGGGGGTTTCAAAGCCAAGGGCTGTAATACCCTGAAGCAGGGCCTCATTGAGGCCCAATTCCTGAAATGAAGTCATTAAAGATGTTGCGTCAAATAAATAAAACCGTTTCGGGGCTAATCGGACGGTGAGAAAAAGTAGGCAAAGATCGTTGTTTTTTATCAAACCAATTAATTTTTTTTAAGCAACACCTTTACCATTGGGCCGATTTCTGCTTATTGTTCCTACTTTTATACCTCATAAAGAAATATTTAGCCATGAAAAAAATCTACTTTTGGTGTTTTGCCCTATTTATGAATACTGTTTTGCTGCAAGCGCAAAACACGCCCGTTTGCTCCGAAATGTCGCTTCCGGGCGCCGATCATTGCCCTGATGCCTGTGTACATTGCACATTGGACGGTTTCGCGGGCAGTACGGCCGGGTTTACCGCCGGGGCTGCACCCGGATTTTGTTCAACAACCGATAATGAACAATGGCTGGGCTTTATCGCCGGGAGCGACAGTATCTCCATCAGCGTTGCGCCGGCCAATTGCCAACAAGGAAACGGTTTGGAAATTGCCCTGTATGCCGATTGCACCGGCGCGCCCCTGGCTTGCGCTGCCGGACAAGCGGGCGATGGCACGGTGACGCGTATTCTGAACTCGGCGCTCACCCCCGGGCAAACGTATTTTTTAATGATCGACGGATACGAAGGCGACCAATGTACATTTACCATCGGCACAGGGCCGGCGGGCGCCGTAGCGCTGCCGCTCCCCGATTCGGCCGGCGCGGTACAAGGGCCCACGATTGTGGCCGGCGGTAGCAGCATTACCTATATGATTCCTCCGGTACAAGGGGCAACGGCATACCAGTGGAGCGGACCCACACACCTCAAAATAAACGGTCAGACGCCCCCGGTCATGCTGCCTGCGGCGGGGGGCAACCAGGTGACTGTTACGTTTGGCACTCAAAACGGCGGGCTTTGCGTCACACCGGTCAATCCCTGCGGAAACGGAGCGGCATCGTGCCTGGGCTTTGCGATAGGCACTACCCTGCCCCCGCCCTGCCCGGCATCCGATACCCCGGCCGCCGACCTATGCGCCGATGCTTGTATTTTTTGCAATTTTAACGGGTACTCCGGCACGACGGCAGGCTACACCGGCCAAACGCCGCCGGGTTTCTGCGGTACCATAGAAAATGAGCAGTGGCTCGGTTTAGTTGCAGGAGCGGCGGCGGCAACTTTTACCGCCACACCGTCCAATTGTACCACCGGCAATGGCCTTCAAATCGCGCTCTACCCCTCCTGCGACGGAGCCCCGATCCAATGCAACGGCGGCTGGGTAGGCGGCGGCGATACCCCCGTTTCCATTACGGCGTCCTTAACGCCCGGAGTGAGTTATTTCCTGCTCATCGATGGTTATGCCGCCGATCAATGTGATTTTCAACTTTCAGTTGTTCCCCCATCGGCCATGCAGGCGCCGGGTATCGGGTCCACAGGTGTCATTTCCGGCCCAGCCAATATGTGCCCTGGCAGCAAGGTTACTTTTTCGATCCCGCCGGTCAGCGGCGCCGGCGCTTATAATTGGCTTGCGCCCCCCGGTTGGCGGATCAACGGACAGTACGCCCCCGTCTCTTTGGTGGGCGCCGGCGGCAATGTGGTTGAAGTAACCCCCGGCGGCGCATCCTCGGGCCAAATATGCGTGCAACCGGTAAATTCCTGTACCGCCGGTAGCCAGGTCTGTAAAAACGTCGCCGTAAGTGCCATTCCCATCACCCAGTTGCCAAGGGTAACTGTATGCGCTGAAGATGTACCATACCAGTTGCCGTGGGGCGATCTTTGCTACAACAGCGGTAATTACGATACTACATTGACTTCCTATCAGGGTTGCGACAGTATAGTAAGGCAAACTGTTGCCATTAAGACACCAATCATTGTCAACCTGGGGATTAGATTTGTTTGTGCCGGCAACTCGGTTGTAGTTTGCGATGAAGCATTTAACGTGCTCGGCACTTATTCTAAAACCTGCACATCGTATCAGGGCTGTGACTCTGTTATTAATTTTTCCATAATTGAATTTGATCCAGTAGCAAATATTATTCCCGGCGCTGTCAACTGTACGCTCCCCCCTGTAACGTTTAACTCATCGCCGTCGCCAGGCGTCAAATTATGGAAGGATAAAAACGGCCAGGTCGTCGGCAACGGCAACACCCTGACCGTAAACGATCCCGGCGTATATATTTTGGAAGTGAACGCCACGATAGGCGGAAACATTTGCACGGCTATCGACACCGTGACGGTTTTATTCGGTACCGATATTCCGGTTGCCGGGGCCCTGGCCGGGGACACCCTGACTTGTGTACAAAACACCGTTCCACTGGACGGCAGCGCGGACATCCCCAATGCGCTTTTTGTCTGGTCGGGGCCGGCCGGATTTACATCCATACTGGAAGACCCGGTCGTCGGCGCCCCAGGGCAGTACGTGCTCACCGTCACCAACCCGGAGAGCGGATGCAGTAGCCAGGCTATGGCCGAAGTGCCGGCAGATGTTTTGCCCCCCGAGGTACAGTTGAGCAGCGGCACCGTGAGTTGTGCAACGCCTTCCGTCCAAATCGTAAGTATTACGCCGACAGCAGGGGCTTTGTTTGACTGGTCCGGCCCGGACGGATTTACCTCCCAGGAACAACAACCGTTTACCGGAACACCCGGACTTTATACGGTGACCGTCACCAATCCTTCCAACGGTTGTACGGCCGCGGCCGAAATAACCGTACCGGGCGATACGCTCCCCCCAAGTGCCGCAGTAACGGGAGGGACGCTTATCTGTGCGGTTTTGAGCGTTCAACTGAGTTGCACGACCGATGCAGCAACACTGGATTTCCTTTGGCAGGGCCCTGCGGGTTTTTCTTCCACAGAACAAAATCCAGTGGTTAACGTGCCGGGACAATATGAAGTCACTGTTACCGCCGCCAATGGCTGCACTACGACTGCCCTGACACAGGTATTGGAAAACACACAACTACCCGTCGTTGAAACAGCCGGTGACACGCTGCGTTGCGCACAACCATTTGTCAACCTGGTGTGTAATACATCGGCCGTTCAGGCCGGTTTTGCCTGGATTGGGCTGGGTTTTTCGTCTGCGGAGCAAAATCCCGTCGTGACGGCCGCCGGTGTTTATACCGTGACCGTGACCGACGCGAGCAATGGTTGCACCAGCACTGCTGAGGCATTAATTATCCTGGGCGACGATCTTCCGGAAGTTTTGATCGCTGCACCGGATGTACTGACCTGTGTTCAACAATCGGTTTTGCTGGAAAGTAGCACCACAGCCACCCAGCCGGTTTATCACTGGATTGGCCCGAACGGGTTTACCTCCGGTTTGCCTGCGGCTACCGCCGAAGCACCCGGCGTTTATGTGCTTACCGTGACCGATACGGACACCGGATGCGCAGGCGCGGCACAAGTGACGGTTTTGGAAAACTCGGCTTTGCCCGGCGCCGCGGTTTCCGGCGCAGGCACGATCACCTGTGCCCAGCCCGTGTTGTTGCTGAACGGAAGTTCGCCGGTTTCCGGCGCTGAATACCAATGGCTTGTGCCGGATGAGGCGCCGGTGGCAGGGCCGGTGCTGCCGGTCAGTTTGCCGGGGCTGTATGTGTTAGTGGTAACCGATCCGGGAAACGGCTGTATCAGCACAGCGAGCGCACTGGTGTCGCAGGATACCGAACATCCGGCGGTTTCCCTGCATGTCGATACGATTACCTGTCGTTCGGACAGCCTTTTTATCGGCGTAACAGATCCGCAGAATTACCAGTTTTCCTGGACCGGGCCGAACGGTTTCACTTCCGTCGAGGCCGGGTTTTGGATCAATATTCCAGAGATCGGTGTGTATGCCGTGACGGTCACGAATCCCGGCAACGGCTGCACTCAAATACTTCAAGCCGATGAGTTTATTCAAAATCTGACGTCGCCCGTTATCAGTCCGGTATTAATCACCAACGATCAGTTCGGCCAGCACATCGGCGCGATCGACATAGAAATAAGTTATCCGGGCGCCGTTACGGTGGCCTGGTACCGGGACAGTATTTGGTTGTCAAATCTGGAAGACCTCAGCGGCTTGCAGGCCGGCACTTACACGGTGGTGGTCACGGCCAACGACAACGGTTGTTCGACAAGCCTCGCGCTGGTGGTTTCCAATATCATCGTTTCCACCGGAATCGCTGCCGCAGATGGCTCCTGGGAAGTTTTCCCCAACCCCGCGAACACGCGTTTACAATTGCGCTATACCGGACCGGACCGGCCGGAAACCCGGGTGATGCTAACCGATGTGGCAGGCAGAATCGTTTTTGAACAAACCACGTTGCCTTCGCCGTTTATCATACTTCCTGTGGAATACTTGCCGCCAGGCATGTACCGGCTGCTCATCCAAACGAAAAATGCGACGCTTTGGCGATCTGTGGTGATCCAGCGGTGAGGGGGGATTTGGTCATTCGTCATTGGGTCATTGAGTCATTGAGTCATTCGTCATTGCGTCATTCGTCATTGGGTCATTGCGTCATTTACCTCCAGCCGGTACCCCACTCCATGCACCGTAACAATACTTACGTTTGCATCGGCGCGCAGGAGTTTTCGCAGGCGCGACACGAACATATCCACGCTGCGCCCTACCAGAATGCCTTCGTCGGCCCAGACGTTTTGCAGGATAAAATCGCGTTCCAGCAGTTGGTTAGGGTGCCGGCAAAAGAGTTGCAACAGTTTGGCTTCCCGATAAGTCAGGTTGTGCCGGGCGCCGGAAATGATCAGCAATTGGTTGGTGAAGTCGAAAGTGGACAGGCCGACGGTAATGGCGGAGTCGCCGGTTATTTCCGGCCGGGGGGGCGGTTCGGCCTGGCCGGGGCGAGGTTTCAGGCTCCGGTAAAGCAAGAAACCCAATGGCAACAAAGCTAATACGGCCAACCAGCGTAACCAATGGTTGGTCAGCTGGTTGGCCGGCCCGGCGAAGGAGACTTGCAGGGTGTAGCACCCCCCGGTTTGTTCGCGGGTACCGCAGGGCGTTTCGTTTTTTTCCGTGAAGTCGAGTTTGTTGTAGCCCAGCAGCAGAGCCATTTCCTGGCAATCGAGCAACATAACGTCATAATCGGTCGAGACACCGTGCAGGTCGAACGATTCCTGTAACAGCGCGGGCAAGGCCTGGTAATTAAATGGCCGTTCGAGCCGTATGATCCAGGTATCCTGATTTTCACCTTGTATTACGGGTGGAATGGTCGACGTGCTGTCGCCCGATTGGATCAGCAGATGATGTGCCGTGCGACGCAGGGCGAGGTTGACTTTCTCATGCCAATGTATTTGCCGATTTTCCTGGTCTCCGGATAATCCAGCAAACAACCCGATAGCCAGTACCGGTACGGTTAACAAGGCCAGAAATTGCAATTTAGATTGGTACATGAAGGCAAAATTACTAAAAAGGAATGACGCTGAAATAGCCCCACTCCTACTGCACCAAAATCTCATTATGTGGCAACGCATATTCCCGGTCCATCGTAAGCAGCACGATACGGTCGCCGGGGCTGCATTGGGCCAACACTTTTTGAATGTCAATTTTTCGGTACGTATCGCTGGAGTACATCACGAGTGTACCGGTGTTCTTGTCGCGGATGGCGATTTTAAAGGCGATTTTATCTTTCGCAATCGACCGTTCCGGCGAAAGATCGGCAGTACAAACAGTCAGTTCGCCGGTGGCGGTCTGCGGCAGCACACATTTGCCTTCGGGGGAATATTGATCAACCACAATTTTCTGGCCCAAAAAGGCTGCCGTGCAATTGTTGAAGTGATTTTGCCCAAACACGGAGAGGGCTGGCAAAGTCAAAAAAATGGTAAATAGAAAACCGGATACTGATTTCATAAAACTTGTTTGTTGACGTGAAAAGATGCTGCAAACCTATGCCCCCAACCACAACCCGGCCGGCAAATGCCTGTAAAACGATGTATCGGAATTGTAAAAATCAATATTTGGCCTTTAATACGTACCCCCAACCAGAAACCTTCAAACCAGAAACCCTCAAACCCTTTTTTTAAACCCATATCCCGACCACTGCCATCATCCGCCCGGTTATGCCGTTTTCTTTACGGTGGGAGAAATAATCGGCGTTGTTCAAAATAGTAGAGTAGGGTGAAATTTCAATCTGCGTTCCGGGTACGCCGCAGGCCGCCAATTGTGCTGCACACGATTTTTTCAGGTCGATAAAATACCTGTCGCGCTGGGGGTCGAAACGTTTAAAATCAGTGTTAAATTGAGCGGCAACCTCGGGCCCTACTTCAAAAGAACATTCGTCGATACACGCGCCGACGTATGCCAGGCAATCGGCGCCATTTGTGCCGAAATGGAATTCGAGGGCAGCCATTGTTTTACCGATAATATTGGCCGCCGCGCCGCGCCAGCCGGCGTGAATGGCTGCAACGGCCTGGTTTTTTGGATCGTATACGAGAATGGGAGTACAGTCGGCGACGGACACGGCCACAAATATGCCGGGCGTCCGGGTAATCAGTGCATCGTATCCTTCGGCGCCGTCGGGCCTGGTGACTAATTGGATTTCAGCGCCATGCACCTGTTTGCTCCAGGCCAGTTGTGCCGGCGCGAATCCCAGGGCCGAACAGAACCGGCGCCGGTTTTCCGCCACGTTTTCCGGGGTATCGCCGGTGCTTTTACCCAAATTCAAGGAAGCATACGGCGCGGGACTGACCCCACCATGCCGGGTACTTTCGGCGGCAATTATTTTTGAATAGGATTGAAATATGGCAGGTTGACGGTACATTTTTTTACTGGCAAAGGTCAGAAAATCCTCATAAACCGGCATTTGATCGAAAAATCAAAAACCTGCCTCCGAAAAGCGAAACACTCCGGTATAAACCTGACTATTTTTGGCCGCTTGATTCGTAATCCAAATACCCAGCTATCTCCTCCCTAAAAAAACCAAACCCCCAACCCCCCAAACCCCCAAACCCCCAAACCCCCAAACCTCCAAACCCCCAAACCTCCAAACCCCCAAACCACTCAACCTTCTAACCCTCGCTGATTATGCCTTTTTCAGAGATATTTCGCATGGCCTTTCAGAACATCCGCGCCAACATGCTGCGGGCCGTACTCACGCTGATGATAATAGCTTTCGGCATTATGGCGCTGGTAGGAATTTTGACGGCTATTGATGCTATTGCTTTTTCGCTGAACGACAATTTGTCGGGTTTGGGCGCCAACGCATTTAGCATCGAACGGAAGTGGGGCGACGTAAAAAGCAACCAGCGCGGCCGGCGGCAACGGGCCGGCGACCCGGTCAAATTTGATCAGGCCGAAGAGTTCAAGGAACGGTTCAACTTCCCGGCCATCGTTTCGGTTTCCTTTTGGCCAACCAGCTTAGCGACGGTTAAATATGCCGATGAAAAAACCAACCCGAACATTGGTTTTGTAGGCGTCGATGAAAATTATTTTTCCATCAAAGGGATTGACATCGAGTTTGGGCGGAATTTTTCCAGAAAAGAAGTGGAAGACGGCCAGGCCAAATTAGTAATCGGCCGGGATATTGTAAAAACTTTGTTTGACGACAACCCGGAAAAAGCCCTGGATAAAATCGTGTTGGTTGGTAATAACCGTTATCGGGTCATCGGTGTGCTCAAATCCAAGGGTACTTCCATGGGCAACAATTCCGACCGGGCCGTATATGCCCCGCTGTATAATGTGCGGGCGATTTATGGTACGGCGGAAACAGATTACAGCCTGATGGTAGCCGTACGCAATGCCGTTGATATGGATGCAGCGCAATCGGAAGCAACCGGTTTGTTTCGCCAGATCAGGCGTTTGCGGCCCGGAGAGGAGGAAGATTTCGAGATTTTTGCCAGCGACAGTCTGGTAGCCATCCTCAAAGAAAATACCACCAACCTGCGCCTTGCTACCGTCGCAATCGGTTTGATGACACTGCTCGGCGCGGCCATCGGTCTGATGAATATTATGCTGGTAAGTGTAACGGAACGTACCCGCGAAATCGGCATCTATAAAGCATTAGGCGCCACCCGACGGAGTATTCTTCTACAATTTTTGACCGAAGCCGTGGTCATCTGCCAGATCGGCGGCATTGTGGGCATCATTCTGGGTATCCTGATCGGCAATATTGTAACGCCATTACTCGGCGGCACCTTCCTGATTCCCTGGGCCTGGATGTTGCTGGGCTTCACCCTGTGTATGTTTGTAGGCGTTGTGTCGGGATTTTATCCCGCCATGAAAGCCGCGCGGCTCGACCCGATCGAGGCGTTGCGGTATGAGTGATTTTGTGTTTTAGTGCTTCCGTGTTTTTGTGTTTTAGTGCCTCCGTGGTGCAAGGCACGAAAACACGGAGGCACTAAAACACTAAAACACAAAAACACTAAAACACTAAAACACCGAAACACTCACCCCTTCCTTTTCGCCCCATACTCACTGGGATTCACCCCGAATTGTTTGCGGAAACTTTCCCGGAAGTATTTCAAATCCTGGAACCCCACCTGGTAGGTGACTTCGGCTACGCTGAAGCCTTTTTCGAGCAGTTGTGCGGCACGGCTGAGCCGAATGTTCCGGATAAAATGGTTAGGCGACTCGCCGGTGAGCGCTTTTATTTTGCGGTATAGTTGCATCCGGCTCATAAACAGCGCTTTGCCTAAGTGTTCCACGGAATACTCCGGATCGGCCACGTGCCGTTCGATGCACTCGATACATTTTTCGAGAAACTGTTGATCCAGGTGACTGATATCCAGTTCTTTCAGTGTCATTGGAGCGCCGTGCCGGAAGTGTTTTTGCAGGCGTTCCTGCGCCTGAAGCAGGTTGCGCACCCGGGCCAGCAGGAGTTCAGGATCAAACGGTTTGGCAATATAGGAATCGGCGCCGGCCTCCAGGCCGTCTATCTGGGTGGAAGTATTTCCTTTGGCCGTCAGCAGAATGACGGGAATATGGCTGGTCATGGGATCGTTTTTGATCTGGCGGCAAAGTTGCAAGCCGTCCCATTCCGGCATCAGGATATCGCTGATCACCAGATCGGGCACCAGTTGATGCGTTTTTTCCCAGGCTTCGCGTCCGTCGGCGGCCTCTTGCACGGTGTAGTGGGCCTGCAAGCGAAGGCGGATGTAGGCGCGAATGTCCTCGTGATCGTCCACAACCAGGATTAATGGATTTTCTTTTTCTGGGGTGAAGTGTTCTTTCCCATTGGCCGGCTCGTGTTGTGCCGGA
Source organism: Bacteroidota bacterium (assembly GCA_963169325.1). GTDB lineage: Bacteria > Bacteroidota > Bacteroidia > Chitinophagales > Saprospiraceae > M3007. Next base: position 34,814 of record CAUJEY010000095.1, read on the forward strand.
ACAGCCGGTAACAGTTGTTTGGCCGGGGCCGCCGCAAGATTGTCCGGGTTAAAATGGTCATTGCCCAAAAGCAACGATACGGTGAACCGGCTGCCGCAGCCTTCGCCGGCGCTTTCCGCCTGTATGATGCCGCCGTGCAGATCGACGATGCTTTTGGAGAGGGCCAGCCCGATGCCGGTACCCGAACTTTGTTTCAGGGCGGCATCGGCTTTGCCGCTATAAAACAGGTCGAACACGCGGGGCAGTTCTGCTTCGACAATACCCTTGCCATCGTCTTCCACAACAATGCGCACCTGTTGATCGACCAGGTCCAATTTCACGGTAATATGTCCGCCGGCTTCCGTGAATTTAAAAGCATTGGACAGGAGGTTGTAAAATACTTTTTCCAATTGTTCCTTGTCAAACCACACCGGCAACGTTTCTTCGGTGGATTCAAACCGAAAATCGACATGGTGCGAATGCGCCAGCTCGCGAAAGGCAATACAAATATCTTTCAGAAACTCCACGAGGTCATACGCGCCGACCGACAGTTTCATCAGGCCCTCTTCCGTTTTCCGGAGAATCAGGATTTGGTTGATGAGGTGGTTGAGCCGGTTGGCGTTGCGTTGCATCACCTCGTACACTTCGCGGGTTTCAGATTGAGCCAGGTTGCCTTTGAGCAAATCTTCCAAGGGGCTGATTATCAGTGTCAGCGGTGTTTTTAACTCATGGGAGACATGGGTAAAAAAGTGAACTTTCATCCGTTCCACCTCTTCGGTTTTTTCACGGCGCAGGGTTTCCATTTTTACCTGGCTTTTCAATTCCAGCCGCGCCAGTTCCATCCGCCGGTACCAGTAAGCAAACCCGGCAATAGCAAGCCCATAAAACAAATAAGCCCAGTATGTGCGGTAAAACGGCGGCTGAATGCAGATTTTAAGCTGTTTTGGAGTTTCACTCCAAACACCATCGTGGTTGGCAGCTTTTACCTCCAGCGTGTACTCCCCTTCGGAAAGATTGGTAAAATGCGCTTCCCGGTTCTCCGCATCCACTTCCACCCATTCGTCGTGAAAGCCCAGCAAACGCCAGGCGTAACGATTTTTTCCCGGCTCCTGAAAATCAAGGGCCGCAAATTGAATAGAAAATACATTGTCGGAGTAAGGCAGGGTAATGTGTTCAACGAAATTGATGTCTTTGTTCAATACCGTTTTGCCGGCCGGGTTTTTGCCCACCCCAACCGGCTGATTGAAAATTTTTAACCCTGAAAATACTACGTTGGGCGCATGCTGATATTCTTTGATTTGTGCCGTGGAGAAAAAACAAAGCCCTTCATAACTCCCCATAAACAACCAGCCTTCGGGCGACATCCAGCCCGACCCGTCATGGAAAAAATTGGTCGGCAATCCGTCCGATTTATCAAAACTACGCACCTGCGTGAGGCGGGAGCGGTCGTCGAAGCGGAGTTGGGCTATACCTTTCCCGGTCGAAATCCAGGCATTGCCGGCGCCGTCGAAACACACGGTTTGCACAATCCGGTCGGGCAACCCGTCCTTTACTCCCCAGGCTGTAAACCGCCGGCTGCGCGTGTCCCAGTGATTCAGCCCGTCTTCGGTAGTCACCCACAATTGTTTGTCGGGCCCGCGTCGAATAGCCGTTATATTGTCGTTACTGATATGATTCGGACCGGAATCTGCACTGGTGAACGCGTTTTTAAGCCGCAGGGTTTCTCCTGAAGAATCCACCTCAACCTGCAGCAATCCACCACCCCGGGTACCGATCCAGAGGTCCATCCTGTTTTGGCCGGTTTCGGCGGCCGACGAGAGTAGTTCAACAAGCGGAAAATCGGTAAGCCGCACATTATCGTCCGGCAGGTTTTTAAAAACACGGAACCGGCCGCTTTTCCGGTCGTAACAAATCAGCCCGCCTTCCCAGGTACCAAACCACAGGCGACCGAAAACATCTTCATGCACACTCATCACGAAGTTGTCGCTGAGCTGGTGCGAGCGGATATTGAAACGTTCCCATACGGCCGCCCCCGTAGTACGGTATCGGATAATACCCGCTCCCCGGGTAGCCACCCAAAGCCAACCCTCCGCATCGAGGTAGAGGTCATAGATAAAATTAGCCTGTGGGGCGCCGGTGAGCTGGGCCAAAGAGACGGAGCGGGCCACAAAATCATTGCCGCGTACGGTAATATGTTTTAGTCCGCCACCGGCACTGCCGGCCCAGATTTCCGTGCCGTTTGCACTATTGCCGGCGAGCGCCCAAAGGTTGTTTTCGTTGGAATTGCCGAAATTGAGGTTACGGAAGGATTTGGGCGTCGGGTTGATTTTATTTAACCCTTTGTTCGTGCCCACCCAAATAAGCCCCGCCTGGTCGGCAGCCAGCGCGATCACAACCTGGTCATTCAAACCAGCCAAATCCCCTTTCGGGGGCAAATAAGTCGTAAAGGTTTCCGTGGCTACTTCCAGCCGGTTCAGGCCGTTGTAGGTACCGATCCACAGGATTTGGTTCGGGCCTTCGGCTGTTTCCAGAATAGTTTCTACAAAATTGTCGCTCAATCCGCCAGGCCTGGCCCGATAGTGGGTAAGCCCGCCGGCAAAAGAGGGTTGCCGGGTATCGAGGCGTTTCAGGCCGCCTTTGGTGCCGATCCAAAACAGGCCGTCGGTATGACTGTCTTCACGGATCGTAAAAATAAAGTCGTGGGGCGATTCCACGCCCGGCGGTGTGCGTTCGGGCGGCGGGGTCAGGAAAAAATGCTGAAAAACCGGAGCGCCGTCGGCGCTGAGTTGGGCCCGGGCGATCCCGTTGTATGTGCCGATCCATAACGCGCCGTCGCGGCCGATACATAGCGAGCGAATCTGGTGGTTTTGCAGTCCGTTGGGCGCGCCAGTCAGGGTAAAAAACCGCTGCACCTTACCTGTTTGCGGGTCGAGCCGGTTCAGGCCGTCTTTGGTGCCCACCCAGATATGGCCGAACGGGTCTTCGGTAATACACTGCACCGTGTTGTCGGACAAGGTAGCCGGGTCGTTTTGCCGGAATTGCCACACTGTACTTTGCTGCGTGACGGGGTCGAAACGAAACAGCCCGCCGGAGAACAGACCGATCCACAAAATGCCTTTTTTATCCTCGAACAGGCAGGAGATTTTGTACGCGTTTACCCGTTTGCCGTCCCATTGCGCCTCCGGCAAATACTCCTTCAGGGTGTAGCCGTCGTAGCGGAACAACCCAAACCAGGTGCCGAACCACAAAAAGCCGCTTTGACTGGGCAGAATGGCCAACACGGGCATCTCCGCAACTTTCAGCCCGGCAGGCAGGCGTTCGATTTGCGGCGGTTGGGCAGGCAGCCAGGTGGACAGGCCTAAAAGGAGTAATATAAATGTTTTGCGCATGAATGGGTTGGCTCAATGAGGTTGTCTTAAATTAATTTTTAAGTAACACAGTTCAATTCGACCTCACTCACCCAAAATAACCTTTCCCCGCCGCATTTCCCCGCCGTTTTCCAGCAGAATAAAAATAACGCCTGTCGGCAAACCCGCGGCGGATAGCGCTGCAGGCCCGTCGCCGGATACCGGCACGGTGCTTTCTTTCAGTTGCTGCCCCTGGGCGTTAAAAAATCGGGCCGTCCAATTGCCGGTGTTTGCTTGACCGGCGTCCCAATGGATGGTTCCGTTAGCCGGCGCAGGCGAGGGATAAAAAGTTTCATAAGCCGTTTCCGGGCCGGCGGCTTCCGCCACGTTCACCACTTCGGGTTCGGCGGTGAAGGCGATATCCCATAAAATTTGAGGGCAGGCCAGCGACAGTGTGCCCGATGCATCGGCGGCGCCGGAGGTGGTATTCAGCAGGTTGCCATTGGCGCAATCCCACCATTTCAGCACATACGGCCCCGGCGCCATGTCAGCTACGGTTACCGTAACCCCGTTCGCGGGCGCCGGTTGGCCGGTATTTTTCAGGGTTTGCCAGTTATACGCTTTGTTGTGTATCCAGCCCGCCGAGCGGTTGCTGGCTGCGGCGCGCAGGACGAAGGCATTGACGCCGGTGCCTAATTTTTCAAATACATATTCGGAAATCTCAATCCAGTCGGTACCCAGGTTATCCACCTTTATGACGTGCTGGCCGGCCGGCACGTCAATGGTATAGGTGGTATTCACCTGTCCGTTTTGGTTGATTTTTTCCACGCCATCGAGGTAAATCACCACTTTGGGCGCCTGACTGGTACCGCCGCCCGTGCGCACCCGGAATTTGGAAGCGACCGGAAAGGTGACGGTAAATTGCGGCGGGTTTCGGTATTGGGTATTCCACGACGAGCCGTACAAGAACTGCCCTAAATTGGTCACCCCGGGCGTCAGGTTGCCGCCGGCATCCACCGTGAATTGCGCCGCCGTGGGCGCCGCCCAACCGGCCGCCGGCGAAAACGAAGCGTCGCTGGGCGGCCCGCCGGTTACCGTTGCCGACGCGGGTTGGTACTGCCCGGCGGCAAAGGGTATCTGTTTGGCCACCGCGGCGGGTCCGGTGAAATGGTGGTACAGATTTTTAGGTTCCACGTAATTATCCCACCACCAGGTCATGGCCGTGCCGGCGGCGCCGGAAAAGAGCCCGGCCCAGAGCCCGTTGTGGAGGTGTATGCCGGCGGGGTCGTCGGTGGCGGTTTGTGTGCCGGAACCCGAGAGGCCGAACTCGCCGACGAGGGCGGGTTTGCCGAAGTTGGTCATCAGACTCCGCGCGGTTTCGGCGATGGGGACTTCAACATTCGCCACGTTGCGGTAGATGTGCTCCTGGGTAAAATCCATGGCGGGCAGTTCCCAGATGTCGTCGAAGGCGCTGGGTTTGGAGCCGCTGGTGCTCACCAAATGCTGGTAAGGATCGATGGATTTCAGGTATTCGGACATTTCCTGGTGCCAGCTCACCACGTTGGCCGCGTTGGCCTCGAAATTTTCGGTCAGGTCTACCTCGTTGAACAGTTCCCAACATTGAATATTTACGGAATATCCCCAGCGGGCCACGATGTAGCGCAGGCGGTTTTTGTGCAGCGCGCGGGCTGTGGCGTCGGTGAAAAACTGCTGGGGCTGGGCCAGTGGGCCGCCCAGCGCGGCGCTATACGGGTTTTCGCTCCAGTTGGGGTTCACGGTGGTGCTGTACTGGCCGTGGTGGTTGATGCAGAGCATCAGGTAGAGGTTATTTTCTGCACCGTAGTCGAGCATCCAGTCTATGTAGTACGATGCGCTTTGTTTGTATTTTTTCAGGCCGGAAAAGCCGGAGCTGTTGTTTTTCCACTCGATTCCCAGGCCCCAGTGCGCCATCCAGAGGCGGTAGAAATTGGCGCCATTGGCGACCATGTCGCCCAGCCAGTTTTTGTAATCGAGATAGATGTTGTTGTTTTGCCAACACACATTTTGTCCGACCGGGATGTATTGTTCGTCGTTGTCGAACTGGAAATAATTGCCCGCCGAACGCCGAACGAAACCTTTGTTTGCCGAAGGCGTACAAGTGAACGTTTGCGCCGGCGCGGTGGTTGTGCCCGCCGCGGTAGTTGCTTTTACGGTACAGGACCAGGCGCCGGTTTCGTTGGGGCTGAAGCGCAGCCGGAAACCGCCGGCGCCCACCGGAGCGAGGATACCGTTGGCGGTGTTCAGGTTGTAGTCCTGCATAAAAAAACCATCGGCCACGACGGTTTGTCCGCCGGGACCGGTAAAAGTGCCCTGAACGGTAACCTCATTATAGTCGTAGGGGTTTGCCACCGCGGCCTTCAGGTATACGAGACATTCAAATTTACCAAACCGTTCCACCTGACTGGAAACGGCCACTACGGAATCGATTACCGGCGCCTGCGCCCCAAGGTTGGATGTATTCATCAGGATAAAGGTAAGCAGCGCCGGAAATAAGTTTGAAGTTCGAAGTTTGATCCCGAGGCCTCGGGACGAAGTTTGAAGTTCGAGGTTTGAGGTTTGAGGTTGGGGCGCCGTAGAGCGGGGGGGTAAGGATTTCTGCATACCGAATCGATTTGTGTTCGGGCAAAAGTACGCCCCCATCAAAGGTAGCAAACGGGAACAAATGTTTCAATCAAGCGGGTGGTTTGAATGTGTTATCACTTAAATTCGCTTACAAGGATACATCCTTTTGATATAAAAAACGCCGTCAAAAATCTTGTTCCAATGGGCCTGATGATTCGTGTGCCGGCCGTTGCCCAAAATGGCACCAGACATATAAAACCCGTCCCGGTCAACCGGATTTGCCGCGTTGTATTCTCGGAAATCGACAAATGCGTAGTCGTATTCAGCGTTGATCCAGCGTTCGAAGCTCTTCGATTTCGGCTTGCTTAACTTGTATTCATTTTGGCCGATACGCCCAGCCCGGCCTTCCAGGGAGGTAAAACCAAGTACATAAGTATCGTTCAGGCGCATACTGTCGCTCGTGAAAACGTCGCCCATCGTGTTCAGCTTATTCAGAAAATCCTGTGGGTAATGACCGGCGTATTTCGATATATGAAAATTGTGCGCCCACACGATGATTTTTTCAGTGGGATATTTTGTGTCGTAAAGCCATTTCAGGTTGCGCGCCATTTGCACATCGCGGGCATTATGGCTCCTGTAGTAGTCCGTATGTCGGTACTTGTATTGAATATTAACCTGAATGAGGTTTTGGATCACCATAAGCCAGAAGTCATCAACGGGCGCTACTGCGGCCAGTTGTGTTTCAATGGTTTCGAGGTAACGGATGCACCTGGTTTGGGCGGCACTATCCTTTTCGTACTTGTACCAGTTTGAAATGGCCGGCAGGATGTCCTGTGCATATTCCGGCAACTGCGTGACGGGGAGCCGGCGGCTTCTGAGTACACTGTCCAATTTTGGAAACAAGTGCCGGTCGGAATAGCCTAAAATGAGCTGATTGTCAAATCCGGTGATGGTCAGCGGATGTTGCTTCTGGTACGTTTCCGGAATGTATTCGTAGAGCAACGGCGCGCAGGCGTCGCACAGGGTCCATATTCCGAAGATATTTCGGCGTAAAAAGGAATCGATTTCGGGTTTTGTTTTATTCAAATGATCCCAACCCTCGTTCAGGGCGAAAAAGTCGCTTTCAAACGCCAGGACAGTAAACCCTTTTTTTTCGTGTAAATACTTGATCAATCTCGTTTTTGCCAGAAAAGCGGGCGCGTCGCCGTGATCTTGCTCGCCCAGCATAACCATTCTCCGGTCTCCGATAGCGGCGCCAACGGCCTCCAGGTCCGTAAAATCGACAGAGTCCGGATCGATCGTTCTGACTGGAACGGCATGTTCCCGTACGTAGTTTTGAATCAAATCCTGTGCAGGTAAAATATTGCCGGAAAGCAGCAAGCCGGCTATCAGGGTGCAGATTAAACGTATCATTCGAAGTTATTACATTAAGAAAACATGGTGCAATCGGCAGTCAAAACGCTGCGCAGCGCGCTTTCTTTTCCAAATTTGCCCCCATTTTGTACATCCCGGCACTTTCCGATACTTTTGCCAATCTTGCATTCATCATTCATCATTCAGAAACCATGTCTGTCACCAAACAAAAACCATTGTTCGGGCGCAACGAAAAGGTTTGGCTCGAAGGGCCGAAAAGCCGTACGTATGAGTTGTTTTTCGCTCTACGCGTATTTTTTGAATTTATCAAAGGCATGCGCGCCTTACATTTCTCTGCCCCCTGTGTGACGGTATTCGGTTCGGCACGGTTCAAAGAGGGGCACGTATACTACGAAAAAGCCCGGGAAGTGAGTGCGCGTATTGCAGATGAACTGGGCCTGACTATTATGACCGGCGGCGGCCCCGGTATCATGGAAGCCGCCAACCGGGGCGCAAGGGAGACCGGCGGCCGGTCGGTGGGTTGTAACATCAAATTGCCGCACGAGCAAAAAGAAAACCCGTACCTGGACAAGTTTGTCACGCTGCACTATTTTTTTGTGCGCAAAGTGTTGTTGGTCAAATACTCGTACGGATTTGTGATTATGCCCGGCGGATTTGGCACGATGGATGAATTTTTCGAAACCCTCACGCTGGTGCAAACCCGGAAAATTGACGATTTCCCCATCGTCGTCATGGGAGTCGACTATTACCGTCCATTACAGGAATACTTGCAATTTATGATTGAACAGGGTACGATTTCTCCGGAAGACATGAACCTGCTGCTTTTTACCGACGATCCCGACGAGGCCGTGGCGCATATCCGAAAGTTTCTGTCGGAGAACTACCGCGTGGTGAAACGTACAAAGCCGCTGTGGTGGTTGTTTGAGAAATCCTGAAACCGTTTTTTTGTAAACATTTATACATTTGCAAAAAAACTATTTTATGGAAACCTGGCTTAACTTCGAACAACTGTCGGCAATGTTCACCCTGTATGCACCCAAAGTACTGGGCGCCTTACTTACCCTGGTTATCGGGTTATGGGTTATCGGCATGATTACCAACCGGATCAAATCATTTATGAAAATCCGGGGGGTAGACGAAAGTGTGGCGCCCTTCCTCGCCTCGTTGATTTCCACGGGCATGAAGGTGATGCTTTTGCTGAGCGTTGCCGGTATGTTCGGCATTGAAACTACATCATTTATTGCCATCATCAGCGCTATGGCTTTCGCCGTCGGCCTGGCTCTGCAGGGCAGTCTCGGACATTTTGCCAGCGGGGTGCTTATTCTGTTGTTCAAACCATACAAAGTCGGCGACCTTGTCTCCATTAGCGGAAACACCGGCACAGTGGATGCTATACAAGTATTCAACACACACCTGCTGACGCCCGACAACCGCCGCGTTATTATCCCCAACGGCGTGGTAACCAGCGGTGTGGTGATCAATATTTCCGGCCAGGGCATTATCCGGGTGGATATGACCTTCGGCATCAGCTACGGCGCCGACATCGACCAGGCGCGGGCCGTAATCCTGGAAGTAGCTGCTGCGAGTCCGATTATCCTGAAAGATCCTCCGGTTGACATTTATGTGACCCAACTGGCCGATAGCTCTGTGAACTTCGCCGTGCGCCCCTGGTGTAAAAGCGAACACTTCTGGGATACGTACTTTTACATGCACGAAAACATCAAAAAGGCTTTTGATAAAGCCGGGGTGGCTATTCCATTCCCGCAGATGGACGTACATCTGACGAAAGATTAAACCGGGTGCAGGCCTCGCCGGATTCATTAGACTTGTTGCGGTGGGCGGCTCCGGCGAGGCAATTTCCGGTACCCTTAAATTTTCCGCACTTTCCCCGACCCGGAAATATTGCTCGTTACCTGTGCGTCGCCGCGATATTCCACATCGCCGCTGCCGGTAATGGTCACGTCGAGCGTTTCGCTGACGTCGAGGCGGGCGTCGCCGGAGCCGGAAATATTCACTTTGGCAGTCAGCACGGGGCAGTTGAGCGCGTCGAGTCCTCCGCTGCCGGTAATGCTGCAATCGAGGTCATCGGCGACGCCCGTGATATCGATATCGCCGGAGCCGGTTACGCGGGTTTTAATTTTATCAAAATCCGCCTTGAATATTTTTATGTCTCCGCTACCGGAAACGCTCAGGTCGAGGTTGTTGCCAGAAATGGCGTCCGGGGCATTTACATCCGCCGATCCGTGAATATCTATGCCGTCCCAGGCAGGCGCCGAGACGATGATCTTGAGATTGTCGACGTCGTACACGTCGCGGTCGAAGTGGATTTTAAGGACGCCGTTGTCGCTAATCGTTTCCAGGAAATCGATTACACTTTCTTCGCAGCGGACTTCCAGGTGGTACACCGAATCGACGCGCAATTCCACTTCACCGGAGGTGGAAATATCGATGGCGTGAAAATTTTTTACCTGCCGGACTTCGGTAGCCACATCCCCCTTGCCGCGAATACCCAGCACATCTTCGCAGGCGGTTAACGTGCATAATAACAGGCCTAAAGAAAGGAGGGGCAGCAGGTTTTGCTTTTTCGTAATCATAGCTTAGTGTCGTTTTTATAATTGAACAGGTGTTGTGTTTGCAGTTCTGTTCCAAGACACCAAGGCTACCGGGTTACCCTGATTAGGTGGGTTATTTTTTTAAATCAACCTGTTCATTCCGGACACTTTTGGTAAGCGCCACCAATTGGTTGGCCAGGCGTTCGCCATGCGACTCGATCATATCCCGCAGGCGGTTGTTGCCGTCTTCGTTGTAATCCAGCAGTTCCGGGTAAAGTTCCACTGCCGTGTTATTGAGGCTGTTGATGAACGCGTGTGCTACGTCGTCCCAGCTGGGATGCGGGACGGGTTCCGCCTGGGCCGACAGTCGCTGCCAGTCGGCGTCGAATTGCACCTGGGTGGCCGGACCTTCTTCGCGGGCGCGACGGGCCAGCAACCAGGAAATACGTTCTTTTTCCATCGCGCGAATGTCGAGATTTCGGTCGATATACGTCAGCAAGTGCTCATTCCAGTCGAAATCAGCGGCTTCGAGCCGTTCGAGCCAAGCGCTGTGTCCGGGGGAGCCGTCTGCCAGCACTTCATACATAGCCGGATGGTGCTGCGATAGATGTTTCAACAACTCGTCGAACTCGACAAACATATTTGTCATCGCCTCCGGCTCTTCAAAAGCCGGCCCGCCGAGGTCGAACCATACTGTGATATATCCGTCGGATTCCGGTTCGAAACGCAGGTTAGAAAGGGTAAATGTCTGAGTATTGCGTTGTTCTGTATCCGTATCGACGAGCATGCCTGTGTTTATTTTTGTTGAAAACCGGTAAGATAACCTTTCTTTGTTGGAAACGCCCGAATCCCCGTACTTTTCGCCTTCCTTGAATACAATTTGACCAAAATCTGTCTTTTTGTCGATGAAAATCCATTTTTTACTCCGCTACCGCACACAACCCGGCGAATCGTTTTCAATCAACCTGCCCGACGGCCGCCAACTGCCCATGGAATACCTGAACGACGAGTTCTGGCAAGGCAGCGCTGAAACCGATCTTCAGGAGCATACCCTGGCCGGCTACTCCTATATTTTACATGATCGGGAGGGTAATAAAAAATGGGAAGCCAACCCCGACCGGCTGCTTTCTACAGGCAGCGTCAAGCCGGATTCCCTCACGGTATTCGACTATTTTAACCCCGCCGGCCTGGTAGAAAACACCTTTGCGACGCAACCGTTCGCGAATATTTTTTTCCGGGAAAAAGGCGATGCCCGCCAGAAAATGCCGGCGCAATACACCCACATTTTCCGGGTAAAAGCCCCGGTACTGAGTGCCGATGAGGTACCCTGTATCCTCGGGCACAGCCATACCCTGCGCAATTGGGATACGGCGGCGCCGATTCTGATGCAATATGCCACAGCATCTGCGGGCGGGCAGGGCGGCAACGGCTGGTGGGAAGCGCGTTTGGATTTGTCCAACGAAAACTTCCCATTGGGATATAAATACGGCATCTGGAACACCCGCACCAACCGTTTTACGGGTTTTGAGGATGGCGTCAACCGCGCTATTTATGCGTCGCATATAGAAACCCCTCACAGGCCCTCCCCTGAAGGGGATAGAAACGCGGTGTCCTCTGCGACTCCCTCCCCTTTAGCGGAGGGCCGGGGTGGGGTTTCTACGGGCCGGGCCGGGGTTTCAACAATCATTCACCACGACAATTACGCCCGTTTCCCGTACACGCCCTGGCGCGGCGCCGGCGTGGCCATCCCGGTGTTTAGTTTGCGCAGCAAAAACAGTTTCGGCGTCGGCGAATTCACCGATCTGCCTTTGCTGGCCGACTGGGCTACCTCCGTCGGGCTAAAAGTGGTGCAACTGCTGCCGATCAATGACACCTCGGCTACCGGCACCTGGATGGATTCCTATCCCTACTCCGCTATTTCTGCATTCGCCCTGCACCCCATGTACCTGAATCTGGCCGAGGTAGCCGGCAAAGCGCAGGCTGCTTTGCTGAAGCCTTTAGCTAAAAAACAAAAGGAACTGAACGCGCTCGATGCCGTTGACTACGAAGCGGTGATTCACGACAAATGGACGGTCATCCGGCAGTTGTACGCCGCGCAAAAAGCGGATTTTCTGACCAATCCCGAGTTCATCCGTTATTTCACTGAAAACCGGCACTGGCTGATCCCCTACGCGGCATTTTGTTATTTGCGCGACAAAAACGGCAGCGCCGACTTCAATACCTGGGCCTCGCACCGGATTTACAAGGAAAAAGAAATTGAAAAACTCGTTTCGCCCGCCGCTGCGCATTACGATGAAGTGGCCGTGCATTATTTCGTGCAGTGGCACCTGCACCGCCAACTGAAAGCCGCCGCCGATTACCTGCATGCCCGGGGCCTGGCCCTGAAAGGCGATATTCCCATCGGTATTTACCGGCATAGTTGCGATGCCTGGGTGGCGCCCGAACTATATAATATGGCACTGCAAGCCGGCGCTCCGCCCGATGATTTTGCCGTAAACGGCCAGAACTGGGGCTTCCCGACCTACAACTGGGATCGTATGAAAGCCGGCGATTTCGCCTGGTGGCGGCAGCGCTTCCAGCAAATGAGCCTGTACTTCGATGCTTTCCGGATCGACCATATTCTCGGATTTTTCCGGATATGGAGCATCCCCTTGCATGCCGTTGAAGGTATTCTGGGCTACTTCGTGCCCGCGCTTCCCGTCACCGAACAGGAACTCCGGGAGGCCGGTATCGGGTTCGACTACGAGCGCCTGTGCAAACCATATATCACCGACACCATCCTTTGGGAACGTTTCGGCGACGATGCCGTCGCCGTACTCGACCACTTCCTGGACCACCTGCCAAATGACCACTACCAGCCCGGCGATGGCCAGTATATGTTCAAACCGGCGTTTGATACACAGCAGAAGGTGGAGGGGTATTTCAACCCCACCCCCAACCCCTCCCCCGAAGGGGAGGGGGGCTTGCCCCACATCCACAGCCTGGGTCTCAAATTGAAACAGAAACAAGCCTCCCTCCCCTTCGGGGGAGGGGATGGGGGTGGGGTTGGCACGGCAGAACTCAAGAAAAATCTCCTGTCCCTGCTCACCAACGTCATTCTCCTGGATGTGACCCCGGCAGGCGCGGCGGAGCGGCAGTATGCCTTCCGGTTTGCCATGGAAAACACCGTATCGTTCAAATATCTGCCGGCAGCCGTTAAGGAGCCTTTGAAAGCGCTTTATATCGATTATTTCTTCCGGCGGCAGGATGCATTCTGGCAGCAGGAAGCCATGGAAAAGCTGCCCGCGCTGAAACGTTCCACCAATATGCTGATCTGTGGCGAAGACCTCGGTATGGTGCCGGCCTGTGTGCCGGATGTAATGCAGGAACTGGGTATTCTGAGTTTAGAAATTCAACGGATGCCCAAAAAAACCGGCGCGGCTTTTTTCCATCCGAAAGACGCGCCGTACTTGTCGGTCGTCACTCCTTCGACGCACGATATGAGTACTATCCGTGGCTGGTGGGAAGAGGACCGGGAATTGATCCAACGTTTTTTCAGCGAAATACTTCGGTTCGAAGGCACGGCGCCTTATTTCTGCGAGCCCTGGGCCAACCGGCTGATCGTGGAACAGCACCTGCAATCGCCGGCGATGTGGGCTATTTTTCAGTTGCAGGATCTGATGGGTATGGACGGCGAACTGCGCCGCCAACACCCGAACGATGAACGGATCAACATCCCGGCCAACCCGAAGCACTACTGGCAGTACCGGATGCACCTGATGCTGGAGGATTTGCAACAATCGGAAGGATTTAACAGTACGCTACGGGAGTTGGTGCGGGATAGTAGAAGATAATCTTTATCGAATCGGTTTCCACTCCGCCACATACGATTTCCGGAGAAACAACAGCGAGGCGCCTTCGCGCAGGTAAATCAAACTCACGCGGAGATAGCCGTACTCGCGAAAACGGCGGGGCGAATGATGCACTTTCAGGCGGTACAGATAGGCGATTCGGCCTTCCTTATGCAGCCGGTAGAACAGGTTACAATCTTCCCCGGCGACGATCTTTTCGTTGTACCCTTTTATCCGCTCGAACACGGAGCGGCGCACCAACTGGCATTCGCCTTTTGCCAAATAAACGCCGACTGTAAACGACAGGCGAATGATGAAGTTAGCCAGGCTATGGTAAAATTTATCCTGAAAATTGGCTTCTTCGGGATATACCCAGATGGGTGTAGTGGCAGCTACTATTTCCGGTTTTTCAAAAACGGCCAGCATTTTTGTAAAAAAACGATCCTTATCCGGTATGTGTACATCTGCATCCGTATGGAACAGGATATCGCCCGTGGCGGCGGCAGCGCCGAGGTTGCGGCCAATGGCGATGTTCTGTTTGCCGGCACTCTGAATGAGTTTGACCCTTGCGGTACCCCATTCGGACTGGTATTGCTGCACTATTTCGGCCGTACCATCGGTGCTACCGGCATCGGAAACGATAATTTCCAGATTCCAGGATTCGAGATAGTCTCGAAATTGTCCGATAGTCGGCCCGATGTATTTCGCCTCGTTTTTGGTCGGGATGACGATGCTGATGCGCGCCTTTTCCATCCTGGGTTAGCCGGTTTTGGATAAAATTTGAAGCGAAGGTAGCAGATTTGATGCTATCAGCAGGTGTAAAAATCTGCCATGCTCCATTCACTCCACCACCACCTTTTGCACGTGCCTTTGCCCGTCGAACTCCGTTTGTAAAAAATAAAGGCCGGGCGCAGCGGGAAGGTCAATGTCGATGGATTGGTAGTTAGGCGTTTGCGTCGACTGATAATACCGGTAAAGTACCTTCCCGCTGACATCGTACAAAGCCCAGGAAACCCGTACACCAACCGGCGCGTGGAACTCCAGACGGGTTTTGCCCCGTGCCGGATTCGGCGCCAGCCGGGGCGCGAAAGATGTATCCGGCTTGTAGGTTCCGACATATAAGCCCTTGACATTATTGTCCATCCAGTGCAGGCGGCTGATAAACCAGTTTTTCAGGTAATTAACCTCTTCGGGGTAAGTGTTACCGACAAAATTATTGGGCCAGACCCAGACGCCCAGCACCGGCCAGCGCTGAAAGTTACGGGTACGCGGGCCGCCATCCAGCACTGCAACCAACGAATCGACGGTGTGCATAGCGGCTTGGTCGGACAAGGGTCCTTCGCGCAACATTTTCCAGCGCTGCTGGGCCTCAATCAGAAAAGCCGTATCCTCTTGCAAGCGATCCCACCAAAAAGGGATCACCCAATAATCCTGGGGGCATATCTGATTAAAATTCCACATCCAGCCTGTGGTGTTTTCACCGCTACAGTAGTTGCTGTTGCCGAATGCCAGGTTAAAATCCCATACCGGGCCCATTTTCAGCCGGCCGTCATTGCTGTCTTTGTCTTTGTACAAATAGGTACTTATACGATACCCGTCGATATTTTTAGAGGCTTCGTTGAGCCACATAAAGTCGATAAACGTAGCCGGATCGATAAATTTCCGGTAACCGTTTACCGGGTCGGAAAAACCCGGAGCGCGCAGATTGTCTTCAAAATCGCGCATCCACTGTTGAATGTACTGTTTTTGTGCAGACACCAGGTCTTCAGTGCGGGGATAATGATATAAAAAGCGAATTTTCTGGTTTGATAAGCCATAAAGCGGCGCGACATGCGAGTTCCAGTATCCACCCACACTGTCGCCCAATTCCTTATCCAATTTGAGAATAAAGCCGCCGGTAATATCTTCGTCGGGATTGTTTTTGCTGACGGCCACCCGGTTGGGATCACGTTTGATACGTTCGGTGAGCAGGTACACCCCTTGGTAAACATTATTGAGCATTACCTCTACAAAGCGGCAGCGCGGGGCGTAATCCATTACCTGGGTGGCTATATTGTAGGCCAGGGCGTCGCGGATCAGGCTTTTGTCGTTGTAGTTGGAGATGAGCGCCCAATCGCTTTCTTTGGGCATCCCAAGCAGGGCAACCGGGTTATTTTCGCCCGCATTGTCGCGCAGTTCAATAGCATAAGGCAGTTTGGGGAAATCCTGTGAGCTGGCGCCCCGCCGCTCGATACCGATAAGGCCGTTATATTCATTAAAGGGGTCGGTGAGGCGGTTTTTTTGCCCCGAGCCGTTCCAGATGACTCCCAGACTGGCGGTTATTTTTGGCTCATCGGGAATAGTCTGGCCGTTGGTATTGATAACCAATATGGGCAGGGCAGATTCGGAGAAGATTACCTGCGCGGAAGAATGGAAAACAAAGGATAGGAGGAAACAAAGGAGTAATGATCGTAGCATGCGGCAAGTCGTTGGAGGGTTTCGGGTTAGAATGTTTCTGATTAGAAGCTCAAACATAAAAAGAATCCGCCTTATCCACGCATCTGCTGCGCTAAGCCGGGTAAAATGCCGGATGAACGGAACAGATACGTGGATAAGGCGGATTCCCAGGCGTGTTTCTACACCTTCTAACCAGTAACTTTCTATCTCTCACAAACCATTACTGCAACACCACATCTCTTTCGGCCATCATCTTGCGAATATTGATGAGGGCATAACGCATACGCCCAAGGGCGGTATTAATACTGACGCGTGTGAGGGAGGCGATTTCTTTAAAACTCATATCGGCATAGTGCCGGAGGATGACAACTTCCCGTTGTTCGGGAGGAAGGGAGTCGACCAGGCGGCGTATGCGATTGTGCATTTCACTGCGCATCATCAAGGTATCCGGGCCGTCGTCGCTGAGGCGGAGTACATCGAAAATATCAAATTCTTCGGTGGGATTGATGTGCGAGCGACGCTTATTGCGGCGGTGGTAGTCTACGCACATGTTGTAGGAAATCCGCATAGCCCATTGCACGAACTTGCCTTCGTGATTGTACTTGCCCCTGCGCAGGGTGTCAATGATCTTAATAAAGACTTCTTGAAAGATGTCTTCGGCTAAGGCTTGATCCTTGACAAAAAGATAAATGGAAGTGTAAATCTTCGCTTTGTAGCGGTGGAGGAGAGTTTCGAAAGCTTGTTCGTCACCATCTACGTAGCGGGCGATCAGTTCGTGATCGTTAACCATCGGCATAACTTGCATGAGCAAAGAATTTTTTTGCTGTTTTACCAGTTAAATTAAGAGCATTTAAAAGGTGTACAAGTTCTAGCCGATACGCAGAGAATATTTAGATAAAAAAAGTAGTGATGAACTGTATTGCGATGCCAAATGTAGGCAGTTATTGTGTACAGACAAATTTTTTTTTCAGTTTTAACATTTTTTTACGTGTTCTGCTGCCACCTTTTCCTGTTTGGTTGTGTAAAACTGGGTGTTTTGACGCCTGTATGACAGATATTAAGGGCCAATTTATTTTTGACACCTTTCGGCGCTTACCTACCACAACCACCCCACTCTTATATCAAATACATCCGCTACATGCCGGTGCGCTTTGAGTGTGGTGCCAAACTGTACATGCCGGCCGGCCCGGTAAAAAAGGCCGTAGCGCTGGTACACGGCATCCGTATTCCGCGAAGGGTTGTACACATAAGCGCCGAGATGGACCGTGAACCGCACTTTCCCGGTCAGGAGTTCGTGCCCAAACAAAATACCGCCTTTGAGTGCGCTGGTATTGTCGCCTGCCCGGTCTAGCACTTCGCGCGCCCAGCCGTCGTGAATCCATTCGGTACCGGCGGCCAATGCGCTCATTCGGCCCACCCGCCGGCCCACTATGGCGATTCCACCGAGTTGCCAACAGGGTTTATTGACCGGAAAAGCGTCGGTGGCCTCGGCTGTTTTGATGGTGCCCACGGCATGAATGTAAGCATAGTTGCGCGGGCTGTTTTTCCAGTTTTTGTTTTTGTACGCCCTGCGGATGGTCATGGGCCGGAAGTGATAGGCAGCGCCTGCGTTCCAGGTTGGGAAGTTCATGCCCTTGTTGGGATTTCTCATGCCGCCGTTGGAGATGTGGTTGTAATTGAAGCCCAGTGAAACATCCCAATGTGGGTTTACCTTAAAATACAGATAAGCATTAGTCAGGAGTAAAAAACTGATGTGTGTGCTAAAAAACAGGTTATTCGGATTGGTATCTTTATCATACACCTTGCTGAGATACGATACTCCCAGCCCCATTTGGATGGCGCCGTACAGCCGCCGGTCGGGCCGGATCAGCGGCTCGATATAAGGCGCCAGCGAAAGACAATAACCCAACACCTCCGGATGATCGTAATTAATATAATGGACCAGAAACCCACGTTTGGTAATAATTCCCGACTCCCGGGTGTGCTTCTCCTGCGCCATCAGCCACTGAACATTGAACTCCACGCCAAACGGATGCGAATTGGACACCTGTGCAATATCGCGGGAGTGTGGTATGATAAACCCGGCGTGCAACCGCGCGCCCACGAGGAAAGGGGCCCGTTCAGGCGCCAGGGTATCGGCAGGTTGGGCGGATAAATAGAGTGGGAGGAGGAAAAAAATAAAAAGATATCGCCCCATTTAATTTTCCGGTTTTATAACGTCTGCAACAACGCCTGTTATCAGAAATCGGAAGTGATCAACAGGTCCAGGTTAGTGCTCTTCAACTGAAACCGTTCGCCGAGATAGGCATTGGTGAGACAACCTTTATACGTGTACACACCGTTGCGCAGGCCTTCGTGGCTGGTAATCAACGGCAGGATTCCCCCCGACTCGGTTTTGAGTAGCAGGGAGGTAAGAATATTGCTGATGGCGTCTGAAGCCGTGCGTGCCACGCGGGAGGGGATATTGGGAACGCAGTAGTGGATCACCCCGTGTTTGATAAAAGTGGGCTTGTCGAGGCTCGTCGTCTGGGAGGTCTCAAAAATGCCACCCTGGTCGATGCTCACATCAACAATGACGGAGCCGGGTTTCATTCTTTGGATAATGTCGTCGGGTACTACCACGGGCGTGCGGCCATGTGGCGAGTGGATGGCGCCGATGGCGACGTCGGCCGTGATCAGCTGTTCGCGCAAATGGTGAGGGTTGATAACCGAGGTATGCAACTGCCGGCCGACGTGTTTTTGCAGTCGCATGAGTTTGTACACGTTATTGTCAAAAATACGCACCTCGGCGCCGAGGCCAATTGCGGTGCGAGAAGCAAACTCGGCTACCACGCCCGCACCGAGAATAATCACCTTTGCTGGCGGTACCCCGGCAATGCCACCCAATAATACGCCTTTGCCGCCGCGCGCCGTGGAGAGCAGGTCGGCAGCGATCAGGATGGCACTGGTGCCGGCGATTTCGCTCATCACCCTGACGATCGGGAACACGCCCGTATCGTCGTCGCGGATATACTCCATGGCCAGGGCTATCACCCTTTTTTTTTGCAATTTGGTGATGTACTCCGGCTTCAGCAAGGGGAGGTGAATAGGAGAAATAATCACCTGATTAGGTCGCATCAGGTCGATCTCCGCCAGGGTTAGCGGGGCAACCTTGAGTATCACATCGGCCTTAAACACTTCTTCCTGGCTTTTGGCGATTTCGGCGCCGGCCTCGGAGTAGTCGTTGTCGATGAATTTTGATTTTTGTCCTGCGCCGGCCTCCACCATTACCCGGTGTCCGTGCGCCGTAAGGGTCGCTACCGAATGCGGCACC
Source organism: Bacteroidota bacterium (assembly GCA_963169325.1). Lineage (GTDB taxonomy): Bacteria > Bacteroidota > Bacteroidia > Chitinophagales > Saprospiraceae > M3007. Next base: position 54,246 of record CAUJEY010000095.1, read on the forward strand.
AGCGCCACGCGGTTTTCCTGCAGGGTGGTTTCCCGCGGAATACCGATAAACAGCCGTTGCTGTTTCGGCGTAATTTCCAGCATTTCCGTTTGAGTGGCTCTCTGGCCTAAGGTGGTAGCGAGGGTTTCCATTTAAATTGCGAATTTGATAATCACGGTTATCCGGAGATTGAACATAAGGTGTAAAAAGCGAAATAACGAACTTAACCGTGTTGTAACCTACAAAATTAGCATTCGCCGGGCAGTTTCACTCAAAATATCCAACTGAATTTTTGCGCTGTCCGCCGGTAAATACGGTTCGATGAGTTGCGGCCATTCGATAAAACAATACCAGGGGTCGTATAATAACTCGCCGATGCCAATATCCAGCGCTTCCTGTGTAGAATTTAACCGGTACAAATCGAGATGGTGTACCAACGCCGGGCTCCCTTCTGTATCGAGATAGCCGTATTCATTCACTAAAGAAAAAGTTGGGCTGGTGGCAGTGTCCGTTGCGCCAAGCCAGCGGCAAAACGCTTGTACCAGCGTGGTTTTGCCAGCACCCAGGTCACCATACAGCGCTACTTTACGTCTGGCGCCCAATATTTCCGCCAAACGCGGGATAGCATCGTCAAGTTCGGCGAGCGAATGCACGAGAATTTCCACGGCAATATTTTTTGCAAAGGTACATCATCCTTTTTTTGGAAACTTTGAGGATTGAAATGTTTCCTTTCCCTGCTGCTGTGGTGGCACGAGGCATGGGCAAGCCTTGCGTGGCCGGCTGCGAAACCATGCGCATCGACGCTTCCGCCCAGACCTTCAC
>CAUJEY010000096.1 GCA_963169325.1 Bacteroidota bacterium
GGCGTTTTTGCTTTTATCAGCATATTAAACGAAAAACGGGGCGAAGGTAACAAATATTTTTGTTTGACGGTGGACGGTGGACGGTAGACGGTGGACGGTAGACGGTGGACGCCGTGGGCCGTCCACCGTCTACCGTGAGCCGTCTACTTTTTTTAACGTCCGGCCAGCGAATTTCGTTATCTCGTCGTTCTGGTTGCGGTCGTTCTACAACTTGCGCTGCAACCCCGACCGTTAAATTTCCGTTAACCACTGATATGATTCCGGAAACAATGCCGCCAGGCAAGCGTTTTTGCTTCGTATCTTTGTCTCTTAATTCCCTTCACGATAAATACAACCACTGGTGATACGTTCTCTTTTTCTGCTCTCCATCGGCCTGCTGTTCGCCGGAACCGCCTTTGCGCAACAACCGCAAAACGACAACAAGCAGGAGTCAAATAAATTGATTCAATTTTCCGGCCTTATCGTCACCAATATGGATGGCAACATGGTACCGGTACCCTACGCCAGTATTTTCATACCCGAAAAAAGACGCGGCACCTACTCCGATTACCGCGGCTTTTTCACCATCGTGGCGGAAAAAGGCGATGTGATCCGGTTCAATTGTCTCGGTTTTCACCCGGTGACCAAAACGGTGCCCGATACGCTGACGCAGGATCGGTACTCCATTGTGCAAATTATTTCGCAGGACACCATTCTCTTGCCCGAAATCGTGATTTTCCCCTGGCCCTCCCGGGAGCACTTTAAAGTCGAGTTCCTGAAAATGGACGTCACGCCCGAACTCCAGCGCATCGCCGCCGAAAACGTGGCCAACGAATACCTGGCCGAAGCCCGCAAAAACCCGGATATCGTGCCCTACGGCGGCCGCGAAAGCGCCAATTTCTACCTGCGCCAGCAATCCAAAGAATACGTCTATATCGGTCAAACGCCGCCCATGAATATTTTCAGTCCGCTGGCCTGGGCGCAGTTCTTTAAGGCCTGGCAGGATGGGGATTTTAAGAAGAAGAAATAAAGTCAAAATGTAAAATGTAAAAGTCAAAATGTAAAAGTTACCTACGACGCCCCCTTTTACATTTTGACTTTTGCATTTTACATTTTGACTTTTACATTTTGACTTTACCCCCCTCCTCCTTTTATCGGATCCAAATACTCCGTATCATCCTCCTGTTTTGACGCGGGGGCGCCCGTGCCTTTGAATTCCTGTTCAATAGCTTGGGCAATCACCTTTTTCCGGGCTTCGCTGCGCTCAAAATCGGCTTTCACCGCCTTTTTCCCACGTTTCATATCGTATTTGTCCAAATTGCCGGCAATGGTATAGTATACATTGAACCAGCCTTTTTCCGCCGGCAGGGGATCGAGGTCGGGATCGTGGCGTTTGATGCGGCTGAGCAGGGTCTGGCCGGCATTGACTTTAATTTTATAGTCGATATCGTTGTCGAAACTGTGGGTACCGGATAGGGTAAGGTTGACGGCGTTGCTTTGAATAAACATCGTGGGCAGCCAGAGCCGTTCGTTGCTGATCTCGAAGTAGTTTTGCATCCGGGTAAATTTTACCCGCCGCAGGTCTTCGAGGTGGACGAAAGTGGAAAAATCCTCCAGCATTTTCAGGTCAACCAGTTCGCCGTTGGTAGCCGTCACGTCGGCGTAGGCTTTGAGTTTGTCCATCAGAAACTCGTTGCGTTCATTCCAGAATGCGTACAGGACGACGCGGCCGGACAGGCGTCCGCGCAGGTTGTCGGCAGTGATGACTTCCTGCCCGAAATTCTCGCATTGTTCCATACAGGTACTCAGGTCGATGTCGCGAGCAGTGATGCGCATTTTCAGGGTCGGGCTGATCGCAAAATACGCCATGCCGTCGAGGCTGAGGTTGCCTTGCATGGCGCTGGCATCACCTTTGATGGCCAATTGATTGTGATCGAATTCCAGGCGCCCCAGGAAGTTTTGGCCGTTTATTTCTCCGTATTGAAAGGTGTTGATGGACGCTTCGAATACCCCCTGGAGCCGGTCTGTGAGCTGCCGGCGGTCAGTATTACCCGCCGTGCGCAGCGAATCCATGGCGGGCTGATCGCCGCTTTCGGGCACGGAAAACAGTTGGATCAACTGCGAGACATCGAAATTTGCCGAATTCAGTTTGCCTGAAAATTCCAGGAGCGCGTTGGCCGTGTTCAGGGAGTCGGCGAACAGCACGGGCAGCAGGTTGCGGGCGTTGCCTTGCAGCGCGAAATCGCTGCGGCCGGCCCGGAGGTAAAAACTATCGACGGTAAACAGGTTGTCTTCCAGGCGCAGGCGCCCGGTTTTAAACTCCAGGGGTACGTCTTTATAGATGATTTTCGCGTCTTCGAATTGCAGGTCGCCGCCGGCGCGCACATTGGCGATGCGGCTCATACTGGTTATATCGGCGTATTTGCCCTGCACCGACAGGTTGTTCAGCCGCACCAGGCCGTCGCCGCCGGTCACCGCCGGGTCGTCGAACAGTCCGTAGGCAGCGGCCATCGGCAGGGCGCCGTGACATTGAAAATCCACTTCCGGGTCGTCCAGGTTTGTGATTTTCAGACCCAAATTCAGGGGCTGCCCGCCAAAGTCGCCTTGAAAATCCGCAATTTCCAAAATGCCCGATCCGCTCTGTGCAGCGCTGTAAATGGCCCGGAAAGACACGTTGCGCAGCGGGCTTTGCAGTTTTTCCGAGGTTACCCGGCCATCGCGCAGGGCCACTTCCATGCCCACGGTGGGCGTCTGGGTTTTGCCGGCACGGCCTTTGATAAATCCGGAGCAGGTGTAGGCGCCGCTGCTCTGAAAGTCGTTGAAATAACTGTGATACGGCTCCGGCAACAGGTCGAACAGCACGGAAATATCGCCCTCGCGGCTCAGGAGTTTGAGATTCAGATCGGTGTAGTCGGGTTTGCCCACGGCGATACCTTCTACGGTAAAGGTATTGCCGCCGACATTCAGTTCCATCCGCTGGAAATCGTAGAGGTCTTTGTCCAGATTCACGGCGACCAGAGCGTCATAATGGATTTTTTCGCCGACCAGATAGCGGCTGTCGCCCATTTGCAGGCGCGAGACCGTAAAATCGGCCTGTGAGGAAAGGTCGAACTTTTCGTCGGAAAAATTGCCGCCGAAGCCCGCGCTGCGCAGGTTGAGTTCGGCGGTTTGGCGGGTTTTCAGGTTTTGATACGAAATCAGCAGGTTTTCCAGCGCTGCGTTGTCCAGGGCGATGCGCAAGTCGTTGTCGGCTGCCGGTTTCTTTTGGGTTGGCGTTTTAAAAATCTCGTAGTTGGCTTGTCCGCGCTGGTTGACCCGCACCCGGATACCGCCCCCGCTGATCCGCGCGGTTTTGATCTCGATGCGGTCGCCGAACAGGCTGGCGAGGTCGAAACGCAAGGATACTTCCCGGGCAGTGAGCAGGTTGCCGCCAAAGGCGTCTTTGAGCAGCACGTCCGTCAGGTTGACCGATGCGTTGGGAAAATCGCTGAAGAGCGACAAGCCGGCGTCACCTACGGTTAACTCCGTTTTGAGGTTTTTGCTCACTTCAGTCAGTACGCGGCGGGTGATCTGGCTGTCGAAAAAGAGCGCGATGGCGAGCAGTATCAGGGTAATCAGGCCCAGGGTGAGGCCTGCGCCGATAAGGAGGCGTAGCCAGACGGGGCGGCGTTTTTTGATTGGCGGATTTGTTTCCATGTGGGTAGTAAATCGTCTTTTGTGTATTCATTAGATGACTTGAAGTCACCTTGCGGGTCCGAATCCGATTTTTTGATTTAAGATTGCAGATTTCATGATTGTTGATTTTTGATGTGCTTAGCGTGTACCGCGACATCGAAAATCAACAATCATGAAATCTGCAATCTTAAATCAAAAAATCGGAACCACTTGTTATATATGGTATCAAAATAATTTGCAAATCTCCCGCAGAAAAACAACCCTTCCGTCCTAACGCTGTTTCCGGCAGTGTCGTACCTTTGCGGCCCCGTCTTTATAATTTTTCCCACACAATGAGTGACCAGATACAACATGAGTGCGGCATCGCGGTAGTGCGATTGCTCAAACCGCTTGATTTTTACCATAAGAAATACGGTTCCGCGTTCTACGGGGTTCAAAAAATGCAACTGCTGCTCCAAAAAATGCGCAACCGCGGACAGGATGGAGCCGGCTTAGCCACCATAAAACTCAACCCCACGCCCGGTACCCGCTACATCAGCCGCAAACGCAGCAACGCGCAGAACTACCTCGTCGATCTGTTTGATATGGTTTGGGGGCGCATCAAACAGTTTACCCCGGAACAACTCAACGACCCTGCCTGGCTGAAAGAAAATGCCCCCTACGCCGGGGAAGTGCTGATGGGGCACCTGCGCTACGGCACACACGGCGACAACAGCATCGAACGGGTACACCCCTTCCACCGCCAGAACAACTGGATCAACCGAAATCTCCTGCTGGCCGGCAACTTCAACATGACCAACGTAGACGAACTGTTTCAGGAACTCGTCGACCTGGGGCAATACCCCAAGGAAAAGAGCGATACGGTGACCGTGTTGGAAAAAATAGGCCATTTCCTCGACGACGAGGTGCAACGTCTGCATACCTGGTACAAACCCGACGGCCATTCCAACCAGGCCATTAACCAACTCATTGTTGAAAATCTCGATGTACAGCGCATGTTGCGCCGGGCCTGCAAAAAATTCGACGGCGGCTACGTGCTCGGCGGCCTTATCGGCCACGGCGACGCATTCCTGATCCGTGACCCCAACGGTATCCGCCCGGCCTATTGGTACCAGGACGACGAAATCGTGGTGGCCGCTTCCGAGCGCGCGGCCATTCAAACCGTGCTGAATGTGCGTTTTGAAACGGTGAAGGAACTCAAACCCGGCCATGCGCTCATCATCAAATGCCACGGTGAGGTGAGCGAATTGCCCTTCTCCGATTCGCGGGAAACGCGCTCCTGCTCCTTCGAAAGGATCTATTTCAGCCGGGGCAACGACCGCGAAATTTACCAGGAACGCAAAAAATTAGGCGAACTGCTCGCCCGTCCGGTGATGGAAGCCGTCAATTTCGACCTGGAGCACACCTTGTTTTCCTATATTCCCAATACGGCCGAAGCAGCCTTTTACGGACTGGCCGAGGGACTGGCCAAGGAGTTGGACGTGTGGAAACAGGAGGAAATCCTGAAATTGAAAGAAAGTAAAAAAATGACCCCGGAGAAACTGAACGACATTCTCCGGCGTCACCCGAGGGTGGAAAAACTGGTACACAAAGACGAAAAACAGCGCACCTTCATCGCCGACACCAAAAGCCGGAGCGACATGGTGAGTTATGTGTACGACGTGACCTACGGGCTGGTGGAAAACCACAAAGACACCCTCGTGCTGCTCGACGACTCCATCGTGCGCGGTACTACCCTGCGCGACAGCATCGTGACCATCACCGCCCGGCTACATCCCAAACGGATCATTATCCTCTCCAGCGCGCCGCAAATCCGGTACCCCGATTGCTACGGCATCGATATGAGCAAAATGGGGGATTTCGTCGCTTTTCAGGCCTTGGTGCAACTGCTCCGCGAAAGCGGCCGCGAACACCTGTTGCAGGAAACCTATCAGCGCTGCAAAGCCTCTGAAAATCTGCCCTCGGAGATGATCCAGAATGAAGTGATTCCCCTGTACAACCACTTCGGCTATTGCGAAATCAGCGACCGCATCGCTCAAATCGTGACGCCTAAAAACGTGAAACCCGAAGTCCGGATCATTTACCAAACCTTAGACGGACTGCACAAGGCCTGCCCGAAAAGCCGGGGCGACTGGTATTTTTCGGGACGCTACCCTACCCCGGGCGGCAACCGGGTGGTGAACCGGGCATTTATCAATTTTATGGAGAATAAGGATGAGCGGGCGTATTGAGTGAAAGACACTACCGGAGCAATTTCCGCCACATTTTGGTCAACAAATTTCTGGTGGATAGAGGAGGGAGACCTTCACTGTTTTCGCCTAAAAGTTGTTCTTTTAACAGCTTCCCGTAGCGCCGCGAGGCGTGCAATACCGTGCCGTTTTGCAGCAGTACTGTTTTTTCCGCGGGATCGTAGCGCCGGAGGGCATTCGTATTGATAAGATAGCTCTCGTGAATTTGAATAAAGGGAAACCCATTGGTCAGCAAACGGATAAATTGCCCCAGGGCGCGGTTGCTGGTAAGGGGTTTTTCTTTGTCCCGGAGAAATACCTGCGACATGGTTCCTTTTGCATAAGAGGCTATGTAGAGAATTTCCCGGGCTCTGACCATCTCGATGAGGCCGCCAGAGAGCGGAATCGCAATATTGTCAGACACCGGCTGGGGCTGTTTCGAGTTTTGCAATAACATGCTGATTTGTTGTACAAACGACTGTTTGTCGTAGTGCCGGTCCAGCGCTTTTTGCACGGCTTTTCGCAGTTCTTTCCGGTCGAGCGGTTTGCTGAGGTATTTCAGTGCGGAGAATTCGAGTGCCTGGACGAGAAACTCCTGGGTACCGAAGGCCGTGATAAAAATGATATCGAAATCAATTTGATCCGCCTCGCTGAGTTCCTGTAGCAGGTCGAAGGACGTGCCGTCGGGCAGGTCGATGTCGAACAGCACCAGGTCGGGGGTTTCGCGGGCGAGGAAAACGCGGGCTTCCCGCAAATTGGCGGCTTCGCCGGTGACGATAATTTCGGGACTGTCTTCGCGCAGGTATTTGCGGAACAGGTCGCGCGACGACTGGTTGTCTTCCAGAATAAATGTTTTCATATTTCAGGTGTTGTGGTAATACCAAAATCTATGGTGACGACCGTGCCGCCGCCGGGCCGGTCGCTGATGTCGATGGCAATAGGGACACCCATTTCGGCCAGCAGCGCCACGCGGTCCTGCACCAGTGTTACCCCCCGGGGCTTGAACTTGCGAACGGAACGCGCCTGCATCTCCCGCGAGGCATCGCGCCCGATACCGTTGTCTTCTATACGGCAGCGGATGTCCTCGTTGTGCCGGCAGAGGGAGAGTAATAAATGGCGGGGCGCATCGGGTTTGGGTACAAGCCCGCGTTTGATGGCATTTTCAACGAAAGGCTGGATGATCATGGGGGTGATGAAACAATTGCCGGGCTCCAGATCGTTCGCAATTTCGATGGCGTAGGTAAACATGCCCGGTTTTTGAATTTGCTCCAGTTCGATATAGTAAGTCAATAATTCAATTTCCGAAGTCAGCGAAATATCCCGGTTGCCATCCCGGATTTTGTCCAGATCGGAGTTGATACTCGACTCCATGAACCGGCGCAGGAGTTTGGCCAAGCGCTGGATTTGCTGCACGGCATCGGCGGTTTTTTCCTGTTCCACAAACTGTTGGATGGTTTCCAGCAGGTTGAAGATAAAATGTGGATTGAGTTGTGCCTGCAGGGTTTGTACCTGGTAGTATTTGATCATTTTTTCGCGTTCACCGGCCACTTCGTTAGCCTTGTGGACTTCCGCGCGCGCCTTGCGCCAGGCGCCCAGCGCGAAGAAACCGAACAACAGCGCAAAACCGCCGGCAAAAAAAGCGTATTGGTAAAAATGCGGCTCACGATACAAAGGCAACCTCACCTCGAAGGCATAACGGTCCGTTTCCACATCGGTTTCCGATACGCTGCCCGGATGCCTGCTGCGCACTTCAAACGTGTACCGGCCGCTGGGCAATTGAGAAAAATAAGCGATATCATCTTCGCTCCAAGGGCTCCAGGCCTCGGAACGCCCCCGTAGCCGCCAGGAATACTGCGCGCGCAGGGGTTGCTGAAATCCGATGCTCTCGAAACGCACCGTGACTTCGTTTTCACCTTCCGGCAATATGATACCGGCTTTACCGGAATACGGTACCCGCTGCCGGTTGATCTGAAAAATACGCACCCGGGAGGGATGGTCCGTCAGGGAAATTTTACTTTTGTGGAGAAAGGCAATCTGGTTGGAACACACGACCCAATAGTTTCCTTTGGAGTCGAGTATTGCGGCGTTCAGCTGAGGGTCGATGCCGGTAAAGCCATTGAACTGGTTATAGGCTTTGACTTTTTCGGAACGGTTGCGCCGCCAGGCATTGAGGTTTAGCACGTACAGTCCGGACAGGTCACCGATCATCAGGAGGCTGTCCACTACGGTCAGGTTGTACACTGGGCCTTCAATGGCATGGCCTGCGATCTGGGTGAAATTTTGTTTATCCCCATCCTTGAAATAAAGCCCTTTGTTGCTACCGAACCATATACCGTTTTCAGGGTCCGGAATTATACAATACGCGTCGGGAAAAGGCAACTCCCCGATTTCCGAATTGAAATAGACCAGTGATTTGGTTTCAGGTCGGTACTGTACGATTCCTTTCCACACCGGACTAAACCAGTAGTTGCCCGACAGGTCTTGGGCGATACTGCATATATTCCATTTCGATCCCTGAAAACGGATGGAATCCAACCGGTCGCTGACCGGGTCGTACACATACACCCCGGCCACCGTTCCGGCTAATATTTTATTCCTTTTTTCGTCGTAAAAGCTATGCAGCGTTAAATTGAACGGGGTGGGTTGTGTCTGGAGCAAGTTTCTGAATATGGCTCCTTTTTTTTGAATGAGCCCGCAGTTATGCGGAAAATAAAGATTTCCGTAAATATCCTTTGCAGCGCCGAAATAGAACAACTCTTGCTGTGTGCAAGGAAGAATAGATGCCGGAATATTTACTGATTCAATTTTATTCTGATAAAAACGCTTCAGGCCATACCCATAAGTACCGATATAATAGCTGCGGTTATTATCCTCCACCAAGCTCCAGGGCATAGGCGCCGTTGCGGCGGAGATAGATTGAAACCCTGTCGGAAAATATTGATATAGGCCGTCTTCGGCGCCGAACCAGATAGCTCCGTCGCGGTCCCTGATGATGGCCGAGGGCGTGGATATGGGCAGTTCGGCATCCCGCGCTGCCTTTGAGCCGGGCAGGGAATACCAGATTTTATTATTGTTGTACGAGTAGTAATAACTGATGCCCTTCGCGTCGGGCATATAGTTCAGGTCAGAGGGCTGTATTAAAGGGCTATTGAATTGAATGGAATCGAACGGCCTTTTTGAGCCGGGAACCGACAGGTAACTCCATCCGTTGCGGTTGGGAAGTGTAATTTTTACGGCGCTGCCGGCTGGCGTCGCGCCGACAGGCGATACAAAATGCTGGATGTAAAAATACGTGTCGCGCGCGACCAAACGCAATCGTTGATCTAATCCGGAAACAGTAAAAAAAGTGGCATTAATACTGTGCGTAAAAAAAACAACGGGTCTGCCCCCTTTGACTAGTTGAAGTGTATCCTGCAATAAAATTACCTGTGCGGAGTCGGTACTCAATTGCCAGATTTCATTTTCGGAAGGGTTGTTCCCCAAAATTACGTCGCCGTATATCGCCAGTTCTCTTAAAGGAGACTGGGAGACCTTATGCCATTTAATCCCGTCGTAATACGCAGCGCCGCCTTCGGTGACCGTCCATATATTTCCCTGCCGGTCTTCTGCAAATGCGTTGGACCTTAAATCGGGGGTATCGTCGGACAGGCGGAAATTTTCAAAATATCTTCCATTGAATTTACTGATACCAGCCTTGGTGCCCACCCAGATATATCCTCTACTGTCCTGGAATAAACATTTCACCTGCTGCTGCGCCAGCCCGTCGTGTACGGTAAAATGCCGTAAGGGCTGTTGCACGATTTGCGCCGGCAACGGGTTGGCCTGCCATGCCAGTAGCGCGGCAAAGCAGCAATACGGGAGTAAAAGCCGGAGTGTATGGCTCATGCACCAAATGTAGCGGAAGTGGCGGAGAAGCCACCTGTTGTTCGGTAAAATTGGTCGTTTCCGGGAAAAATCCGGTCAGATTCGGGCGGCAAGCGGTCGGGGTTGGGCGGACCGGTGCGGGGCGCCGGTTTGCGGGCGATTTGGACCGGATTTACGGTTTTTGGACCGGGTTTGGGAGGAGTACATGCACGTATTGAAGTGGACAATGGAATTTGTGGGGTAATTGAACAGATAGATACGCTGCAATATGAAATGGCTAATGAAATATTACTTATTGGGTATTTGCCTAATGGTAACAATAGGATTGGAAGCGCAAAGTTGCCTGCCGGGAGGTATTACATTTACTTCGCAGGCCCAGATTGATGCATTTCCGGGTAATTATCCGGGGTGTACTGCCATTTCAGGGAATGTGACGATCCGGTCGAACCCTGCTAATTCAATCACGAATCTAAACGGATTGAGCACCATCACATCTATAGGCGGATATTTATATATTGATTCTAACGCAGGATTGACAAGTTTATCCGGTTTAAATGGGCTTACATCAATTGGCGGAGGTTTTTTTGTTGAATATAACAGCGCATTAACGAGTCTCACAGGCTTGAATGGTCTCACATCTATTGCCGGCGGATTAGGCATTTTTGAAAATACCGCCTTGACAACTTTAACAGGTTTAAATGGAGTTACCTCGATAAACGGCGGTATTTACATTCAATATAATAGCGCGTTAGTGAATTTGACGGGATTGAATGGGATTACATCCATAGATAGTTACCTTGATATTTCGATTAATGATGTTTTAACAAGTTTGGCTGGTCTGGAGGGAATTATATCAATAGGCGGAGACCTGGTCATTGCAGCCAACCCCAGCTTGACGAGTTTGGCAAGCTTGAATGGGCTAACATCAATTGGCGGGTTTCTGGCTATTGAATCGAATAGTTCACTCCTTAATCTGGCTGGTTTGAATGGGTTGACATCAATTGGGTATCTCCTTATCGATGCTAATAACGCCTTAATCAGCTTGTCAGCCTTAAGTGGTGTTACAACAATCGGAGGTGGTGGAATCTCTGTTTATCTTAATAGTGCTTTGGCCAGTCTGAATGGCCTGGACAATATCGATCATACCACTATTTCCGATCTTTACCTTACCAGTTCAGGTATGCTTTCCATCTGTGATGTACAAAGTATTTGCGACTACCTCGCCATCCCCTCAAACCCCGCCACCATTTCCGGCAATGCCACCGGTTGCGCTACCCGGGCACAGGTAGAAGCGGCATGTACTTCAAGTCCTCCTGCCTGTACCAACCTGACCAGCCCGGTCAATGGCGCTACTAATGTGTCCGTTACTGCCGCACTTAGCTGGGCGACGGCAGCCACCGCGACCGGTTACCGGCTCAACGTCGGCACTACGCCCGGCGGAACCAACATTCTGAATAATGTCGACGTGGGTAATGTGCCGACCTACAACCCGCCCGGCAATTTCCCATTCAATACGACGATTTATGTGACGATTATCCCATACAACGCTGCGGGCAATGCAGTTGGATGCGGAGAAGAGAGTTTTACAACCGAATCAGCCGCTTGTCCAACAAATATTACGTTTACATCGCAGGCGCAGATTGATGCATTTCCGGGTAATTATCCAGGATGTACTGCTATTTCAGGGAATGTAAATATTAATGATGCAGTAGATGGAAACATCACGAACCTTAATGGCTTGTCTCAAATTACGTTTATTGGCGGGAATCTGGATATTTCTGCAAATCCAAATCTGACAAACTTAACTGGCCTGAATGCTGTCACTGCTATTGGAGGAGGCCTCTATCTTTTAAGCTATTTAACAAGTTTAACAGGATTAAATGCTTTATCTTCCATTGGAGGAGAATTCTATATTTCTAATCAGAACATAAGCAACTTCTCCGGGCTGAATGCTCTGACTTCCATCGGCGGAGGTGTTTACATCGGCAGCAATTCATCACTTACAAGTTTAACCGGTTTAAATGCGATAAATTCAATTGGGGGATATCTTTCTTTCCAATGGAACGGAGCTTTGACAAATCTATCCGGATTGAATGCGCTTACTTCAATTGGAGGCGGCCTCGGTTTTTACGAAAACAATACTTTAACAAGTATAAATGGCTTAGATGGGCTCAACTCTATTGGCGGGTTCCTTAATATTAAAGATAATCCTGTTTTAACAAATCTAACTGTACTTAACGGAGTTGCTTCAATAGGAGGGGCTATTACTATTACCAACAATGCGGCCTTGACTAACCTGTCCGGTTTGGAAAATATTGATCATACAACTATTACAAATATTATCCTTCAAAATTCAGGTATGCTCTCCATCTGCGATGTACAAAGTATCTGCGACTACCTCGCCATACCCGCCAACCCCGCCACCATTTCCGGCAATGCCACCGGTTGCGCTACCCGGGCACAGATAGAAACCGCCTGCCTCGCCCTCCCCGTCGAACTCACCCACTTCAGTGCGCGCCCAAAAGCCGGCGCCATCCACCTCTCCTGGCGCACCGCCACGGAAACCGCCAACGCCCACTTTGCCGTCGAACACAGCCGCGATGGCAGCCGGTTCCGGGAAATCGGGCGGGTGGCCGGTCACGGCACGAGCACGGAACCGCACGACTATCAATTCATTCATGAAAACCCGCCCCCGGGCATCCAGTACTACCGTCTGCGGCAGGTGGACCTCGACGGCAGTCACCAATATTCCCACACGGTGAGCGTGATGCTGGAAGCCGGCCGTATCTCCATGTTCCCCAACCCGACCACGGGATTGCTGCAGATTAGCGGCCCGGAAACGGAAGATGCGGAATTCAGGGTGAGCGATCCGATGGGCCGGGTCGTATCCGAAGGGCGCTTACGGGGGAATAATATTGATCTTTCCGGGCTACTGGACGGCATTTACTGGATATCGCTGCTGATGGAAAGAGAAGTAATAGTAAGAATAGCAATAAAACAATAAATAAAATTATAGAAATAAATTTTACTACCATGAAGAACAGTGCAATTAAAATCCTGCTGGTTTTGCTTCTCAGCCTTTTCAGTCAATACACCTATGGACAAACGATTGGCGAATGGAAAACACTATTAGACAACTTCTGTGAGCGGCATTTTGAGGAATGCTTCGGTTGGGAGTATATTGACATATTGAGCATCGATGAGATTGATATTATATCACAATCGAAGGTAAATATAGAAGGGAAAGCCAGAAATGTTGGGTATTTTGGCGTGCAATATACCAGAGAATTCAAGGCAGAAATCAATATTTACCCTAATAGCCTAAAAATCCTTTTTAAAAAGCAAAACCATACTGAAATACGCGGATGGTACTGGACGGAGTGCGAAAGAACCATCCAAAAGTAGGCCTTTGCTAATGAAAAAGTATATGATGTTTTTTTTAATTCTATTTGGGGTACCCGCTGCCTATTTTAATTTTGAATATTTTCTTTGTACAAACGGCAAGTACAGGTCAATTACTACTGAAGATACTATCGTCCTTCACTTCATCCATGGCTCTATCCCTAAAAAAAATTGTGAAGACCAAAGAATTAGGGTCGGCGGGTTATTGGGAGGTCACGTTGAAATTGAAGTGGATGGGCTTGTTTATGGGTTTGAGTTCAAAAACAAGGCCGATATTCATTTATTTCCAAGAATGCATCGGAATAACTTTAATAGCAAATTCACGATTAAAAAGAAAGAGGACTGGCTTAAGGAAACGGAAAGCGATAAAATAACCAGTATATTTATTCCAATAGAAAGAGATAAAAAAATACCCCTCATAAATACGCTGGCTTCTTACCAAAAAGAAATACCTTATGATTATTCTTTTTTTGGAATGCGCTGTACTTCCGCCGCCTATGAAATCATTTCAGAATTGGGAGTTTTTCCCAAAAAATCGAGAGTTAGATACATTGTCACCGCTTTTTATCCCCGTCAATTGCGGAAAAAACTAATCAAATGGGCAAAAAATAATACTCTACATGTAAGACTTAAAGAAGGTATTAAATGCCGAACATGGGATTAAAATCCCCCTACAGTATCCAGACCATGATCACTCATCTCATCATATTTACCATTCTACTCCTCAGCGCCATACACGGCCTGAGTGGCGACAGTGATTCCAGCGACGCGGCCGATAATTCCCATAATACGATGTTTTGAGTGATCATTGGGAATACATGCACCGGGTGACGTCGGCGTCACCCGGTGTATATCATCGACTTCCAAAATTGCGCTATCCCGCCCAACCTTTCCCTGGCCAGCTCTGCTATGTATTTTTCCGCCACCTGAATGTTTTTTAATTTCAGGTGTAGCAACTGGGGCTCGTCAATGGGTTTCCCAATTTGCGACACGATAAACACCTGCGCCGCTTCGGCAAAACCTTGTTCCACAACGGCCCGGCTCAAATTCATGGCAAAGTGGTTGTATATTTTTCCGACATGGCTCACCGGGTTTTTACCGGCAGTGGCTTCCAGACTCATCGGGCGGTAGGGCGTGATTAGTCCATTGATTCTGTTGCCCCGGCCCACTTGCCCGTCGTCGCCGCTTTCGGCGCTGGTGCCGGTAACGGTCAGATAGATACTTTCCCGGGCATAGTCGTCGGCGGTGTTTATATAAATATCCGCGCCGGCGGGGAGTATATTGACTCGGACGAACGTTTCTATCGTTTTTATATTGGAAATATAGTCCTGCAGGCCGGCAACGTACCGGTCTACCATAGCAATGGCAATCGTGTAATATTCCGCCGTATCACTTTTAACGCCCATGACTTTGATATCCTCCCCGATAAACGGAAATTGTTTTTTTACGACCGGACTATTCAGGCGCTCTTCCACGGCAATAATCGACCTTTCCAGTGGTGTCAGCGGGTAAAATCCGGCGCCGAAAGAGGTGTCGTTTGCCAACGGGGTTTCCCCTTTTCCAAAACGGTCGAACAGTTCAACCAATTCAGCGCTTCCCGGACGGATATTCGCCACCACCTGAACATCTTTGGCCACATCAAGATGCCGGATATTTTTAGCCAGCCATTTTTTGGTGGTCTCTATCGCAATCTCCGCTACCGGAATCGTTTTATCCCCGACCTGCTGTGTGGCCCGGCCTGCGATGATCAGCGAAATAGGTTTGATGACTTTTCCGCCATTGTATGCCGGCAACGATTGCCCGCCGATCAGGAGGGCTTTGTCGACATTGTGGTGCATGATAGCGCCGAAGGCTTCCAGGTAGTACCGGCAGAGTTCGATGGAAATTTGTTCCGTGATTTCATCGCAAATCGTGTCGGGGTGTCCGATACCTTTTCGTTCGGCCATTTCGACGCGGTCGTCGCTGAGGGGACCGATGAGGATGTTCATGGCTGTTTAATTTTCCTTTTTAACCGCCGCCTCAACAATATCGCTGATTGGTGGCACAGACGCATCTTACAGGTTGAGCATGCAGGTGATTTTATGGTGGTAGCGCTCATCATGTGTCGGTAACATGGTTGGAAATATGTTTTTGAGTAAGCGAACATTTCATTCGCCCGTGCAGATGTCCTTGCAAAAATATTCGCCTGTTTCTTTTTTTATCACAACGAAAGTCGCACAAGCGGGTGATTTTCATCACTCTATCCACCTTCCGGTCAGTGGAAAATGATTTCCTGCTTTCCTTTCCATGACGGTGATCATCTCTTTTTACCCTCGATCCGTGCCAACTTGCCGGCAATAATCAAGATTACCCATTCACAAAAAAATATCAGGTTATGATACTCGACACACTGATTTCAACCATAATGACGGAGGATGTATTTATCATTGGCGCCGGCGACCAATTGCGCGATGTAGCGATTACTTTTAATAACCATGGCATCCGCCACGCACCGGTGACGTCGAAGGGCCGGCTGGTGGGCATGCTCAGCTGGATTGATTTGAAAAAACAGCCCGCAGGCGGTGTTTTGGACAGTTTTGATGCCGGAGAGGACTACGGGAAAGTAGTCGTGGGGGAGGTAATGACCCACGACCCCGTAAGTGTTCAAGCCGGCGATACCGTCGGAGATTTGGCGCAAATACTTTCTGAGAATGAATTTCACGCCGTACCCGTACTGGAAGGAGAGCGGGTCGTGGGCATCGTTTCGACGACCGACCTGATCCGGTTTTTTCTGGAAAGCTTATCGTAACCTATCTATGTCCGGCCATACCACGCCGCACCCAGCAACACCGCTTTTTGATTCAGTACCACATGTACCGGCACCGTCTCGATGAGTGGCCGCAAGCGACCGACCTGTATAAAATGTTCCAGGAAAATTTCCTGCAGGTGGTCGTTCCAGATTTTTGGCGGAATGCCGCCGCCGATAAACACGCCACCTGTCGCGTTGAGTTTCAGCGCCAGGTTGGAGGTTTCCACGGCGAGATACCGCACGAACACCCGCAGCGTTTCCACGCTGATGGCACAGCCTTCCTGCGCGGTGGAGCCGATGACTGCCCCGGCTTCCTGAACTTTCATCTTTTCCTGTACCCAGAGGGGTTCTTCCCATTTTTTTACATCGCGCAAAAAATCGTAGATGTTGCAGATACCCATGCCGGACACCACCCTTTCCCAACTCACGTGGCCGTATTTGTTTTGCAGGTACTGCAGCAGTTCCCAGTCGAATTCATTCCGGGGGGCAAAGTCGGTGTGTCCACCTTCGGTGGCAAACGGGTGCAGGGCCGTGCCGTCCCAATACAAGCCGGCTTCGCCCAGTCCCGTGCCCGGCGCTATGATGGCGGCATTACCTTTTGCCTCGGGGTGGCCCGGATAAATGGTCACGAGATCCTGGGCGGTCAGCGCTGCCAATCCATATGCTTCCGCCTCCAGATCGTTGATCAGAAATACTTCCGGAACATCCAGTTCTTCCATCAGTAGCCGGGTATTGATATGCCAGCCCAAATTAGTGGCATACGCTTTCCCGTCCTGAACGGGGCCGGCAAACGCGATGCTCACCCGCTCCGGACGCTGGGTAATACCCGACATGAAGGTGCGAATGGCTTCGGCCAGCGAGCCGAATTGCCTGGAGGGGTAAACGTTGTCTTTGAGGAAGGATAATTCCCCCTCGCGTATTTCCGTGAGCGCCAGATGTGTTTTGGTGCCGCCCACATCGGCGGCCAGCAGGGTTGCGCCTTCGGGCAGGGGTGTTCTTTTCGGGAAAGCGATGGGTACTAGTGGATGATGGTGCATGTTAAGGCAATTTTCAGCAAATCTAATGTTAAAAGGCGCTACGGATGACGAGCGCCTGCATCCGTAATTTTGATTTCCAACTGTGTTTCACTCCACGTCTAACGAGCTCCCGCAAAACTTGCAGAATTTCGCGTTGTCGTCGTGCCCTTCGGCGCCGCAATTCGGACAGGCCTGCGTATTGGTCGAACGGTTTTTTATTAACTCCATCGTCATTATACCGGTCGGCACGGCAATTACGGCATAGCCCAGAATCATGACTATTGCCGACAAAAACCTGCCGAGGTTGGTCTCGGGGGTAATATCGCCGAAACCCACGGTCGTGAGTGTCACGATAGCCCAATAAATACTGACGGGAATGTTTCGAAATTCGGAGTTTTCCTGCCCTTCCACTAAATACATAATCGCCCCGATGATGGTGACGAGCAACACCACAAAAAACAAAAACACCACGATCTTGCCCCGGCTTGCCCGCAGCGCAACGAGCAGGATACGCGCCTCGGCGAGGAAATAGACCAGCTTCAACACCCGGAATATCCGCAACAGTCGCAGCGCTCGTATCGCCAGGAGCATTTGAGCGCCGGAAAAAAACAAACTCAGGTAGGTCGGCAGGATAGATACCAAATCGACGATCCCATAAAAACTCCGCGCATACACCATCGGTTTCCGCACACAATACAAACGGAGCGCATACTCAAAGGTAAATAATACAGTCATTACCCATTCGATCACGTGAAACTCGTACCCGTAACGTTGGCCGAGTTCTTCCACACTTTCCAGCATCACCGTGACTACACTGATCAGGATGGCGCCCAACAATATCAGGTCGAAGACACGCCCGGCAGGCGTATCGGCCTCGAAGATAATGGTGTGCAGACGCTTGCGGAGTCGCTCGCGCGCGGATTCCGTGTTTGATTGGTTGTTCATGCCGGGGGTAAATTTGGGAACATTCCGTAGAATTTAATACTACTCCGGCATTTTAGTATTTATCCCAATGCCACATCCAGCGTCATCATCACGCTAAATCCTACCAGCGTAGCCAGCGTGGCCAGGTCCGTATTGCCCGAACGTTGCGACTCCGGGATCAACTCCTCTATGACGACGAACATCATCGCCCCGGCGGCAAAAGACAACGCATAAGGCAAAATCGCCTGCGCCGACAACACCGCGAGTGCGCCCAGCACCCCGAAAACAGGCTCTACGGCGCCGGACAGTTGCCCATACCAGAACGCTTTGCGGCGCGACATGCCTTCCCGCCGCAAAGGCACGGAAACGGCCGTCCCCTCCGGAAAATTCTGCAACCCGATACCGATGGCCAATGCAACCGCAGCGCCTATGGTAGCCATAGGCAGGCCGTGTGCCACGGCGCCGAATGCCACCCCGACGGCTAAGCCTTCCGGGATGTTGTGCAACGTGATGGCCATCACCAGCAGCACGCTCCGCCGCCATTTGGTGGAAATACCTTCCGCCTGCTCCACGGCTAAGCTGGGATGCACGTGCGGCAATACCTTATCGATCAGGGCCAAAAAAATACCGCCGGACATAAACCCGATCAGCGCGGGCGCCCATTTCGGCAGGCTGCCGGATGCCTCGCTCATCTCGATGGCGGGCGCCAGCAGCGACCAAAAGCTGGCGGCAATCATGACGCCTGCGGCAAAACCCATCATACTGTCCAGCACCCGCTGATTGATCGTTTTAAAAAAGAAAACCAGCGCAGCACCCGCGGCAGTAACGCCCCAGGTAAACAAAGTGGCAAATAAGGCCTGAACGGTGGGGTGAAATTGGGAGATAAACTCAATAATGTTTGTCATGATTTACCAGCGCCTAAAAGCTGGGGGCGCTAAGGTATACCGTTGCATTGGAAAAGTCAGACGGTTCCTAAAAGCCCTTTGCCAGCGGCGATACGGCGCAATGGCCACACCCACCGCTGGTTCCGGACTGGTTTTTGATCTCTCTTCGGAGATTTATTCCACGATTATGTAGCGTTTGTTGTCGCGCTTTTAATTCGTTTTCCCCCTTTTTACCTTTTCCGTTTCCGTAATAGTCAATTCCTTTCTGCGAAGTCCGCCCAAGACGGTTTCGCTTCTTTTCTATAAACGCACACCCCGCCGCCGCCGGCCATCCCATCTTGGCGCAGCGCGCTCGTGCAGAATTTCCGAAAACGCCGTAAAACGTTTGTTCACCAAATCGAAAACGGAACCGGGTTCAAAACGAACCCTTTCGGTATCGGGCAATCTGCCGGCCTTTACGCCCGTCAGGATTTCGATCCCTTCTTCTATGGTTTGAACGCCCCAGATATGGAACTTACCGTCGCGGACGGCCGCTGCCACGTCTTCTTTCAGCATCAGGTTGGTCTGGTTGCTGGCGGGGATGAGCACCCCTTGTTCGCCGGTCAGGCCGACCATCCGGCACACATCGAAGAAGCCTTCAATTTTTTCATTGATCCCGCCCACGGCCTGAATTTCGCCTTTCTGGTTCACCGATCCGGTAACGGCGATACCCTGGCGCACCGGCAGCCCGGAAAGCCCCGACAGCAGGGCGTAGAGTTCGGCGCTCGAAGCGCTGTCGCCTTCAATTTCCGAATAACTTTGTTCGAATACCAGTTGGGCGGACAGGCTTATGACCTTGTCCTGCCCGAACATTTCGGCCAGGTAGCCGGACAGGATGAGCACGCCTTTGGTGTGAATGGGGCCGCCGAGTTTGGCTTCCCGTTCCAGGTCGATGATGCCCGCTCCGCCGGCGCTGACGCTGGCCGTGATACGATTGGGGCGGCCGAAGGCCACATCGCCCAGGCTAATGACCGAAATGCCGTTGACCTGGCCGGCTTCGGCGCCTGCCACGTCGATGAAGATCATCTTTTTTTGAATCATCTCCTGGATTTTCTCCTGCCAGAGGTTGGAGCGGTACAGGCGTTCGGCGCCTGCCTGCCGGATATGATCGGGTCCGATTTGCGCCGCCTTGTCTTTTGCGGCGTACTGGTTCGCTTCTTTCACCAAGTCGATGATTTCGCCGAAACGAATCGACAGTTTGTCCTGGTCTTCCGCTTTCCGGTGGCTGTATTCGAGCAGTTTAGCCATTCCGCCCGGGTTCAGGGGCAGCAGTTTTTCCTCCGTACATACATTTTGGATAAAAGCGCAAAAGTCCGTTACGTTCGCTGCAGAGGCCTCCATCACGGTATCGAAATCCGCTTTTACTTTGAATAGTTCTTTAAAATCTTCGTCGTACTCGTACAGCAAAAAATAGATCATCGGGCTGCCGATCAGGATGATCTGTACCTGCAGCGGGATGGGTTCCGGCTTGAGGCTTCTGGTGGTGAGGAAGCCCAGTTGTTCGGACGGCTCTTCGATCACGATCTCGCCGTTTCGCAGGGCGCGTTTGAGGCTGTCCCAGGTGAAGTAGTTGCGTAGCACTTCTGTGGCGGGCAGGATGAGATAACCGCCGTTGCCGGCGTGCAGCGCACCGCTGCGGATGAGGGTAAAATCCGTCACCCAGTTTCCCATCACCGATTCTTTTTCAATTTTCCCGAAGAGGTTACTGTATGTGGGGTTCAGTTCGAGTATGATGGGCGCGCCGTCGGTTTTGGCATTTTCGACAAATATATTGACCTCGTAGCGGCGCGGGATTGTTCCATTTTTGGTTACCTGTTGTAGCGCGCCTTCCGGTTTTTGGTCCGGTTTGAATTGAATAAACTCATGCAGGTGCTCCAGGATATCTGATTTCAGGTCGTCCAGAAACGGAGTCACCGCGGTCTGGGATTTGTATTTGCCGGCAATATCTTCCAGCAGGCTGTCCAGCGTAGCGGAGGCAACTTTTCGCTCCAGGTCTAAAAGCGACTGGTCGGTTTTGCGTTCCAGGGTTTTCATTTGCCGGGCGGCCTGCCGAAGGTCTTCTTTCAGTTTATCCTGTTTTTCCAGAATAACATCTTGTTTTTCCTGGTCCAAGGCGATAAATTCCTGATCCGTCATAGGGCGCCCATCCACCATGGGGACGGCGATCAGTTCCAGCGGCGTTCGTTGAATTACAAATTTATTGTCAAAGGCTTTTTGGCCCAAAACATCGAAGATGCCGGCCTCTTCTTCCCGCAGTTTCTGGATGATCGTTTCGCGTTTCCGGGTGTATTCTTCGCTTTCAAAAACTTTGAGCAGGGCCGCCCAGGCGCTGTGTACGTACTGATAAACATCATTCCGGAACTTGCGGGCTTCGCCTTTCGGCAAACTGAGTTTGCGGGGCTGATAGGGGTCGGCAAAGTTGTTCACGTAGCACCAATCGCCGGGGGAGGGCTCCTGTTTGGCCATATCCTTCAGAAAATGCCGGACGGCCGTTTGTTTTCCGGTGCCGGGTACGCCGGCGATGAATATGTTAAACCCCTGACCTTTGGTACCCAGGCCGAATTTCAGCGCTTTTACCGCGCGTTCCTGCCCGATAATGGCCTTTACTGCCTCGCCGTTTTGGGGGTCGAATGGCGGCAATAACAGGGGGTCGTATGTTTTGCGAAGTTGTTCCGGGAGTAGTTTCATGATAGGTAAAAATTAATCAAACGCTAAGGTGACAGCGCTTCACCATCCTCCACACACCATTCGGCGCAGGAGGTCGCCGTTTCATACAACTTCAGGCGGTACAACACGACATTGAAGGGCAATGCCGCCCCTATTTTATCGGCCAGGAGCAATACCATGTTTTCGCTCGTCGGCTGAAAGGGCAGGAGTACTATTTTTTCAAAATGACTTTCCAGTGCCTGCACGACGGCCCGCGGCGTCGATTCGTTCAATGCCAAGGCATGGTCGAAAACATCCAGTACGTTGCCCTGAACTACTTTTTTCAAGTCTTTGAAATCCATCACCATCCCATCCTTGGGGTGACCGGGGTGTTGGAGGGGCGTACCCCGTACGGTTACTTCCAGCCGGAACGAATGCCCGTGGAGGTTTTTACAGGCGCCGTCGTAGCCGGTGAGGGCATGCGCCATTTCAAAGGTAAAAGACTTGGTGAGTCTTATTTTGTGGACTTCCTTCATGCTTTATTTATGATTTCTCCAGCAGCGGCCGCAATTCTCCGGGAAGGGTAGCCAGCACGTCCTTGATTTCGCCTTCCGAAACGTGGTTTTTCAGTACTTTAAACACGGCCTGTACGGCGTGCTCCACATCGTAATCCGTGACAAAATCATCAATCGTAGCCCTTCCGCCGGCCTCCCGAACCGCTTCGATAAAATCGCCCAAATGGCGCAAATGCCGGTCTTCCTCCTTCATTTTCCACCCATCTACATAAATCGCCTTGATGAGCATGGGCAATTGGGAGATCAACTGAAGTGACTCCCGCGGGGGCAAGCGGTCTCTGAAAGCGTGCAGCACCGCGCGCATGATTCTGCCGCCTCTGGCAATATCCCAGGGGGTATCTATTTCGGTGGCCACTTCTTTGACGAATTGTTCGCCGTCAATGGCGTATTTATTGAAATTGAGTGCCATGGTTGAATGTTTTAAAAAGATTTTGTGAATAAAACCACAGCATAAATTTACCGGCAGGACAAGTTCCGTTAAGATGATTCAGATCACTCCTGCTTATGACGCCGATAAAAGCGGCTACCCTTGCCGGCATTTAAAAAGGCTCAAACAAACAACTCATATCCAGGGCAATATCCACCGTGCCAAGACTATGTTCGTTCTGGACAATGGGAAAAGTTGTCAACAGCGTAAAAAATACCTGTTTCGTGGTACTGGTTGCAGTTTTAAAAATAGCCGTTTTCAGGCGAAACGCGTCGGCTTGTTCTTTGGTTACCACAAAGGGCGTCTGGTAAAACTTGATCTCGAACAGATTGATGGCCTGATCGTTTCTGTCTAAAAGCAAATCGATTTGAATACCGCGCCCGAAATCGCTGTTTCGCAAGTAATAAGCAGATGCTTCGGTGTATATGCCGGAAATTCCAAGCGCTTTTTTTATAGCAGGGACGTGTTTCAGGCAAATACTTTCGAATGCGTATCCGCTCCAACTTTTCCACGACTGTGTTTGGGCAAACCGTTCCCAGGTACCCGCGCCTTCTCCGCGTTTGTCTTCAATAAACTGCAAATAAAACAGCGAAAACTCGTCAGTCAGACGGTAACGGAGTTCTTTTTTCTTTTTGCCAAAAGCATAAAAGGCGCCGACAAAACCGGAATTAACCAATTCTTCCAAGGTATTGGAGCTGTTGCCGCCATCCGAAAAACCCGTTTGCTGCAATATGTCGGCAC
Organism: Bacteroidota bacterium; assembly: GCA_963169325.1. Classification (GTDB taxonomy): domain Bacteria; phylum Bacteroidota; class Bacteroidia; order Chitinophagales; family Saprospiraceae; genus M3007. The sequence continues at coordinate 23,189 of CAUJEY010000096.1, forward strand.
GGGTCATGCCCTGCCAGGTACCCGCTAATGCCCGAACGACGCGAATATGATTTTCAGCACGATCAAAAAGTGCGGGATAGAGCTGCAAAAACTCTTCGCGCAGCAAGCCCTGTGGCGAAAAGCAGATTTGATCAATGTTTTGGATCGCTGTTTTTCCGGCTTCTACCTCTTTTAAATAGTGCGGAATACCGCCCATGGCCATGTAGAGTTGTACCAATTGATAACGGTCCAGTCGTACTCCTCTACTCTTTAAAAACTGTTCAGTTTCATAAAGATTGAAAGGAAAGAGGTGTATGCGACGCGTAATCCGGTTATGTAGTCCACCTTTATCACGCACAACATTGGTAATCATCCAGGATGCCGCGGAACCGCAGATGACGATAACCACATTATTTTGTGATGCCCAACTGTTCCAAAAAAGTCCAAAAGCCCGCAAAAACTCGGACTTCCGCGCAGCTAACCAGGGAAATTCATCCAAAAAAACGACCACCTTCCCTCCTTTGAATTGTTTTTCCAGATATATAATCAACATCTGAAACGCTTCCTGCCAATTATGCGGCGCACTGAAGGGCAGGATTGGTCGTGCATGGTAGTTGAGCCGATCTGTAAAGTGCTGCAACTGTTCGCGCACGCTGCCATTCTGAATACCGGTCATTTCAAAACCTATCTTTTTTGCGTACGCTGCTCGTACCAAAAAGGTTTTCCCTACACGGCGGCGACCAAAAACGGCAACCAATTCTGCCTCGTTTGATAAAAAAGCTTTTTCTAAAACGGCTAGTTCCTGTTGCCGGCCTACCATTGATTGTTCCATAGGTGAATTGTCCTTTAATCGCTGCAATAATCTTGCAAACATAAACATTCCGCCCGAAAACTTTTAATGAATATGGGCGGAATGTTGTTTTATTTACCACATTCCGCCCAAAAAAATCTTTAAAAATCAAGCGCCGTCGTAGCCCGTGAGGGCATGCGCCATTTCAAAGGTGAAGGATTTGGTGAGTCTTATCTTCCGGGTAGTTTCCATTTTCTTTTTTAACTGTCTGCCAATAAAAATCTCAATGCTGCCGGCACGGTAACCGGCACGTTCAACCCCAATGAATAACACGGCGTAAATCTACCCGCAGGACAAGTTCCGCAAAGATGATTCAGATCACTCCTGCCTATGACGCCGATAAAACTGGCTACCTTTGCCGGCATTTAAAAATAAAAGAAGCAGCACAAAAACTAACCCTTGTCAATGAACGCTTTTTACAAAAAAACCCTCCTGCCGGCAGCCCTTTGCTGCCTCTTTTTTTCCACTAAAACCGCCGCCCAGTTTGACCAAACCGCCCAAATCATCGAAGATGACCTTGGCTCCACGCCCTACGCCAAACTCCTCGAAATAGGCATTCACGACCTCGACGGCGACGGCTTCCGCGACGTGGTGCTGACCCACAAAAACCACATCGTGTGGCACCGCTCCGACGGCCTGGAAAATTATTACAACGACTCGGTTTTGCTCCTGGTGGACCTGCCCGAACGAACCGGTTTTTTCGAGGCTCGTTTTGCCGACCTCGACGCCGACGGATTGAAGGACCTGGCCGCCGACCGGTTTTGGCGGAAAAACCTGGGCGGCGGAAGTTTTGCTCCGCAAACGGCCGTTTTTGATAACCCGCTCGCCGAACTGGCCGACCTCGACGGCGACCAATTGCCCGATGCGCTTACCTGCTCAGATGCCCAAATTTTTTGGCAAAAAAACCTTGGCAACGGGAGTTTTGCGCCGGCCCAAATCCTGTGGATGGCGGCTAATCCCCTGGTTTTCACAGCTACCGACCTCAACGGCGATGGCGCAACAGATATCCTGGCCCGTGCCGACGGCGGCGGTTTTTGGTTGAAAAATTTGGGGAACGCGACGTTTCAGGCGATCCAACTTTTCCCGGAAACCCCGGCCCAACTGCTTGCCCAGGATTTCAATTCGGATGGTCAAACCGATCTTTTCACCGCGCATGCCGACGGACAAATCAACTGGCACACCCTGGACGGCAACGAACAACTGAACCTCGTCCAACAAGTTTCAACCAAATACCAGGGCGGCGAACTCGCGCTCGGCGACCTCACGCAGGACGGGCAGGCGGATTTGATGGTCGGGCATGTCAACTCGAACGGCGCGTTTTTTTCCTTTCTGGAAAACACGGGTACATTCAGCAACAGCGAACAAGTGCCCTCGCCGGGCTTTTTTCCGGACTACGGTTTGGTCAAAATCGCCGACCTGAACCACGACGGCAGGAACGATATTTTGGTCACGAACCTCAGTATCGCCGCTCCCGCTTGGCTCGAACAAGCCGCTGCGCCGGGTATTTTCACCAAACCTGCCGAGATTTTTTACGGCTTCACGGTGCCAACTTCCATTGAATCATTAGATGTCGAGAGCGACGGCGACAACGATATTTTGGTCAATAACGCCTGGCTCATCGAAAACCTGGGTGGCGGAAAGTACGCCGAAAAACGCCGGTTCAAAGGCCTGGGCGGCAAGGGCTTTCGCGCAGACTTGGACGGCGACGGGCTGAAGGACCTGGCTTTGCCCGTAGGCGACGGCATCGGCTGGCGCAAAAATTTGGGCAATAACACCCTCGGCACGCCCCAAATGATTCTCGGCGCCCTCGTTTTGCAATGTCGCGAAGTGGCCGGCGGCGACTTCGACGGCGACGGCGACATAGATCTTTTTGCCGCCAACGGCTCCGCGACCATCTACCAAAACGCCCTGTTTTTTTGGTTTGAAAATGACGGGAATGGCAATTTCACCCCGCATTTGCTCGAAATGGGCGTTCAACAATGCTCCGGCGTGTTTGCGCTTGATCTTGACCAGGACCTGCGGCTGGATTTGGTTTTGACTTTTTTCAATGCCAACTCGACAGTGTGGTATCGCAATTTGGGCGGCGGACAATTTGGCCCGTCTCAATATGTTTTCCCCAGCGGCACACCCGAACCGCTCAACGTCGTGCAGCGTATCATCTATGATCTGGACTTGGACGGGCTGCCCGACCTCGTTTTCGCCCAACGGGCGCTGACCGGGATACCGAAAGTATTTTGGTACAAAAACTTAGGCAATGGCACGTTTTCCGACCAAAAAATCATCTGGACGGTCACCTGGGCGGGCTATATGGACTGCTTCATCACGATCTACGATGCCAATTCTGACGGCTTGCCCGATGTGGTGGTGAGCCATTGGATTTTCAACGAACTGCATTTCGTGCGAGCTACCGCGCCGGGCGTTTTTGCACCGCATACCGTCATACACAACGAAATCGGCTCGGGCGATTACCACATGGTGGCACACCACGACTACGATGGCGACGGCAAACCGGATCTGCTTTTCGGTCGCCGGCACCCCGAAGACGGCACTCCGCTGCATCAACTGTGCATCCTGAAAAATGTGTCGCCCGGAGCCGGCTTATTCGCCGTGGCACAAAAATCAACCGCCTGTTCCGACAACCAAACCCCCGGCGACGCGACGGACGATATTCTGAACATCTCGTTGAAAGTCAACGGCTCCGGCAATAGTTCAACACGCTACACGGTCTCCGATTTCGAGACGGGCGAGCTGGTAGACACCTTTTTTTACGACCAGAACATTTCGTTCTCCCTGGCGCCTGGCAGCGCGGGCGACGGCAGTGTAAAACGATTCATTATTCGGGATTTGGTGTTTCAAACAGCATCCGACACCCTCAGTTTCGATGCGGGCAACACCTGCTCGTCCACGGCGCCTGCTGCCATCCAGGTGGCAGATTACAAAATCTCCTGCCACGACAACGGTACGCCCAGCGACCCGACCGATGACAAAGTTGTTTTTTGGCTCACGCCAAAAATCTATAACGCCCCAACCCCGACGACCCGGTTTTTCCTCTCCACCAATCTGGGTTGGGCCGTTAACCCGGCGACTTCCGCCAACTTCGGTTTTTATGCTAAAGAAAACTACTTCGAGTTGCCGCCGGGCAGCGCGGCCATCACCGGAAAAGTTGTGCTGACCTTGCAGGACTTTAACAATTTGGACCTCGTCCGGCAGTTCGTTTTCGACCATCCGGGCACCTGCTCCGGTGCGCCATTGCCCTGCCCTTTGTCCGTTTATTGCCACCGGCAAAGCGAAATCGACTCATTTTCGATCAGATATCCGGGCTGCCGGGTGCTGTCGGGCGATTTGACGGTACACGAACTGTTGCCCGCCGCGGGTGTGCCCCACATCGAAAACCTGCTCGGGTTCCAGCAACTGCTGGAGGTGCACGGTGATGTCAACATTAGCCGGACGCATCTGCCGAACCTCACCGGGCTGGATTCGCTTCGGCTGGTCGGGCGCGATTTGAGCGTATTGTTTTTCGACAGCCCCAGCCTCGAATCGCTTGTTGGCCTGAGCAGTTTGCAAAAAATCGGGCGCGACTTTTGGCTTTCCGACACGGCCTCCACCTTGCAAAATTTCGCCGGCTTGGAAAACCTCGATACCATCGGCAGGCAACTGCAACTCTGGCAACTGGGCGGGGTGAAAAATTTGGAAGGGTTCAACAATTTGAAATCGGCGGGCATATCTGTGGCGTATTGCGATGCACTCGAAGATTTGAAAGGTTTGGAAAATCTGGAATCTGCGCGTTGGGTCAGCCTGTTTGCAAACGCCGGCCTGAAAAGCCTGAACGGCCTGCAAGCGCTGAATACGATCGCGGGCGACACGTTGTCGGTGCTGCAACTTTCAGATAATCCGGTGCTCGACGACCTTTTAGCGCTCCACCACCCGGTGTCGATAAACGCCCTGCAAATAGAAAGAAACCCCAACCTGAGTACCTGCTCCGTGCAGGCAATATGCCGGTACCTGGAAAATGACGACCCTTCCAAGACTGTGATTGCCGAGAATTTGCCGATCTGTAATTCGATTTTGGAAGTGGAGAGCGGGTGCCTTGTTTCAACTTCCGACTATCCACTACAATTTAATTTTCAGGTGTCTCCCAATCCGATTTCCGAGGGTCAGTCCCTCCAAATTTTGCTGGAAAACGACTTTTTTGGTACGGTGAAAGTTGAAGTCCTGAGTTTGGAGGGGCGGGTGTTGCAGGTTTTTGAAAAAGAAAAAAACACGCCAAACCTCAGCGAGGTTTTGAACCTCTTCGATGTTCCGAACGCGTTTTTGGTGCGGGTGTCGGATGGGGAAAGGTCGGCGGTGCGGCTGGTTTTGAAATTTTAATACGCATGCTGCCGATTCCGGCTATAGAACCCCTCTCGTCTCCGTGTCTCCGTGCCTCCGTGGTGAAAAAATGTATCACGTTTTACACGAAGTGCCCTTGCTTTTTTCAAATAATCTTAAGTTTACAAAATGCCTTTTTCAAAAATCTCCACCATTCTATTTTTTACTAATCTGCTTATTTTCAGTTTTTTAGAAAAAACAAATTGCCAAAACCGTTACTTTCATTATCGTTTTGAAAACCTGAAACCCACCAGCATGGGCATTTTTTCAGGCGAGTACAAAATGGAGGCCACGCCGGACAGCGGCTTCGTTTTTGCCAACAAAGATTGGGCGACGGACAACATTTTTGCCATAAAAATTGACTCTTGCGGCGAGGTCGTGTGGGCTCGCCGGCTGGCTGGAATGCCGACTTCTACCTCTTGCTCGGGCATGGTTTCAGGCCCGTCGGGCGACGTAGCCATGCTTTTTCAACGTTATGACTTGAGTGGCGACGACCACGTTTTTGCCATAAAACTGGATGCCAATGGCAAAATTTTGTGGCAAAAAAGATTCGCTTTCAACAGTAGTTTAGGCAAATCCGATTTTCATGTGGCTGCCGACGGACGGTATTGTTTTGGCAGCGTTTTTTTCAATGGGCAGGAGCAATACCAAAATTTGATTTACCTCAATCCAGAAACCGGCGACATCGCACAAGCCTATGGTTTCTATGGGCTGGGCAGCGCAGGCGTGCCTTTTTATGCCAATATGCCGAACGGGAATTTGCTCATCCGAAAACTGGACGAGTGGATTTCGTTCAATCCGAACACCGAAAAAGTAGACTGGACCGTGTTTTTTTCCGATCCTGCTTCGGGCTGGGAACGTTCAAAACCGCTCATTTTTGGCGATAAAATTATCTATCCCTCGCTCGCAGGTCCACTTTATACGACCGGAAAAATCCTGCTGCGTTTTTTCGATTTGCAGGGAAAATACTTGTTCAGCGGCGACCAATTTGAAGCCAATGGATTAGGGCTGGCGAACTCCAATGCTTGGGTTCCGCGCCAAGTGACTGCGCTCCCCGACAAACGTTTTGCCATCGTCGCGACACAAAACACATCCGAAATGCAGTGGGCTTTGCTCGTTTTTGATTCGCTCGGGCGGCAAATTTCGACCCGACATTTTCATCCAAAAACGGATGTTTTTCGCAAGGCACACGACCAGGTTTTGCTCGCCGATGGTTCGATGGCAGTGCTCGGCGAGTCCGGCGGGCGCATCGAAGTGTTGAAAATTTCGCTCGATAAAACCGTGAATTTTTGCCTGGGTGACACCATTTCATTGCCGCCAAGCCATTCGCAAGACAATATCTTGCCAAAATCGCCAATAATTTATGAAGTCAAAAAGGTGCAATTTCCATCCATCAATTTGAATTTGACGGAGCATGATTTTGATTTAGAAATTGAAAAAATCTGCGATTCCACCCAAATATTTCCCGACCGCGACACTGTTTTTCAGATTTGTCGAAACGACTCGGTTTTGGTATCTCCGGCGACCGGATGGTCAGCCACTTGTATTTGGGACGATGGTTTTGAGGGTTGCGAACGGGTGTTGCGCCCGGGCGACGGCTCAAAAACTGCTTCGATTCGAGTTCGTTGTGTTGATTTTTTTCAAAAATATACGGTCGAGGAAAAAACGGATTGCCCTTGTTTGGTCAATTTTCCAACGGCTTTCACCCCAAATAATGATGATGTGAATGACTTTTTTCGACCGGTTTCGGATTGCCAATTTTTGAAATATGAGATGGAAGTTTTCAATCGTTGGGGGCAGTCGGTTTTCAATTCCACCAATTTTGATACAAGTTGGGATGGCCGGATAAATGACCTGGAAGCCCCTTCCGACGTGTATATTTTCATTTTAAAATATCAAACTTCGGTGGCTGGCACGGGCGAAATTTTGGCGAAAGGCGAGGTAATTTTGTTGCGCTGAAAAAAGACCGAATAACATGGAACCTTTTCTTAAATCACACTTCTTGAAAAATATATTACTGTCGTGCGTATTTCAAATTTTGTTCATCGGGCTATTGCTTTGCCAACAAAGCAAGAAGGAATCGTGCGTATATTACTTATACGAAACTACAAATATATACCCCGATGTGCTTTCTGCCAATATTTTTGAACAAGAGATAGATGAAATGGGATGGCGTAACCTGTATAATAGAATCAGCGATACTGTTTTTGTTGATTACTATAAACAAGCTTTATTAATTCAAGATAACAAGCGAAGGTGGTTTTTTAATATGAATGTATATATAATGCCAGAGTCTTGTCATTGTTTTAGACATTATTATGTAAACAAAGACCAAGTTTCTTACAATGTAATTTCGGTTGATACATTGATAAAAACATTTGTATGTAGTAAAGAATTTAGGTTGTTAAATGAAAACAATAAAATTAACTGTTTTCTTGACAGTAGTCATTATCAAACGCAATATTCTTTGATGGGAGACAGTATATTTTGTGAAAATGGTAAAATAGAATTAAAAACCATGCCTGATTCTTTCAAATCTTATTTTATGCACAGAGAGAATCAAGTATTTTTTGATCAATTAATCCCCACGCTAGTTTTTAAAGAAATATATTCGAATCGAGAGGAAGTTGTATGGTATGACGAATTTAGATTGATTCCCATCAAAATTGAAACTACTTATCCTGGCAATAGCTTACGAATAGTTACAAAACTTATCCAGGCAAACCAATTTTAGCCAAATGTAGTCACATTTGACTCAGTACTATTTTGACACGATAAAATCAGATGTCTCCTTTCAGTCGACATGACAGCTCACGGAGCGTAATTTTCCGCCGGATTTCGCTGCGCTCGAAATTTACCGGGAACGCTTTGAATATTTCGAGCACAGCGAGAAATCCGACGGAAAATTTAATATTATCGAACTGTCATGGCGAACGCAGTGAGCCATCTGATATGAGAGATTGTATCAAAAGTCAACCTTTCAGTCGAGCGTCTTCAGACGCGATGACGAAAATTGTGCGGACTTTGTCGGCGTTTGTACTCTAAATCGGACAAAGTCCGCACATGGGGAGATGGTCGTTTTTGGAGGCTGCTTTTCGGTAGCGTCTCAACGCGCAATCGCATCGGGCCCGTAGTTCAGCATCTGTAAGTTCTCGCCTTTTTCATAGATGACATTCGAGCGGCCTACGATCAGCGGATCCAGGCGGCCTATCATTTTCTGATTTTTTTCATTGTAAGGGATTTTATGGAGGATATAGCGCATGGCATTGAGGCGGGCGCGTTTTTTACAATTCGATTTAACCACTATCCATGGGGCATCGGAGGTGTCGGTGAAGAAAAACATATTTTCTTTGGCCGTGGTATAGTCGCCCCATTTATCCAAAGACGCGCGGTCAATGGGCGAGAGTTTCCATTGTTTGAGGGGGTGGCTCTCCCGGTCTTTGAAACGTTTCTTTTGTTCGTCGCGGCTGACGGAAAACCAAAATTTCACTAAAATAATACCACTGCGTACCAGATTTCGCTCAAATTCGGGCACTTGCCGCATAAATTCGGCGTATTCCTCTTTGGTACAGAACCCCATGACATTTTCAACACCCGCACGGTTGTACCACGAACGGTCGAATAAAACGATTTCTCCCGAGCTCGGCAAATGTTTGATATAACGCTGGAAATACCATTGGCCACGCTCCTCATCGGTAGGTTTTTCGAGGGCTACCACCCGGGCGCCGCGAGGATTGAGGTGTTCCATCACCCGCTTGATTGTGCCTCCTTTTCCGGCGGCATCGCGGCCCTCAAAGAGAATCACAACGCGGTTGCCGGTTTTTTTCGTCCACGCCTGCAACTTTAGCAACTCTACCTGGAGGTTGTATTTTTGGATTTCGTAGTTCTTGCGCGACATCAGGTTTTTGTACGGATAGCCGCCCTCGCGCCAGTCTGCGGCCAATTCCTCGTCGGAATTGGCGTTTTTACTCTTTTTCTTTTTTTGTTTGATTTCCTCATGGAGGATGCTCACCAGTATTTCCCGCTCTTCCACCGGAAAATTATTCAGGTAGTCCTCGATTTTGCTTCGTCTGGCTTGTTCGTCCGGTTCGACGTGTGTCATTTTGTCCATCAGGACGGCCACTTCGTTATTGATTTTCGCGCGGATTTTGCGATTCACCGTTTTAATTTTTGCCTCTTCATCGGTGCTTCCGCCTGTCACATCCCCGCTATTCACTTCCCGGATTTCCGTTTTCAAAGCATGCTCCAAGCTGATTGCATTGTCTGCTGTTTCGTTATTTTCTGTAAATGCTGTGTTATCAGCCGTTTTGGTGGCGATCGGGTTCTTTTTTCTCGGCATATTATTATTATTATTTTAAAGCCCTAAAACCTGTAAAGGTATTTTCGGGTAAAAAAAACGTATAATGACAGAGATCATGCCTGACAATGATTTTGACGGTCTTTAAAATCCATCACCGTGCCATATGTCGGGTGCCTGGGATGGGTGCGGCTCCATGTCACCGTGGTGAAAAATTTGTTGCCATTTTCTAACCAAAGACGTAACTGGTTAGCACGTTTTGAAATCCCTTCGGGATTTTGAAAACATGCTACCCAGTTCTTTTGACTCAACCCCAACTGCTCAAAAAACCACCCATCTTGTAGTTAAATGCCAAAAAAACGCTGAATCTTGCAAACCCTTGCTGTCGATCGTCTTCAGACGTTTGACAGCAAGGGCTAGCCGATACCGCCGCGTATCAGCCATGCATATTTGAATACCAGGGGTTTGTCATCCTGAGCGTAGCGAAGGAACCGGGGCGCAGCCACCAAAGATAGAGGTGATGTTTAATTTCTATTTGTGGGCTGCGCCCCGGCTCCTTCGCTACGCTCAGGATGACAAACCCGTGATTCGCGGAATATGCGAAGCCTATGCTCGGCGGTAGTGGCTACCCAGTTACTTTTTATAAATATATTCATTCAGTATATTTAGGGGAATGTCGCCATTAGGGTAAAGATCATTAACAATGTCTATATAACCTACATAAATTGAATCAATAAAAGGTTGGACATAGGAACTATGTTCTATTACATTCACTTTTTCGAGAAAATACTTTGATTTTCGTAAATATCTAATACATGTATCTCTGTTTGATTTTAATTGAAAATTTTTGGCAATTCTAACGTATATTGAAGAGATATATAAATTGATCCAGGGAGTAAATTTTGAACCCGAAAAATTGTTTGCAATGAATTCCGCGTCTTGCAAACAAGGATAATCTGGCTCTGCTTTATCGTCTTCATAATAAATTAAATGTTCAGTATACAAGGGTTGATAAAAGAAGTCTGGTTCAGGTAGTTTTTTCACATATTCATAAACCCGTTTGTCGTCGCCTGAGTAATTGGCAATAAGCAATTTAGATACTTTGAAATCAATCTTTAAGGCATTATCTTTCTTATTTAAAGAAGGTCCGATTTTCTGGGAATTTATTCGAAATTCGTATTCCGATCCTACTTCAACAGAGTCGAAAAAGTCTCGAAATGAAAATATAATTTTTTCCGAAGTAACGACTTTTCCAGGCTCAATTTTCATTAAATTAGATTTAACACCATACTGGTGTTCATAATTTTGGTTTCTAATCGCATGTATTCTCCATTCCTGATCGTGTTTGTTTTTATATTCTATATTAAAATGACCATATAATAGTTCTCTGTCTTGAAATATTACAGGAAAAATTTCAATGCTTGAATCAGAGACATTAGTAATGCTAAAATTAAAAACAAGTGGGTCCAAAGGGCCGATAGTATCACGTTCAAAATTAATATTTGATATTATAGTAAAGTTTGGTTGCGAAAATGCAGAAGAGGATAAGGTTATCTCTAGCGCAAGTATTATAAAAATTAATTTCATAATGAATTTATTTAAAAAATCTTGCTGTCGAGCGTCTTGAAACGCGATGACGAATATTGTGCGGACTTTGTCCGCATTTGTTCTCTAAATTTGGCCAAGGTCCGCACAATATTCGTCATCACGTTTCAAGAGGCTCCACGGCAGGGTATCTTGATTTAAAATTGTTTATTTGAATTTGTTCACCTCGAAATGTCCAAGTCATGCCATTTGCAAATTTATTGGTTCAAATTTGAAACTTACTACTAAATATTTTATCTTTGGGTCGGATTTAAACAAAAAGTATATGCTTATATCTTAGGCATCAAAATTACCCATGTTCGCGCAAATCGATATATCCGGAAGGGAAAAAGTACAGCAACTTGATCAGGCGAAACGCGCTGATTTAGGGCAATTTTTTACGCCTTTCCGGATCGCGCGTTTCATGGCATCCCTCTTTCAGGATCAGGGGCAGACTAAAATCCGGCTCCTTGATGCCGGCGCCGGTGTGGGATCACTCACTGTTGCTTTCCTTGAAAAGTTTGGCAAGCCACCGCGCCAACAAATTGACCTTCTCGCCTACGAGTTGGATCGTGCGGTGTCGTCATCCTTAAAAGCGAATCTTTCCGAACATGCTATCCATTTAATGGAAACAGGTATTCGGGTCATTCCTGAAATCGTCGAGGGAGATTTCATCCAGGAAGGAGTCATCAGTTATATGTTCGGCAGGCATAAACCTGCTGATTATGCAATCCTTAACCCGCCGTACCGAAAGATAAACAGCGATTCTACCCACCGGCGATTACTTAGAAAAGTCGGCGTTGAAACGGTAAACTTGTATTCCGGTTTTGTAGCGCTTGCTGTCTTACTTTTAAAAGATGGCGGTGAGTTGGTAGCTATCATTCCCCGGAGTTTCTGTAACGGGCTTTATTATCGTCCGTTTCGGGAATTTCTCCTAAGTAAAACAGCCATCAGGCAAATCCATATTTTTGATTCACGGAACAAGGCCTTCAAAGATGACGGCGTTCTGCAGGAAAACATTATCATCCACCTGGTCAAAAATATTCCGCAGGGTGAAGTGAAAATATCAGCATCAACCGATGATGATTTTCGCGACTACCATGAATTTACCCTGCCTTTTGGAAGGATTGTTTCCGATGCCGATCCGGAAAAATTCATTCATATTCCTTCGGCAAAAATCGACCAACAAATTGCTTCATCCGAAAATTTCATTTATTCACTCACCGACTTAGGAGTGGAAGTATCAACAGGACCGGTGGTAGATTTTAGGGTAAAAGATTTTTTGCAACAGGAGTTGGGTATAGACGGTGCGCCGTTACTGTACCCGGCCCACTTCGGGCAGAAGAATGTCGACTGGCCTAAACTCAACTTTAAAAAATCGAACGCATTACGTATCGCACCAGAAACCAGGAAGCAATTTTTTCCGACTGGATGCTACACACTCGTGCGCCGCTTTTCTGCAAAAGAAGAAAAACGGCGCATTGTTGCCCGCATCGTTACTCCGGCTGACCTCCCGGGAGAACTTGTCGGTTTTGAAAATCACTTGAATGTGTTTCACCAGGGTAAGAAAGGTTTGCAGGAAGAAATGGCATTAGGTTTGGCGGTTTACCTGAATTCAACCATGATTGATAACTACTTCCGGCAGTTCAACGGGCACACTCAAGTAAATGCAACTGATTTGCGTTTGTTGAAATACCCAAGTAAGAAGGTGCTTATTGATCTCGGCAAATGGGCAACAACCCTGTCGAATTTTGACCAAGCCATAATTGACGCAAAGATTGATTCCCTTCTATGACCCATGATAAAATAGACCAGGCACTGCAAATCATCAAATTTGTAGGGCTTCCACGGGAACAGCACAATGAGCGTTCGGCTCTTTGTTTGCTCGCTTTACTCAATCTCACACCGGAAAAATCGTGGAAGATGGCAGAAGCACCATTAATAGGTATCACTCCTATGATGGATTCACCGCATTTCCAACTCGGTCAGTAATGGGAAAATACCTTGGCGACATTGCTTGGGAGACAGAGGTTTGGGTGGCAGATTCGCCTTCTCACATGATTCATTTTAATGGGGAAAGGTTTTTAGGGCCATATTGATACCATCATCTTTATCTGAAAATTCATTCCCAGTGTATTCTCATCTATCCAAACTCTGTCTTACCACGCTTTGCCTTTGTTTCATCCCCGAACAAGCAACCGCCCAATTCGGCAACTCCCCCCAAATTCTCACCCAAAGCACCAACGCCAACCAACTCGGCATTTGGCCCGCCGACCTCGACGGCGACGGCGACGCCGACCTGCTGGGCGCGCACTTGGTCAGCCTCATCTGGTATGAAAACGACGGCGCGGGCAATTTTTCCAACGACCACGAAATCATGACCGCCGACATGGTCAATTCCATCGGATTCCTCACCGGGGCGTTTGAAGACCTGAACGCCGACGGCCTGCCCGACCTGGTTTTCGACCGCGCCTGGCGCAAAAACCTTGGCGGCGGGCAGTTCGCGCCGCAGGCGACGATTTTGGCCAATACTTTGGCCACACTTTGCGACGTGGACTCCGACGGCCTGCCCGATGCCATCACCCTCGAATACACCAAAATGCACTGGCAACGCAACCTCGGCACGGGCAGTTTCGGCGCCCGCCAAACGCTGCGCACCGTGACCGGAGCGGATGTGTACAACCTTAAGGTTGACCTCAACTCGGATGGTAAACAGGACTTCATCGCGCGGCACAACAATGCCTGTTTTTGGTATAAAAACATAGGAAACAACCAGTTCGATACCGTACAACTGCTCGCCACATTTCCCGGCGCCGTGTCGGTCGGCGACCTCGACAGCAACGGACAAACTGACCTTCTGCTCGGCACGGGCGGCAACATCCTCTGGTACGAATTCGATGCCGGCGGCCAGCGAACCCTGCGCCAAACCTTGCCCCAATATTACGGCGGCGAACTCAGCCTCGGCGACCTCGACGCAGACGGCGACGCCGACCTTTTCGTAGGAAGCGTCGGCGTAGCAGGCAGCCACCGCGCCAAATACTTCGTGTTCGATGCGGCCACCGGACTGTTCGACCCAGTGCCGAAAAACCACAACTTTTACCTGCAAGACCACTACTATTCTGACATTCTGGATTTGAACGGCGATGCCAAACCCGACATTCTGGTGGGCGATGTAGGTGGCGGCAGCCAATTGGGTTGGTTGGAGAATCTCGCTCCCGGGAGTTTCTCGAAATCCCAAAACCTGAATCGTAAACTGGCACTCCCGTACGAAATCGAAATCGCCGACCTCGAAAACGACGGCGACATGGACATTTTCTCCGTCGGCATCGTGCTCGAGAATCTCGGCAGCGGCCAGTATGCCGAAAAACGCGCCGCGACGCCCGGCACAGGCAGCCGCTCGTTTTCCGGCGACCTCGACGGCGACGGCGTCCAAGACCTCGCCCTGCCGCTCGGCGATTCCATTTCGTGGCGAAAAGGCCTGGGCAACGGCCAGTTTTCGGCGCCGAAACTCCTGCCCGGACTCGTCACCTCCTGCAAACAGGTGGGCGGCGGCGACCTCGACAACGACGGCGACCTCGACCTGTTTGCCGCCAACGGCACCGACGCGGTGGTGGCGAACGCGCGTTTCTACTGGTTTGAAAACGACGGCGCGGGCAATTTCACCGGCCATTTGCTCGAAACGGGCATCCAGTTTTGTGCCGCCGCTTTTGCGCTGGATGCCAACGAGGACGGGCTGCTGGACATGGGTTTGTTGTTTTTCAACAGCTATTCGCCCCGGGTGTACCTCAACCTGGGCGGTGGCAATTTCGCGCCGCCCACGGGTTTGTTTCCCGCCGGAACGCCCTCGCCGAGCAATGTCAACCAGGATTTGCTGACCGATTTGGACGGCGATGGCCGGCTGGACTACATCTACTGCACCCGGCAAACCTCCCTGACCAAAGTGGCCTGGTACCAAAATCTCGGCGCGGCGGGCTTCAGCGCGGAAAAATCGCTGGCCACGATGGCCCACCAGGGCTCGTATGCCGTACCACGTTTTTGCGTGTTCGACGCCAACCTCGACGGGATAACCGATGTGGTAGTGAGCGACAATTATTGGAACCGCTTCCTCTTCGTCAAGGGCTTGGGTAACAGCGCATTTGCCGCTGCCACAACGGTTTATGACGAACCCAACTTCGGAAATTTCTACGGCGTGGCGGCCCACGACGTGGACGGCGACGGCAAGTTGGACCTCGTGTACGGCAGCGACACCGATTACCTCTACAATTTCAACGGCTACAACCGCCTGGCCTGGCTGAAAAATCTCCACCCCGCGCCCGTGCCAGGGCTGCAAACGGTTTTCAACAGCAGCAGCTGCGACGACAACGGCACCCCACTCGACGCCACGGACGACCGGCAGGTGCTGCGGTTCAAAGTCGTATCCATCGGCGATGCGGCGACTTCGGGACAGTTTGTGCTGTTCGACGATCTCGCCGAGACCGCACTCGACACGTTTGCCTATGGCGTGTTGGCGACGTACGCACTGCCCCCCGGCTCGGCAGGGTTGTTCTATTCGTCGCCCTACTCCTTCCGCGATTTGGCAAACCCCGGTTTGAGAAAGAATTTTTATAAAACCGCCATCGGTAACTGCTCGCCCGATGCGCCGGCCGCTATCGGCATCAATTTTTTCAAAGCCACTTGCGACGACTCCGGCACGCCCGCCGACCCGACCGACGATCGCGTCCGGCTTGAAATGGACGCGGCGATGTACAACGGTTCGAACGATCAATATTTTTACACCCTGAACTCCAGTCTCGGGCTGCCGGCCAACAGCTTCGACGAATCGAACCTCGGGTTTTACCGGTTCCCGGAAACGTTTTTGCTGCCCGAAGGCAGTGCCGCCGTACCGGGACAAGTGACCCTCATCCTGCGCGACCAACTCGATACGAGCATTGTCCGGGAACGAATTTTCGACAATCCGGGCACCTGTGCAAGCGTGCCACTGCCCTGTCCGGCGGAGATTTTTTATACCAAACAGAGTCAGATCGACCTGTTCCCGCTCACATATCCGACTTGCCGGATCATAGAAGGCATGGTCACGCTGCGGCAAAGCGCACTACCCGGCGCTGTGCCGATTGAAAATCTGAGCGGTTTTGCCAACCTCGAAATCATCCGGGGCGATTTGAGTATCGAAGGGACACAACTCCAAAACATGCAGGGACTCCAGAATCTGGATAGCCTCGGCGGGGATTTGTACCTGTTTAAAAACCCACAACTGCATAACCTGCACGGCCTGAACAGCCTGAAATCGGTCAGCGACAACCTGACGATTTACGATGCGGCCGCGCTGCAAGCCCTCGACGGGCTGGATTCACTGAACCACATCGGCAACAGCCTGCACCTGGAAGTGCTTCCCGTTTTGAAAAACCTGCTCGCCCTCCAAAAGCTAACCAAGGTACCCGGCCTGCTCTGGATCGCGGGCTGTGATGCGCTGGCTTCGCTGGCGGGGCTGCACCACCTGACGAACGTCGGTTCGGACGGATTTTTCGGTCAACTCGCTATTGTCAACTGCCCGAAGTTGGAAAATCTCTCCGGTTTGGAAAATTTGAAATCCGTGACGAGCCTGATTTTGCAAGAAAACGCGGGCTTGAAAAACCTGTCCGGGTTGGAAAACCTGGACACGATCCGGCAGGACCTCCGGTTTTTCGACAACCCCGTGCTCGAAAGCCTGCACGCGCTGGCGGGCGTGGAATCGGCCCTTCAAGACGCCTTTATCGTGCGAAACAACGACGCGCTCACTACCCTGAACGGTATCGGGAATATGGATTTTTCGATGCTGAAAAACCTCGAACTCACCGAATCGGAGGCGCTTGCCGGCTGCGCGCAGCCTAACATCTGCGCGTACTTAGACGGCGGCGGCATGGCCGAAATCGACGCCAACGAATTCGGCTGCAACTCTGCGGGGGAGGTGCTGGCGGTGTGCAGTTCGCCGCTAACGGCCCTGCTGGGCGGCGGCGGCGACATTTGCCTGGGCGAAAGCTTCGATTTGACGATTTTTTTCACAGGCGCCGCTCCCTTTACCTTTGCGTTAGCCGAAAACGGCGTGCCGCAACCGCCGGTGACGACCTCGAACAACCCGCACACCGTGTCGGTCGAGCCGGTATCCGGCACCGTTTTCACGCTCGTCAGTGTATCGAATGCGCAAGGCAGCGGCCTGGCGGGTGGTTCGGTGAGCGTGTCGGTTTTTCCGCTGCCCCTGGCGGCGATTGTTGCACCGGACACGATTTGCCCCGGCGACACCACTTTGCTGACAGCCTCCGGCGGCACGGGTTTTCAATGGAGCACGGGCCAACAAACCGCCCAAATCGAGGTGCAACCCGCCGCTACGACGACGTACGCCGT
>CAUJEY010000097.1 GCA_963169325.1 Bacteroidota bacterium
AAAGTTAAGGGGAAAATATAATGACCCGCCATACGCAGCTACGACCTGGATATCAAACCCCTGAACATAAACTCACATCTTAACTACCCTGGCCCGGCCAACAGATACCCCGTTGCGCTGTAGAATCAGCGCATAGATGCCGGGCGCCAGATAAGCGACTGGAATAGAAATGTCATTTTCGCCTGCGCTTGCCTCCACAACCTGCTCAATTACGGGTTTCCCTTGTACGTTTATCAGTTTTAATTGAAAGGTCGCCCCAGCATCATCGTTTATGAAATGCACATAAAATGTATTTTGGACCGGATTGGGATAGGTAAACATCGCCTCCTTAAATGCCGGCGTAAAGGTGGCGATGGGGGGAGGCAAAGATTTGTACTGAACACCGGTTACCGCGTTTTGCGCAGTATTGAGGGTGCATATTGCAATGGCTTCCTTGGACACGTCGTTCAGAAAATGAAAGGTCGTTATGGTATCCGTCCCCAAGGGGAAGATCTGTTGACCGCCGATAGTGGATATATCTATCCATCCCAAAGGCGCCACCTTTACATCCACAGCTATTGACTTGTACTCCGTTCGTTTCTTCCGCAGCACATCAAAAGTGCCGCCGGGAATGGCCAGGGTGCCAAATGCATCGATCGTACTAACCCGCTGATATGTAACCTGGATACGGAAAGAATCGGCCGTGGGCGCCAGGTTCAGCAAGATCGGCGGCGCAATCGGTGCGTCGAAAGCCGATAAAACATTGGAGGTACTTTGGTGGAGATCAAAGAAGTTGACCGGCACCCAGGATTCTTCCAGGTTCGGTATCTTGTCAAACAATAAATTCAAGCCCAAGCCCAACTCATCCAGACCAAAATAGCCCATGTCAAGTATCTGGGTTCCGGTGACCTGCAAATAAACTTGCGAAGCGGAGTTTAACGGATTGTACAGGATACTTGCACCTGGGAACGACGCCTGGGCCGAGCCCGAGGCAGGGTTTTGCATAATCTGATTCCAGGTTTGGGTCGGCTGCAGGTTGCTCAGGTTCCATGCCTGGCCGCCGCCGGGCGGGGTAAATATCTGATTAATAGCCCCGGGCTGGTTGCCGAAAGCATAATGAAACGTGTCTCCCACCACGGGAAAGACAGAATTGGTGATCGTAATCTGAGCCGTTACGGGATGGATACCCTCCCATACGAAGAGGCAAAAAAGTAGCAGTTTTTTCATAGTAGTACATTGACAAGGGGCAAACGCAATAATACACTATTTTTTTTGGAACTCTTAGCATCAGACCTGCCTGCCAACTGTACAAATTGCCTTAATCTTCAATTTTCCCCTTCGCTTTTTTCATTATTTCGAAAACCAAAAACAAAAAAATCCTTGCAAGTTGTTCACTTACAAGGATTTGAGTAATGTTTGGATGTAGCCCGTACGGGAATCGAACCCTTTGCAACGGGTAGTAAGCAATAATATGTGTATAGGTATCAAAAAGGCGGTTTTTTTCCGTTTTTACACGTGGTAATATCACTACCTAAAAAAAATACCGTCCGAAAAGAGACCGAATATTAAAAAGGCCATTACATTTGAGCGTCAAACAAAAGACGTTCTTATGCCAAAAGTTAGCGGATTGCCCAAAGTGCGTTTTCACCTCGACACAGAGTTAAACGGTGAACGGTATATTCTTTTAATGTTCAGGTATGCAGGCGGAAGGCTTAAACGGGGCACCGGCGAAAAAGTAAACCCAAAGTTCTGGGATGCCAAAACCCAACGGGTTGTCATGGACAAGCGCGACAACCAACGGCACATCAAAATAAACAACACCCTCGACAGCCTGGCCGCCGTGGTCGTTCAGATTTGGCGTGATTTCAATTTAGGCGGTATCTCGCTGGAAGATTTCAAAAATGAAATTGATTACCGGATGGAATACAAGCCGCGCCCGGCACCACCGGCACCCGCCGAAGTACCTACCCTGTTTGAGTTTATCGAAAACGAATTTTTGCCGGAGCAAGAAAAGAACGCCTATACCACCCGGAAAGCGTTGGCGTCCGTATTCAATCACTTGAAAACATACGCCACGGAAAAACGCGGCGGCCTGCTGCATTACGAAGACCTGGACTTTAAGTTTTTTGCCGACTTCAAAAAGTGGTTGCACGAATCGCCGCGAAATCATTCCATTGATACGGCGGGCAAAACGATCCGGAGGGTTAAGCAAATGCTAAATGCGGCACACGCCCGCCGTTACCATACCGCCACCGACTTTAAAGCCGTGCGGACTGAAACGGCGAAGACTTCAAAATTTGCCCTCACATTTGAAGAGCTGGAGCAATTGTATGCCCTGGATTTGACCGGCAACCCTCGACTTGAAAAGGTGCGTGATTTGTTCCTGATCGGAGCCTATACCGGTTTACGCTTTTCCGATTTTACCCGGATACGCCCGGAGTACATAGAACAGGTAGACGGCGAAAACATTCTAACCATTACGGCGGCCAAAACGGGGCAGATTGTCAGTATGCCGCTTTTCCCAATACCCGCCACCATATTGCGCAAATACAACTACCAAACCCCGAAGGTTAGCAACCAAAAGATGAACGACTACCTAAAGGAGTTGGGGAAACTGGCAGGCATGACCGAAAAAATGTTCGTGACCAATACGGCAGGCGGCAAACGTTCGGAGGCTGTTTTATCTAAATGGGAGCGCCTTACTACCCACGTTGCCCGCCGTTCATTCGCTACCAACTTTTACCGCGCCGGGTATCCTGCCGTTGTCCTGATGAAGATAACAGGCCACACGACCGAACGGCAGTTTATGCAGTATATCGCCATTGACGGCAAAATGAACGCCCTACACTTTGCCGATCTTCGCAAAGCCGACAACCACCTTCAAAAAGTTTCCTGATATGATACACGCCAACACACGGCAGTAAAAAACATTCTCCCAGGGATCCGATACAAACAAAAAAACCCGGCCTAACCTTCGACAGACAGACCGGGAATTGTTCACTAAAAACAATTTTTACAATGCAAAACAACGGAAATTCACCGGATTTTCCAACCAACAACCCTTTTTCGGAACATTTCCAGAAATTCGGAAATACAAGGTTGTTTGATCGGCTTCAACTAAAATTCACACCGAAGCCGTTTTTTTACCAATACAAAACCATGCGCGCCGTGGTTTTGGGTGCATCCTTCCTTTTTCACGTCCTAAGCGCCGCAACCGCCGCCGCCCTGATTTTCTTGTTTGTGGGCAAGTTGTTACCGTCGCCAATGGCAGCCGGAGCCGTGACGCTGGCAGCCCTGGCAGCCCTGGAAATTTCCAAACGGGAAACGTCGGGCCGGTTTTTCCATGACGTTTTACAGTTTGGGAAATTTTCGCCCGGCCTGCTGGCCGCCGTTTTGGGCCTGGCCGCCGTATCGACAACGTGTTCCTACTTTGGGGCTGAAATGGCCGTTAAGCAATTAACACCACCGCCCGCCCTACTAAGTGCGGACACCCTCACCGCGCCGATACGGACGCAAATAGCGGCCATAGATGAACAGATAGCCGACGCCAAAAAAAGTACCTGGAAGGGCAAACTAACCACACGGGCACAACGCACCGTTGAACGATTGACGCGGGCAAAGGAAGCCCTGCTAACCGAACAAATACGGCAACAACAGCGAGCCGACAGCCGGAACGATGCCACCGAAACAGCGCACACGGCAACGACCGAAGCGAACGCGTCCGGTTTTGCCCTGTTCACATTAGCCTGCGAAGTGTTGCTGATATTTTCGCTTTGGTTTTTGCAATATTACGATTTCAGATCGTTCGCCGAATATTGCGCCAAACCCACGGCGAAGAACCCGGCCGCCATTGGGTTTAACCATATCCAACCCGCAGCACTTGCCGCCAATGGCCACAGTAACGGCAACGGGCAACACCACGGCGGCAACGTCGGGAACTTCGCCCAGGACACCACCACGGGCAACGAAGAGCCGCCGCGCCGCCCGATAGGATTTCATACAACGAAAATCGTCTACGAAAATAGTGGGGGTGCAAATTTGCGCATCTGCGAACATTGCAGTAAAGAATATTCGTACAAACATCACAAACAGAAGTACTGCGGCGATCAATGCCGGATGGAAGCATGGGAAGCCCGAACCGGCCGGATTTTGAAGCATACGAAAACCGCCAACCCGTAAAAACTCCATCTATGCACATACGACTGATTGAAACCGGGTACAAGCCGCGCCGTTTGTCTTTCGACATTGACGAGCCGTTGGAGGGTGTAGCGCGCCGTATCATTGCCCAGGCAATAAATCACAATTTCGAGCAGATAGCCGCCGTAAAGTTTACAAAGTTTGACGCCGTATTGTATAGCGAATCGGGAGCCGTTTTCACCCAACTAAAGGACAGCGCCGCGCATGACTTGCGGGAAAAATTGGCTTTGCTCTACCCTGAACTAATTTAGCAACCCGCCCGGCTGGGCTGATCCTGGCCGGGCAAAATACATTGCCGCATGGACAAAGCCGAATTTATTGAACGCCTTACAAAGCAATTCCGGGGAATCATTGCCGCCGCTGAACGCCGCGCAAAATTGGATATTGAAAAAAGCCGAACCGGATTATCTGAAACCCTTTTCGTAAAGTGGATGAAGAGCAAAGCAAAGGCCGCTAATAAAATAGTACTTCAAAGTTGGTACGTTGACGAGACGCCGGAAACCGCCGCGCAAGTACTGGCAATGGCGATATACAACGCTTTAGACGGTAATGTAAATTGGGGTGAACAATGGCAGCACGCATACGCAACCACAGCCAACCCGCGGCGCGTTACCAATTGGGGATTTAGGCCAATTTTCGCCAATTATGCAAAAGTGTTTCAGGCGGCTGCACGCAGGCGGATTTTCAAACAACCTGATCAGGCGAAGCCGCTAAGGGCAGGGGCACCGACGCCAACTACATTCGATGAATTGTTTTTGGTGGATGAAGAAAAGGCCGCGGCAATAGACGTAGCGGAAAGGTTGGGTTTGGTCGGAAGGAACGGAGACGGCAATTTAGTGTGGGACTACGATTACACAACGGGCGCTATCCTCGCATTTTTTCAAGCCTTACAAGATAGAAAATTGATCTACGAAGTTAAGCCGACGCCGGGGTGTAAAATGATAGCAAAGAAATTTGGAGTGAAGCCGGTAAAAAATTACAAGTCTGCTGATTTCACACCATCACTGCGAAAGACAATAAAAGGGCACCTACCTAAGCACAGGGATAACAACGGGGATAACAACGGGGACGGGATTTAGTCTAATCCCTGTTAAGGTCGGAGAATTTTGTGCCGTACTTAAAATTACGGCAATGCAAGATTTAGTTTTTTCGATGACGCGCCGGGAATTAGAAACCCTGGTAATTGATTGCGTAAAAGTTTGTCTCACAACATCTGCACCACCGCCACGGCATGAAGATGCACCGTCGGAGGATGGGAGACTTATTTCAAAAAAAAGCGCCGCACACCTACTAAGTTGCAGCAACGGCACGATTGACAATTTCCGCCGGAGCGGACGACTTCGCCCTTTTTACGTCGGGCGAAGTGTCAAGTTTGACCGCGCCGAAGTGCTGGGCCTGGCCGGAAAGCGCACAAAACAATTTCAACCATGACAGAAAAAAATAAGCCCACCGGAGCAACGGCGGGCACAAGTTCGACAGACAGCAATAACTTTCAAACGATGGACAAATATACGGGATTTTCGCCGCAATTTGATGAAGGGATTTTGAGCGATGCCGCCGAGCCGGAATTAACGCTGGAAGAACTTGCCGCCGAAGTTGAGCAGAAGGTGAACGCGGCCAAGCCAAGCGGCGAAATAACGGGCGAAGATTTGCTAAACCGCAAAATCGAAAGCATACCATGTTTGATGAACCCGTTTTTGCAAAGAACCGGATTGGCTTGCCTTGCCGGAAGTTCCGACACCGGGAAAAGTATGTTCCTTCGCCAACTTGCCATTGCCGTCGCTGCGGGCAAGTCTTATTTTTTAGGATGGGTACTAAACCTGATCCACCGGAGCGCCATTGTCGTATCAACAGAAGATGACCCCACGGCAGTAAGTTTCCTACTCACACAACAGGCGGAAGGGATGGCACCGGAGCGCCTTAAAAGCCTACGTTTTATTTTTGATTTTGAAAATCTGATCAAAGAATTGGACGAACGGTTAATAGATGCGCCCGCCGATTTGGTCGTGATAGATTGCTTCGCTGATGCCTTTGGAGGCGATTTGAAGGATACGCAAAAAATACGGCTATATCTGAATGAGTGCCAACAACTTGCCGAAAAGCACCAATGTTTATTTCTATTCCTGCACCACACCGGCAAGCGAACGGAAAACTTTGAGCCGTCAAAAAACAACCTGTTAAGCGGGCAAGGATTTGAGGCGAAGATGCGCCTTGTCATCGAATTGCGCGCCGATCCGACGCGGGCAGATCAAAGGCACCTTTGCATCGTAAAAGGTAATTACCTGGCCGCCGAACACAAACGGGAATCCTATGTGCTGAATTGGAATCCGGACAAGTTCGTATTTAACGAGACCACCGAACGAACGCCGTTTGAGATGCTATCTAAAAAAACGGATGACGAAGGACGCGCCAAATATGAACAGGCACGAAGCCTGAAAGACGCCGGTATGACCCACGATGAAATCGCCAAAGCAATGGGATACGCCAACCGGGGCAGTGTTTCAAAGTTATTCAAACGGTTTAAAGATGACGGCGAAAGCGCCGAAGATTAACCATGTTTCCCGGCCATGTTTCCCACAGGAAACACAGGAAACATTTCGGGAAACATGGAGGAAAAAGGCAAATGTTTCCTGTTTCCTCACCCTTAAGGCACAGGAAACAGGAAACATTTTAAAGTATTGATTTTCAGTTATTTACAAACGAGCCAAAATCGGGCCGGAAACATCAGGAAACACGTTTTTTTCATCAGGAAACAGGAAACATAATGATACCAGACAGCACAGTACAACAGATAAAAGACGCGGCGAAGATTGCCGACGTGGTCGGGCAATTTGTTACGCTAAAAAAGGCGGGCAGCCGATTGGTCGCCTGTTGTCCGTTCCACGATGAAAAAACGCCGTCCTTTTATGTCACGCCCGCCAAAAATATGTACAAGTGTTTTGGCTGCGGGATCGGAGGCGATGCCATACATTTTTTGGAGCAATACCGGAAGATGACCTACCCGGAAGCCCTCGAACACCTGGCCGCCATGTACCATATCAGCACCGACGACACCGGCAACCGACCGTCAAAGCGATACGCACCACCACCGGCACCCGCCGCGCCACCGCCGCCGCCGCCGTCATTTATTCCTAAAGACTTTTTCCGGAAAACCCTGAAACGGTATGAAGATAACAACTTTGCATCGTTCCTGATCGGCAAGTTTGGGCCGGAGATTGCCGCCGACCTGATCGGCAAGTACGTTGTCGGAACGGCGAAGGGAGGAAAGATTATCTTTTGGCAGATTGACCACAGCGGCAATGTACGAGCCGGTAAGGCCATGCAATACGACCCGGCCACAGGTAAGCGAGACCGGGATATAAAACCCGACTGGCCGCACAGAAAGATACCGGGATTTAATCTGTGCCAGTGTTGGTACGGTGAACACCTTTTGAGCAAGCGCCCAGGGGCACCCGTCGCCATAGTCGAAAGCGAAAAAACGGCAATGATTGCAAGCCTATATTTTCCCGGTATGGTTTGGATTGCCGCAGGTGGAAACGGTATTCAGGATGAAAAATGGCCGCCGCTCAAAGGACGTCGGGTAGTGCTGTTTCCTGATGCGTCTCTACCTGATAAAGAAACAGGAAATACGTTCTATAAACTTTGGAGCGAACGCGCCGCATCATTGCAGAAAGTAGGCTACCATGTAACCGTATCGGATACGCTGGAACGCCGGGCAACAACGGAACAACGGGCCGCAGGTCACGATTTAGCCGACTATCTACTATCTTATGACCTTGCCGAATTTATCGCCCGGCAGACGCCACCACCGACGCCAACAGCGCCGCACACCACCACACCCGCCGCAATGCCCGCGCCCAGGGCAGAACCGCCCACAGAGCCGCACAGCGCGCCGGAAGCGATTGCCGCCAATATCCGGGATCATGCCGCCGCGCTATGTGTCGGCCACGAAATAGGGTTTGAGCAAACAGGCGATTGGCAGCCCTGGACAACCACCGGCCAATCGTTTGAGAAAACTGGCAGGATTGACAAAAGCGACGCGGCGGCTTGCGAACGGATGCTAAAGCGCGCCGGGATACTGAACTAAAAACAAATACCGTATATCATGCCTACAATGCCGAAGAACAAACGCGCCCCGTGGATGCCAGCACCCGCGCCCGCATGGACGCACCGCAACCGCTGGCCGGGGTACAAACTCAACAAGTGGAAAGAAGCGAGCGCACAGTTTAAGATACTAAATCCGCTATGCTCGACACCGGGGTGCAACGGCGCTACACATAGCACCGACCACAAGCGCCCTATATCGGACGGTGTTGATCCGTGGGATCAAAGTAATTGGCAAGCCTTGTGTTATGACTGCCATAAAAAGAAGACGGTAGACGACCGCACACGGGCACAGCGGCGGCCGGGCAAGGGGTAAGGGGTGTCCTTCATGCGTCTTTAGATGCTACCAGACTCGTCGGCACAGCGAAGCGCACACGCAGGCAATGTTTCAAACACCCCGTACCCCCCCCTATTTTTACACAAACAAACACTAAACACAATGCGTAAAAAGTCAATCGAAGAGTTGAAGAAAACCGGAACTTACCGTGCCGACAGACACGCCAAGCGGGAAGCAGCCGGAAACCTGTTAATCGAACTTCCCGCGCCGCCGTTCGCCCTGGCTGATGAGGCCGCCCAAGTGTACAATGAGGAAGGCACCCGACTCATCAAAATGAAGATGTTAAAACCGTCTGACCTTCGACTGTTAGCCATGTACGCCACGGAGATGGGGGTGTATATATCGGAGATGCAGGCCGCCCAGGAAGAGGGCATTACCGTTGTCTTACCCAACGGGATAAGCGCTGCAAGCGCCCACCGCCGCGCCGCTGAACAAGCGCTTAAACTTGCGTCCGGCCTGGCTGATAAATTAGGGCTGAACCCTGCCAGCCGCGCCCGCTTAAAAGGCGATGCTGCATTTCAGAATGAAGGGAGGGACGAAAACGATCCTTTGGCATTTTTGAACGACGAGCCAGAGGAAGAAAGTTATATCCTTAGAATGATGAGGGGTAGACGCCCAAAGCCACCGGGAAACTAAGCAGATGAACGCCGGAGAATAATTGTTTTAAAACTTACCTTTACTGATCCATTGCAAAAATCAATCTTAACCAAAAAGTGAAACGACATGAAAAACTTTCTTGCAATTAAATTTACCAGTTTGGCGAAAGTCTGCTTTTCGTTTTTGACCATTTTATCTGCAACCGATCTAAATGGCCAAGAACAATTACCCATCGACACTTCAACAAAAAAAGTTGTTTTTAAGGAAATTATTGAACTCGACACCGCCCTAAAAGCCGACGCAATTTACTCACTTGTAAAGGAATGGTTCTCGACCAATAGCAAAACCTTCAACCGTTCTAATTCAGAAAAGAACTTTGATCTAATTGGTGGCACAGGTAATTCGGCGCAAGTTGACCAACTTTACAAAAATGACCAACCATTAAAACTGGAAGATGCCGATGCAAAAAAAATTATTGGAAAAGTTGTAATGAAATATACCGGGGGCAAAATGGGGTGTATCAGAGTTTTATATATTGAATCTGATATAAAAGTTGCGGTTAAAGACGCAAAAACTAAAATAGAAATTACGAATATCAATTACACTCATTACAATCAGACCAACTTCAAGCAATCCCAATTTTATGGCCTTAAAGATAATGGCCCTTGCAACTCAAAAAATACAATTGAAAATCTGCTTAACTGCGAAAGATGCAAGGGAGAATTTGAAAAGTTTTATGATTTCTTAAAAACTGATTCTGCGAAGATTATTGAAGACTTAAAAACATTCCTTAGAGACAACAAGAAAAAGGAAGATAAATGGTAACAAAAAAGCCGCTCGGAATGTCCGGGCGGCTTTTTTGTTGTTTGACCCTTTCCGATGATGCGAAAAAGCACGCTGGAGGGGCAAAACCCGGAAGAAAAAACCCGTAAAACGCCCGAAAGAGTCAAAGTGGGGCAATAAAAAAAGCGCTAAAACATTGATAAACAATGAATTAGCGCTTTTAAGTTGTAGCCCGTACGGGAATCGAACCCGTGTTACAGGAATGAAAATCCTGCGTCCTAACCCCTAGACGAACGGGCCTTGGCGATTGTGGAATTTCGAATGTATAGTGCGGAATGAAGCCGCCCGAAAACCCGTTTCTCCTAAAGCGGGGCAAAGATAAGCGGAGTGTTCGCTCATTTCCAAACACACAACAAATTTTTTGAGAAAAAATTCCTGCGCGTTAAAATTCATACCCCTCCAGCAGTTTTTCTACCCGTTTTTGCCCGTCTGGGTCTATATATTTTAATCAATCCCCAAGCGCCGTCCTGACAAGTCGAAAGCCATAGTCATAGTCCTTGGTCGCCGGGTCACGACCGTTACGGTAGGCCACCCGCACGTTTTCGGGCGGGTTACCCCACGAGCCGCCACGCAACACCCGGCGGTTGCCCGAAACCGGCCCACTCGGATTGTTTTGTGCCGACTTGCCGTAATAGTCATCCCCGAGCCAGTCCCAACACCATTCCCACACGTTGCCTGTCATATCGCGCAGGCCTAGGTCATTGGGCTGAAAACTGCCCACCGGGGTAGTTTTTTCGCGAAAAACACCCGAACGGGAATAACTGGTTTTGTACGCTGGACTACCGGCAAAATTAATTCCTGAAGGGTCTGCTACATCCTTGCCATTGCCAAAGCGCATCTTTTTACCGCCGCTGCGCGCCGCGTACTCCCACTCTGCCTCGGTGGGCAGCCGGTACCCATTCGCTGACGAGTCCGCCGTCACGGTGCTCTCGCTGATCATATAGACCTGCTTCAACTCCTGCCGCTCGCTCAACCAGTTGCAGTACGCCACCGCGTCGTGCCAACTCACGTTGATCGCCGGACGTTTGCCCCGGCCCCAGCCTGCATCGGAGGGCTTCTTTCGGCCTGTGGCCGCACAAAAGGCATCGTACTCGTCGAAGGTCACCTCTGTCTTTCCCATGTAAAAATCGCTCAGCGTCACCGTATGCACGGGCTTTTCCCACTCCTCCCCATCGCCGAATACATCGCCCATCTCAAAAGTGCCGCCGGACAGGAAAACCATGTTTTTGGGGACAACAGAGTCGGCTTGGGTGGCGTTGCGCAGCACAAGCGTGTAGTCTTGCACGGCGATAAACAAAGAGAAGTCCTCATTGCGGCGCGGGGCCTTGTCTGCGGGCAAGCCGGCGGCGACGAACAGGAAAAAAGCGGCGAAAAGGGCGAAGAGCAGGCGTTTTTTTTTCATGTGGGTGATAGAAGTGATGTTTCGCACCGTTGGATTTTGGCTGAGACACTCGTTATAAATGATTTGCAACTCTGGTGGTGCGCAAAACTTGACGACGTGATGCATTGATTAAATAGTCAGCACCTAAAAAGTATACCCGTCCAGCAGTTTTTCCACCCTTTTTTGCACGTCCGGGTCTACTTCCAGTTCCGGCGCATGGTGCGGTTTTTTCCGGGCATCAATCACGAGCGGGCCGCGACAGCCCCAGTGTTTGTGTTCGGTGAAAGCGCGGATGCCGTACACGTCGTGGCTGGGATTGGCCCGGGTAAAGGCCACCCACACGAAGTTATTGAGCGAAGCGGCCGTAAAACGTCCGTCGTCTACCAGCAGGATCAACGGGATGTGTTGCAGGTCTTGGCCGTCGAGCGCCCTGCAGAATTGTTCAGCCTGCTCGCGGGCGGTTTTTTCCACTTCAAATTTGGGCGCGGAAACCGCCAGGATGCCGGGCTGGTAAAAATGCGGGTCGGAAAAACCGGCGGGCAGCGTGAAACCGGCGGGCAGTTCCGCTTTCAACGTACGTTTTTGGTCGCCGCGACAAGCGATCACCACTTTGGAGCCGGCATTCCAGCCGGAGCCGGAGTAGTCGAGCGTATCGATGGTGGTGCGGGTCTGAAAATGCAGGTCGCGGGTCCAGTCCACACGCTCGAGCAGGTGTTGGAAAAAATGCGGAATATCGTGGGTGTCGAGGTTCGGGTCGTCGTCCGAAGCGGCAATGAAGAGAAACTTGGCCAGCGAGGTCTGGCCGGAGCCCAGGATACGGTTGGCGATGGTCAGGATTTCCTCGGGTACCCGCTCGCGAAAAGGCATGTAGCGTTCGTGCCCGATAGCCAGCAGCAATGGATGTACCCCGGCGGCATCTACCGCATGCAGTTCCTTGAGGCCCGGAAATTCCTGTGGCGTCAGCGGCGCTACCAACTCGTGGATCAGCCAGCCGAAACTGCTGTCTTCCTGCGGCGGGCGCCCGACGGCAGTAAAATGCCAAAGCGGGTCTTTCCGGTGATACACTTTATGGACGCGCATAACCGGAAAGTCGTGCGCCAGGGAGTAGTAGCCCAGGTGGTCGCCGAAAGGGCCTTCGGGCTTTTTGACGTTTTTCAGGATTTCGCCGGTGATCACAAAATCGGCATCGGCACTGAGGGTATATCCGTCGCGAATCAGGTAGCGAAAGCGACGCCCGGCCAGCATACCGGCGAAAGTGAGTTCGCTCAAGCCCTCAGGCATGGGCATAATGGCAGCAAAGGCATGGCTGGGCAACCCGCCGACGAAGATGCTGCAACGGAACGGCTCGTCGCGCTGGTTGTATTTGGTGTGATGCACGCCGATTCCGCGGTGTAACTGGTAGTGCAGCCCGATTTCTTCATTGGGCAAGTATTCGTTGCCCGACATTTGAATACGGTACATGCCCAGATTGGATTGCATCACGCCGGGCGCCTCGGGGTCAGTCGTGTACACTTGCGGCAACGTGACAAACGCTCCGCCGTCCATCGGCCAACTTTTGATTTGCGGCAATTGATCGATGGTGGTAGTGCCATAAGTAACTGGTGCGCCTAACAGGCTGCGCATCGGAAGCGCCGACAGGGCCGTGAAAGGGGCCGAAAGGTAGCGGCCAGGTTTTTTAAACAAATTGGTGGGATCTTTTTTCAGTTCGATCACCCGTTTAACGCGCTCCAGGGTGTCCCGGAACAGGAAGGCGGTTTGTTCAAACGTTCCGTACAGGTTGCTCAAGGCTTGAAACGGACTGCCTTTCACCCGTTCATACAGGATGGCAGGACCCTGCCGGTCGTACACCTGCCGGTGAATCTCCGCCATTTCGAGATTGGGATCTACTTCTTCTTTAATACGGAGCAATTTGCCGTTTTTTTCAAGATCGCGCGCGGCGTCGCGTAAGCTGGAGTAAGACATAAAAGAAAGCGCTGTTTGCAGTGCAAAACAGCGCTTTCTTTTAGTTGTTTCGTAATTTAAACGGTTGTTTTTCTTATCTATTCCTTTATGTGCGCCAGTTTGGTATTTTGATAAGTCGATTCTTTCAAAATTTTGCGCATACTTTTAACCGTTTCTCTCGGGCCGACATCGAGGGCCATATTGATTGCCCAGTCGGGAATACTGCCACCGGGATCGGAATACAGGTAATATTCGGCGTATAACCAGCCGCCGGCGCCGGGGATGAGCGTCCACTTGGTGTTCGCTTTGCGCACGCGCACCACGTCTTTCACTTCCGGAAGATAATCGGGCACAGCAGAACTAACCGACATCACGGCGCCGGTTTTCGGATCCTGTTCCAGTTTGGTGTGCAGGATCACGTCGCGGTCGCTCATGGGCCAAGGGAAATCGAGTTTGGAGTAGTAGTACATCTCGGTTGGAGAGACCCGTTTGAGCAGACGGGATTCCGCGATTTTATACCCCCAGGAGGGATAATTTTGCACTTCGTCAAACAAATGAACCACTCCGGAGAGCGGCGCCTTCAGCGACGTGGCTAACTTTAATTCGTAAACATCCGATGTTTTGCGATAAAACACCTTGACGGCGTCCTTTTCGTTTTTCAGCACCCAGCCGTCTTTGTTTTGGCCGGACAGGGGAATGGAGAATAAAAGGGCAAAAAGCCAGATCAGGCTTGAAAAAAATCGAAAATTTGGTGGTTCACTCATAGTTTTGCTTGATTAAACGTACGGATAGAATAAGAGGTTTGTGAAACGAGTAAACAGGTGTTTTGTTTCATAGTGCAAATGGCATACCGGAATTTAACCTTTTCTGGCTCAGGCCTTTTTCACCATACCGGCTACGGCTTCGGCCCAGGCCGGCGCGTCGTTGAGACTTTCAACCAGGTCCAGTTGTTCGCCGCCCCATTTGATAAAATCTTCCCGGTATTCGGTTCCAATTTCAATCGTGGTTTCGAGGCAGTCGGCCGTGAAGGCCGGGCAAAAAACGAGCAGCCGTTTTGCGCCTGCCCGGGCTAATTTTTCAATCGTTTGCACCGTGTA
>CAUJEY010000098.1 GCA_963169325.1 Bacteroidota bacterium
TTAAGCCGTTACCATGCTCAAAACGCCGGGCGTTGCCATGCTGCCCGTGCAGGTGATGCCCAATCCGTTCCGCGAACAAACCCGAATCGTGTTGCCGCCGGATGCAGGGGGAGATTACCAATTTCTCCTGTACGACGCGGCCGGTCGGTTACTGCAATCAACGGCGTTTTCCGGGACGGAACTCACCCTTCAAGCGGCCGGTTTGACGCAGGGTTATTATAGTTTTGAGTTATTGAATAAAAACAAACAAGTAGCCGCGCGGGGAAAAATCGTGCGACAATAAATAGACTTTTGCCGTTTCTGTTGAAAAAACAAGACCGGCACCATACCGTCAGAGCGTTAACCCACCTACCTACCTTGCCCCAAATTACCAAATTGGAAAAGTTGTAATCTTAATCAATACACCATGATTCGTATATTCGGTATTTACCTGCTTGTAAGCATACTAATACCCGCACTCTCAAAGGCGCAAACCTTCGAATGGGTGAGCGCTATCGACGGAAGTACTTTTGTCGAAACCCGTACCACCGCCGTAGATCAAAGCGGGAACGTGTACACCGCCGGTCATTTCCTCGGCACGATCGATTTTGATCCGGGGCCCGGCGTCTTTAACCTGTCATCTCCTACCAGCAACCAGGGTATTTTTCTCCAAAAGCTAAATGCCGCCGGAAATTTTGTCTGGGCAAAAAAGATGGACACAGACAAGGATGGCACCAGTATGTCGGTAAACACGGATGCGTTGGGAAATGTATACTTATCAGGAGAATTTGGCGGAGCATTGTTCTATTATCCGGAGCTACCGTTCGGCAGTCATTATTTCGGTGCTTCCGACAATACGGACCAGGATATCTTCGTGATCAAGCTCAATACCGACGGAAAATTGATCTGGGCCAGGCAGATCGGCGGTACCGGTGGTCAATGGACAGGTGGCTCCGTGGTGGACGCGGTGGGCAATATTTATCTGGTTGGGGATTTTTCAGTTCACACGGATTTCGATCCGGACAAAAATGCCGAGTATATACTCACAACGCCTGATGGGTGGATCAACCACATTTTTGTTGAAAAATTGGACAGTGCCGGGCGGTTTAGCTGGGTACGGCGGGTCGAAGGCGCCGGTTATTGCATCGGCGATGCCATCGGTCTGACTCCGGATGGCAACCTTTATGCCACCGCGCGTTTTAACGACAAGCTTTATGTCGGTCTCAACGGTATACCCGACACCCTGAGCTATACCGACGGCCGTACGTTTCTCCACAAAATAGATACGACCGGACAATCGATCTGGGCACGGCAACTGGGTGGTCCGTCCTCCAATTCTGTTGCCGTTGCCGCCGACCTCAATGGCAATTGTTATCTGATCGGCCGGTTTAACGGGGCCGGCGACTTTGACCCGGCTCCCGACCAATCCTTTATCCTCACGCCAACAGGCGGCAACGATATTTTTATTCAAAAAACAGACCCCTTCGGCAACCTGGCTTGGGCAAAAAAATTAGGCGGGACACTGGACGACGTACCCGGCGATATCGCCGTTGATCCGCTGGGCAACATCTATGTCACCGGCTCTTTTCAGGGAACGGTAGATTTTGATCCGGGAGCGGGAAAAGTTGACTTAATATCCGGCGGTAAGGCTGATGCCTTTATCCAAAAGCTGGACCCCGACGGCAATCTCGTTTGGGCCAACCGGATCGGCGGAACCCAGACAGATGAAGGTAAATCGATTGCCACCAGCCCGGGTGGACGTATTTATACCGCCGGGAATTTCCTCAGCACGGTAGATTTTGATCCCGGCCCGGGAGTAAGCACCCTGAATGGGTCTCCTGTCCAGGGCGGGTTTGTTCAGCAAATGAGCCAGTCCGATCATTTCCCGACCACGGTATTTCACGGCACGGTATTTCACGACAAAAACGGGAATCAATTGCAGGATACTGGCGAACCGGGCCTGCCAGGTATAGTGATGGCTTTGCGGCATTTAGGCCAATTCGCCTCTACCGACAGTTTGGGGCAATACTATTTTAGCGCTGAAGTCGCCGGAGACACTTTGTTCCCGGCAATGCCGCTGCCCTATTGGGCGGTGCCCCCGGGGGGGAGCTTGCTGAATCCCATCCAGCCGGCCAACAACTTTCCGGTGCATATCAACCTGAATTATCACGATATCGGGATTAACGTGACGGCTGTAACCCCATTTCGCCCGGGTTTTGAAACGGAGCTCGTGATTCAGACAAACAACCTCTCGTTGGTTCCGGTGTACGACGTCGGTGTGGTGATTCAGGCTTATACACAGTCCTGGCAACTGCAATACCTGAACGCCCAACCGGCGCCGGTACTGGTTGCCGGCGATTCGCTGGTTTGGCATATCGATTCATTGAGCCCGGCACAAAACACCTTAATCCACGTATTTTTCAAGGTTCCGGTGGCTCCAAATGTAATCGGGCTGCCTGTCGAATTTCCTGTTTTAGCCAGGATACAGGACGATGATTTCCTGGTCAATAACCTGTTCCATTTCCAATCGGTGGTGGTCGGCGCTTTCGACCCGAACGACAAACAGGTCACGCCTTCAACGCTGCCAGTTGAACAGTTGGATTCCGCCGACCTCCGCTACGTGATCCGGTTTCAGAACACCGGTAACTTCCCTGCCGATTTTGTGATCATCCGCGATACACTGCCGTTGCAACTCGACGCCTCCACCCTGCGGGTAACCGATGCCAGCCATCCGTATAGCTGGCGGCTTTATGGTGAAAGTATCCTGGAAGTGCGCTTCGATCCGATCTTTTTGCCCGACAGTTTCTCCAACGAACCGGCCAGTCACGGTTTTGTGGCTTTCAATATCCGGACGCAACCCAATCTCCCCGATGGCGATTCGGTGCTGAACCGTGCCGCTATCTATTTCGACTACAATGACCCTGTGATCACCAATGATGCCCGAATGGCGGTGGAAATTGACCTGGACAACGACGGCTTCAACAACCTGAGCGACTGCGACGACCTGAATCCCGCGATCCATCCGGCTGCCCAAGATATTCCCAACAACGGCATCGATGAAAATTGCGACGGGCAGGACGCCGTTATCGCGGCTCACACACCACCCGTATTTCCCCTGCGGGTTCTGCCCAATCCTGCGCATGACCGGGTTCGGTTGTTATTCGGTCAAGCGGAAACCGGGTTGCTGGAATTTCACACAGCGGAAGGGCGGATGTTAATGAGCCGGCATATAAGCGCTTATGCAGAATGGGAATTTTCCGTGGCGGAGTATCCGAGAGGTCTTTATTCTGTCCGGTTTGTCAGCGATAAGGGGTATGCGTTTTTGGGGAAAATTTTGTTGGAATGAGACGCATTGCAGGGTGTGAGAACGCCAGGTTCGTTACCATTCACTATGCCGGTAAAAATAGAAAATCCCCAACATGCTCTAAAGTGCAAGGCTGAGAAATGCCGGTTTATTTCAGTGGTATACACGTGTACTCCGACTTCCGCGTCAGCGAGCGCTGTACGAGGTTGTACAGGCAGAGTTGGCCATAAATTACCTTCAGTCCTTCTTTCTCCCATTTTGCTTTATCGGGACATTCGGGTATTTTGGTCACGTCACTTTCTTCTACCGGCGTGTAAAAGCGCACGTTAGCGTTGCTGGTTACTTCCATATCGCCACAGAAAGCCATTCGGAACATGAGGGCGCGTCGTTTCACGTGATAGACTACTAATTTACGATTTTCCGGTCCGGTACCTTCTTCCAGCAGAACATTTCCGCGCGATACGCCCCGGAAATAAGTCGGTTCTTCGTGTATAATGGGCCAATCTTCTTTAATGGTATCGGTGCGGACGATGTTTATATCCTGGCCGGCGCCGTCTGCTTTGTCTTTAACCTTAACGGTAAAATCCTGATAAAGGAAGTCGCGTTCCGTCTTCGACACGGGATAAAATCCTGCCTTGTCGCTGCCTTTGAGGCCATACAGGGAGTCGTTTCTTTCCGACGGCAGTACGTCGGTCGTATTATTCGAAGCGGGATTATTTTGGCAAAAGGAAAGGGAGGCGATCAGAAGGATGGCTGTTGCGTAAAACAATATTTGTTTCATCATTGAGTAAAAATAAAATTTAATCCGTGTTATTGATCCATTGAAGCAGGCCGAAGTTTACGTGCCGTATTTTCGACCGCAAATGTCTTTATTTTCTTTGGCTAAAAGATATTTGTGTCATCAAAACGCCAAAGACTTGGTCCGGTTACGGTTAATTCCGTCATATTCGCCACCTAAATTGAACATGCCATGCAAACATTTATTTCCCTTGGTCGCTGGATATTCCCCATTCCCTTTGCCGTTATCGGTATGATGTACCTGATAGATGTGCCCGCCACGGCCCTGCGGATCGTACCGGCCTATATGCCGCTGAAGGAGTTGTGGGTGTACCTGTCCAGCGCGTGTCTGATTGTGGCGGCTGTCAGTATGTATATTGGTAAATATGACAAATTAGCCACGACTTTGGTAGCCATTTTTCTGCTTTTGGTGCTGGTGTTGGTGCACATGCCGTTGGCCATGGGTGGTGGTGAAAAAGGCCGGTATGCGCTAAGCGACCTGTTTCAGGATATGGGATTGATGGCCGCAGCGCTCATTTATGCAGAATGTTTGGCCCGCGACAAGGCGGTTATTGGATGATAAAAGGGTTACTCTCATCACCTTCCCTGCAAAATCTTCTGCTCGATATTTGTTGTTGAATATCCTGCTATAAAAGGCAAACTCCGCACTTCGCCCCCGCGGGCCAGCACGATATCGGAGCCTACGATTTGTTCCGGCTTCCAGTCGCCGCCTTTCACCAGCACATCAGGCAACACGATTTTGATTAGTTCGAGTGGCGTGTCTTCGTCAAAAATGACCACGGCGTCCACCATTTCCAGCGCGGCCAGCATGTGCGACCGGGTGGACTCATCGTTGATAGGGCGCGTGGGGCCTTTTAGGCGGCGGACCGAATCACCGCTGTTCAATCCGATAATCAGTCGGGTGCCAAGGTCACGTGCCTCGGCTAAATAGTGCAAGTGGCCGTAATGCAACAAATCGAAACAACCATTGGTGAAAACGATCCGTTGGCCTGCTGCACGCCAGCGTGCCAGGGTGGACACCAGCTGGTCCCGTGTTTGAATTTTATGCCGGATTTGATTCCATACAGACATATCATCGTGGGGATGCAGGAATTTCATTTCGTCAGGTTTTAAAAACTAGTGGCTTTGCTGCGGTTTTTCACCCGCCTGCTCCCGCCCTTTGTTTATGACCGGCAAGATTACCAGCGCCAGCAGTCCGGCAGCGATATTGTAAAAAATTTGCACGGTGAAAAAAGCAATGTTGGCATAAGAGAAAGCATCGCCGCCGCCGATACCGTACAGCGCCAATCCGGCAATCGCCAGTGCGTGAAAAGTGCCCATTCCACCCGGCGAAGGAATAATAAAGCCTAGTGTGCCGAATACAAACACCATCAGCGCGGCACCGGCGCTCAGCTGAGCCGTTGGCGCAAACGCTTTCAGGTTGAATACGCATTGCAGGTAAAACATGAGCCAGATACCGAGCGAGTAGGCCAGGAAAAGCCCTGCGTGGCGCAGGCGAAATACGCTGCGGAGGCCGTCCCAAAAGCCTTCTATCAAGTTGGCAATTTTTTGAAAAACAGGCAATTGTGTTAGTTTTTTCCAAAAAACAACAACCAAAATGCCACACAAAACGAAAATTGCCCCGACGCTCCAAACGATCGGATTGTTCCAGAAACCACCGCCCGATGCCGCCGCGGCCCGGTTGCCCTGAATAAAAGCCCATAACGTATCAGCCTCAAACAGGAATGCCAACCCCACCACTACGCCAAGGCATAAAAAATCCATCAGTCGATCCACTACCAAGGTTCCCATCACCCGCTCCAGCGGAATCCTTTCGTAACGCGACAAGGTACCGGCCCGCACCACCTCGCCCATGCGTGGGAAACCGAGGTTGGCAAAATACCCGAGCAAGATCGTCAGCAGGCTGTTGCCAAAACTGACCCGGTATCCGAGCGGCTCCAGCAACATTTGCCAACGCCAGGCGCGAAACATATTGCTCAGGGTAAAAGCCGCGATAACGAGAAAAATCCAGCCCGCATGCACCGTGGAAAAATCGTGCAACAACTTGTCTATCAGGCTGCATTGCTCCGCCGGAATACCGTCGATACGGCATTGCGCCTGGTATGCAGCGTTTTGGCTGCGAAAAACGAGGCCAAGGATCGTTACCCCGAGGCCGAGAAAAAGAATAAACTGAAGTGCTTTTTTGAATTTAGGCGCCATGTGTGTGCAAGAAGCAAATTGGCAACGTTTGCCGGAAAAAACGGCGCAAAGGTGGGGAAAATTTAGGAGATGGGGGGAAAGGTTTAGAGGTTTGGGGGTGAAGGGGTTTAGGGGTTTGGGGGTTTAGAGGTTTGGGGGAGTTCGAAGGTTTCTGGTTCGAAGGGTAGAGCGTAATCGGGAGCCGACACTTCGGTTTCGTGACAACATTACTGCATAAATTACGAAATCTTCCCTTCGCCTCCTTTTTCTCCCTCCCGGTGATTGTCATTCCGGAGGAATCTGTTCACTCTAAAAGGGAAAAACACGTGATGTATCGGGCATAGCAGCATTAGAAACCGTCTGAAAACCCCTATCGGGCGATAAGGCACATCTTTGGATGTCATACGGCGGCTGTTTTTTCGGCAATAGGACAAGACTATTCCCTCAAAAACGAGCCTTGTCTGACGCCAAAACCTGCACCTTCTCACCTCACCAGGGGTTTTCAGACGGTTTCTTAGAATGGTAGGTCGTCGGGAATCTGTCCACTCTACGAGAGAAAAGCACGTGATGCATGCTTAAATTTCTTATTCCGAATTTATTTGATAAACGCAACCCACTCTATGAGGGAAAAACACCTGATGTACTCGTAGAGTGGACAGATTCCGCCGGAATGACAAACGCCGGGAGGGAGAAAAATGGGGCGAAGGGAATATTCGTGATTTATGTAAATCTCCAAGTTCCCAAAGAGAAGCGTCGGCTCCCGATTACGCTCAAACCCCCCAAACCTCCAAACCCCCAAACCTCCAAACCCCCAAACCCCCAAACCCCTTTCTCACAACGTTCCCCGCCGGCGTTGTTCCGCTTCTATGCTTTCAAAAAGAGCCTGAAAATTGCCTTTTCCGAAGGAATTAGCGCCACAGCGTTGAATAATTTCGAAAAACATCGTGGGGCGGTCTTCCACGGGTTTGGTGAAAATCTGCAACAGGTAGCCCTCCTCGTCGCGGTCCACCAGGATGCCCAGGTTTTTCAGCGTGGCCAGGT
This sequence comes from Bacteroidota bacterium, assembly GCA_963169325.1. GTDB lineage: Bacteria > Bacteroidota > Bacteroidia > Chitinophagales > Saprospiraceae > M3007. Next base: position 7,301 of record CAUJEY010000098.1, read on the forward strand.
CTTCGGCAATGGCGCCCACGCGGTCGGTCACGGTATCATAGTAATTGCCCGGGACATAGAGGAACTCCACGCCGCGTTTGCGCAATTCCCCGACGGTGAAAATAATATCGTTGGTGGCTACGGCTATATGCTGGCAGCCGGCGCCTTCGTAGAATTCGTAGAATTCCTCGACCTGTGATTTTTTCTTGCCCCTGGCCGGTTCGTTGATCGGAAATTTGATCCGCATGTTGCCGCTGGTCATCACTTTCGACATCAGGGCCGTGTATTCGGTGGAAATATCTTTGTCGTCGAAGGTGATCAGGTTGTTGAAGCCCAACACTTCTTCATAGAAACGAGCCCATTTGTTCATTTCACCCCAGCCGACGCTGCCCACGCAGTGATCCACGTACTCTAGCCCGATGGGCGAGGGGTTGTACTCCGATTCCCATTTTTCAAACCCCGGCAGAAAAGTACCGTGGTAATTTTTACGTTCCACGAAAAGGTGTACCACGTCGCCATAAGCATAGATACCGGAGCGCACGGCTTCGCCGGAATCATCGCGTTCGATGGTGGGTTCCAGGTAGGCGCGGGCGCCGCGGCTGGTGGTTTCCCGGAAAGCTGCTTCGGCGTCGTCTACCCAAAATGCGATCACCTTGACGCCGTCGCCATGCAAGCGGTGGTGTTCGGCAATGTCGGAATTGGAGTGGTAAGGCGAGCTCAGTACCAGCCGTATTTTTCCTTGCTGGAGCACGTAGGATACCTTGTGCCTGACCCCTGTTTCCAGCCCGGAATAGGCCAGCGATTGGAAGCCAAAGGCGGTTTTATAATAGTGCGCAGCCTGCTTGGCGTTGCCCACATAGAGCTCGATATAATCCGTGCCAAGCAACGGGAGGAAATCATCGGTTGAGGTTTGGGTGGGAGCGGGTTGAATGATCGTTGCCATTTATCATTGAGTGATTGAGTGATTGAGTGATTGAGTGATTGAGTGATTGAGCGATTGAGCGATTGAGCGATTGAGCGATTGAGCGATTACAACAGTCCCATGGGGCTAGATTTAATCACTCAATCGCTCAATCACTCAATGATTTTCATACCATACCCGGTAATAATCCTCCACTTCCAGTTTCAAAGCATCCTCTGTAATCATCAGGGGATTGAAGGGATCGATCATCACGGCTAATTCCTGTGTTTCTTTTTGGCCGATACTGCGCTCGATGGCGCCCGGATGCGGACCGTGCGGAATGCCTGCCGGGTGCAGGGTGAGCTGCCCGGAACGTACGTCGTTGCGGCTCATAAAATTGCCATCTACGTAGTAAAGGATTTCGTCGGAATCCACATTGCTGTGGTGATACGGCGCCGGAATAGACTCCGGGTGGTAGTCGTAGAGCCGCGGTACGAAGGAACAAATCACAAAATTACGCCCTTCGAAAGTCTGATGAATGGGCGGGGGCAGGTGAATACGGCCGGTAATGGGCTCGAAGTCGTGGATGTTGAACGCGTAGGGGTAGTGGTACCCGTCCCAGCCCACCACATCGAAGGGATGGTAGGGATACTGAAACGGAAAAATGGTATTACGTTTTTTGATGCGCACCTCAAAATCGCCGCGCTCGTCGAAAGTCTCCAGTATTTCCGGGCGTTTAATATCGCGTTCGCAAAAAGGCGAGTGTTCGAGCATTTGCCCGAAGTCATTGCGATAGCGGCGCGGCGTGAGTACCGGGCCGTGCGATTCGACGAAGAGCAGGCGGTTGTCCACCGTTTCAAATTCCGGCTTATACACCGTGCCGCGTGGGATGACTAAGTAATCGCCCGGCTCAAAAGGCACGGTGCCGAACATGGTTTGTAGCTCGCCTCTGCCCCGGTGTACGAACAAAATTTCGTCCGCATCGGCATTTTTGAAAAAATACTCCGGCGTCGCAGTGGGCGCAGCCAGGCCGATGGACATATCGCTGTTCAAAAACAATACCCGGCGGCTATCGATATAATCGTCCACTGCCGGCACATCAAAACCCTCGAATTTGAGCGGATTGATGTTGTTCTCGATAGCAATTTTTGGCTGAATCGGATAGGGCGATTCTATAGCACGGATTTGTGTGGGCGCGTGCAGGTGATACGCCAGCGTCGACATGCCGCTGAAGCCCTGCGTGCCCACCAATTCTTCCTGGTACAGAGCGCCGTTGGGCTGGCGGAATACGACGTGGCGCTTGCGGGGTATTTTGCCGAGACGATGATAGAAAGGCATATAATAGTTTGAAGTTCGAAGTTTGAAGTACTTGGGTTGGGGTATTTTTGTTAAAATTGCGTTAGGTTTAAATGAAATAGATATGGCTACTTTCAAACATTTTGAAGAAATCCTGGCTTGGCAAAAAGCACGGGAGTTTTGTAAAAAAATTAAACTACTGACAGATAAACCGGAGTTTTCACGGGATTATAAGCTAAAGGATCAAATTCTTTCTTCATCTGTTTCTATCATGGATAATATTGCTGAGGGATTTGAACGTCAGGGGAATAAAGAATTCCTTCAATTTCTTTATATTTCTAAAGGTTCCTGTGGCGAAACCCGTTCACAACTTTACCGGGCCTCTGACTACAACTACATTACTCCTGAAGAATTTAACGATGCATTTTTCGATGCGTTGGAGATCAGTCGAATCCTCCATGGCCTCATCAGCAGTATCCAAGGTTCTGGTTTGGGGGGCTCCAAATACAAGTGAGTTCAAAGTTTGAAGTTCAAAGTTTGAAGTTCGAAGTTTGGTCTACGTTTGAACTTCAAACTTCAAACTTTGAACTTCAAACTACCAGGCTGCCTGGGGATATGTGCGCACCAGGTACTGCATTTCTGCCAGCAGGTGCCCGAGGTGTTCGGAGTGGATGCCTTTGCGGCTACCGGTTTGCATATAGCCATCGGCGGGGCGTTGCAGGCCGGCCCGGTCGAGGGTTTGTTTTACTTCGGCTTGCCAGAGCGCCCGCAGGGTGTGCAGGTCGGCGGCAATACCGTGCTCCAACAGGAGCAAGTCCACGTCATCCATTTCAAAAAGTTCGCCGGTGTAGGTCCAGAGGTCGTTGAGGGCCTGCTGTACACGGCGATGACTCTCTTCGGTTCCCCGGCCAAGGCGTACCATCCAGTCGGCGGCATGGCTGAGGTGATAGCGGGTTTCTTTCAGGGCTTTCACCGCAATTTCAGCCAAACGGGTGTCTTTGGCGGCGCCGAGTTCTTCCAGCAGATACCGGTCGTACACCGAGAACAGAAATTGCCGGACGATGGTGTGGCCGAAGTCGACGTTGGGTCGTTCGCACAGCAAGTGGTTGTAATACCGGCGCTCCGGGCGGCGATAAACCAGGTCATCGGCGCTGTGGCCTTTGCCTTCCAGTTCGGCGGCATATTGGAAAAACAATTCCGCCCGTCCCGTATAATCCAGGGCAATATTGGTGAGCGCGAGATCCTCTTCTAAAAAAGGCCCGCGGCTGCACAGTTCTGCCAGGCGGTGGCCGAGAATAACGGCGTCGTCGCCCAGCCGGAGGCAGTAATGAAACAAAGCATCCGTTTTGGTCATGGCTCAGATGTTTTTGGCCCCCTCCGGAACCTGGTAAAAGGTAGGATGGCGGTAGATTTTGTCGTTGGCCGGGTCGAAGAACATATCGTGGTCGGCCAGGTTGGAGGCGACTATATCTGCGGCCCGCACGACCCATAAGCCGGAGGCCTCACCCCGACGGGTGTACACGTCGCGCGCGTTTTGCAGGGCCATCAGTTTGTCCGAAGCGTGTACCGAGCCGGCGTGTTTATAGGGCTGGCCGGGTTTGCTTTGAACGAAAACTTCCCAAAGGTCAAGTTGTGTATCCATTTTAAAGTTTTGAGTTTTGAGTTTTGAGTGGTGAGTTATGAAATGGTGAGTTTTGAGTTATTCGGGACGTTGTACAACTCAAAACTCAAAACTCAAAACTTTTTGAGCCGCCTCCCGCACCCATCTACCTTCCTCATGTACCCGAACGTGGTGTTCCACCCGTTGCCGGTTGCAGGGACCGTCGCCGTTGATAACGCGGTGGAATTCGTCCCAGTTGAGTGGGCCAGTGTCATAATGGCCGGTTTCTTCGTTGAAACGCAGATCGGGATCGGGAATCTTCAGGCCGATCACTTCGGCTTGCTGTACGGTTTTGTCGATAAATTTTTGCCGCAGCGCGTCGTTGCTTTCGCGTTTGATCTTCCACAGAAACGCCTGTTTGCTGTGCAGGGAATCCTTGTCCGACGGGCCGAACATCATCAGGGCGGGGGCCCACCAGCGGTTGAGGGCATCCTGGGCCATTTCGTGTTGTTCGGGCGTGCCGGCGGCCATTTTGGCCATAATCTCATAGCCCTGGCGTTGGTGGAAACTCTCTTCCTTGCAAATGCGCACCATGGCGCGGGCATAAGGACCGTAGGAAGTGCGTTGCAACATGACCTGGTTCACGATGGCGGCGCCGTCCACCAGCCAGCCGATAGCGCCGATGTCGGCCCAGGTGAGCGCGGGATAGTTGAACACGCTGGAATAGCGGGCTTTGCCGGTTTGCAATTGTTCGATCATTTCCTCCCGGCTGATACCCAGGGTTTCGGCGGCGGAATAGAGATACAGTCCGTGGCCACCTTCGTCCTGGATTTTGGCCAGCAAAATCATTTTGGAACGCAGCGACGGCGCCCGGGTAATCCAGTTGCCTTCGGGCTGCATACCAATAACTTCGGAGTGGGCGTGTTGGCTGATTTGCCGGATCAGGTGGCGGCGGTATTCCTCCGGCATCGGGTCGCGCGGTTCGATATTTTCGCCGCGCTCGATTTTTTCGGTGAAAATATCGACCGGCGCTGTGGTGGTGGTGGACATAGGGCAAAATATGTTTGACCGGCAAAACTATAGCCTTCCGTTACGCCGGAAATTGACCTTGGTCAAACCCGCTGATGATATATATCAGCGTGGAACTGTGCGGCAGGCGGGCGAAATTTGCCGGCTTGATTAATGCCCCAATGACGCTCAATGACGCTCAATGACGCTCAATGACGCTCAATGACGACAAATGACGCTTAAAACGACGCTTAAAATGTCCCACATTGTACAAAACATTCCCCTCGACGCCCTCGAAACCGAAATGCCCCTGCCCGTGAGCTGTCAGGTAACCGTGTTGCTGGACGGCGAGGAATTCCACTTCGAGCTGTCGCCGGAGGGCAAATCCATCGTGGATGCCGCCAACGACGCGGGCGCCGACGCCCCCTGGTCGTGCCATGCGGGCGTGTGCGCCACCTGCCGGGCGAAAGTATTGGAAGGGAAAGTGCGCATGACCAGCCACCACGCGCTGACGGCCGAAGAAATGGAAGAAGGGTATATCCTGAGTTGCCAGAGCCACCCGGTGACGGCAAGGGTGGTGGTGGATTATGATGTGTAGAGGGGATTATCTCTATTGCCTTTTTAGCTCCTTCAACGCGACCCGCCGGCCTTCCCTGGCCGATATTTTTGCCGCTTCCAGGATTTCCACCACAGTCATATTATTTTCCAGGGCGGACAGGTCGGAAGGCGCCACCGTGATTTTTCCCCGCACCACTGCTTCCAGATAGGAAAACGGATCGTCGAAAGGTGGTTTGAGCGACGCTGCGTTTTGGGCTATGGCGCCCACTTTTTCGATGCGCATTATTTTCATCTCGTCGCGGTTGGGACAGAGAACATAACCGCTCTTGCAGTACACTTCCATATCTTTTCGGTTGTAATTCCAGTTCCAGCTCGCCTGCAGGATAGCTTGGGCGTCGGTATAACTCAGGATGATGGTAGCCTCGTCGTCCACCTTGGGATAGAGATGCGGTTTGATTTGCTGGGTTACGGCCACTACGGATTCCGGTTTTCGGCCGTTCATCAGCCAGGTGCTCAGGTTGGCGCCGTAACATCCGAAGTCCGTGAGGGCGCCGCCGCCGTTCAGCACAGGGTCGGTCAGCCATTCCAGAAATTCCGGATTGCAGCCGATCTCGATAGGACCGGGGTGGCCGTCATGTACCACGATTTTGCGCACAGGGCCGAAGGTTTGCGCTTCCGATTCGATGAGTTGCCGGGCCGCATGATTGCTGCCGTACCAGCTGGTTTCGTAATTGGTCAGCAGGTGTATGTCGTGCAGCCGGGCGAGCGTTTCCATTTTCCGGGCATGTTCGAGGCTGACGGCCAGCGGTTTTTCTACCATGACATGGATACCTTTCGGCGCGCATTTTTCCACTACTTCCAAATGCCCGTAAATCGTATTGAACGCCAGGACTGCTTCCGGTTTCGTTTTTTCCAGCATTTCCTCTATCGTCGGATACACGATATCCATCGAATAGCCGTGCTGCCGGGCGTAGCGTTGCGCCAGTTCCCGGTTCGGCTCGGCAATGCCAACGATTTCAATATCTCCCCTGCTCTCGCGGCCAAGAATCCAATGGACGTGGGTATGCACCAAACCAACGACACCGACCCGCAGCGGCTGTTGCCGGGGTGGTTGTGCCGAAGCCGGTTGCCAACAAATAAAAATGGTGCCGAACGTCAGGAACAAACGTAGAAGCAAGAAGGTGGGTTTGTTTATATTATTCATTTATTGATCGCTGATTTAGTTCAAAATATTTAACGCTTTCGTCAGGTTCAGGATAAAAGTATGGAGGAATTCCGAAAAAACACCCCGCCTTTTCACCGCCGCAGCACCACCAGCGCAATTCCGCCGAGCACTGTTGCCGAGGCCAGCAACAAACGTATCGTAATAGGCTCACCCAGAAACAGGATGCCACCCACAGCGGCAATAACCGGGACACTGAGTTGCAAGGTGGCGGCTGTACTGGTTTTTAATTGTGGCACCACGGCGTACCAGATGACATAGCCAATGCCGGAGGCCAAAGCGCCCGAGGCCAGCGCGTACCCGAGGCCGGCTTGATCAAGTACCGCGTGTTGCAGTGTAAGCAGGCTCAGGACGACTGCCATAGGCGCCGCGCGCAGGAAATTTCCGGCCGTCACTTTGGTCGGATCGCCTGCATTTTTGCCGCGCAGGGTATAAATGCCCCAGGCCACGCCTGCCGCCAGCATCAGCATCGAACTGCCCAATGGCGGCGCAGAAAGCCCCGGCAGCAATAAACCCACCAGGCCCAGTATGGCCAATAAAATACCCGCGATGTGCAGGAACCGCAGCCGTTCGCCCTTCCAGATGCCATAGCCGATCATTGTACCCTGCACCGCGCCAAAAAGCAGCAGCGCCCCGGTGGCCACCGTCAGGTGCAGGTAGGCAAAGGAAAAAGCCGCAGCGTAGGCAAACAGGGCAAATGCCGACCCCCAGTTGCCCCGGCCGGCTGCGTCGACGGGTCTTCCCCTGGCGATCAGCCAGAGGATAGCCGCACCGGACACCAGCCGGATGGTGGTGAAACTGGCGGCATCAATGCCCGTATGCCGCAGCGCCAGACGGCAAAGCAGCGAATTGCCGGCGAAGGCAACGAGAGTGAGCAGGATGAGCAGGAGGAGAGGTGGTGCGGGCAGTCCGGTGCGCATTGCTGTTTCGATCTTCTGTTGTTTGTGGGCAGGTGCGAAATTCTCCGGGTCTCCGCGGCGAAATAAAATAATCTACGGCGGAAAAAATTGGATACACCATTTCGGCACCACGGCGTACCCACCCTCACGTGTTATCAATTACCACACAAACTCTACCGCCTGCTCCAACTCCGGGTGCAGGCTTAACGCCACCGGACAGGTTTCGGCAATATGGATCATCAACTTTTTATCCGCCTCGGAATAGTTATTCGGTGGCATCAGCAGGCGCACCTCGATGCGCCGGATACGCCGGGGATCGGAAGCCATAATTTTGGTGACTTCCGCCTTGGTTCCGTCAATACTGATACCGCGATCGCGGATACGGATGGCAATGGTGGTGAGCATGCAGGCCGCCAGCGAAGTGGCGCACAAATCGGTGGGCGAAAAGGCTTCACCCTTGCCCTGGTTGTCGGGCGGCGCATCAGTCACAATCCCGTCGCCGGAAAGTACGTGCGTCAGTTCACAATGTAAATCGCCGGTATATTCGAGTCTGGCCGTCATAATGTGTACAAGGAGGCTTTTTTTAAACGTGTATACAAAGATACGTTCATTATTTCATTCGGATTACTCCCGAACCAACACCATCGCGCTGATCGGCGCTAACTTTACGGTGTTGCTCCGCATAGCGCGAATACCGTTTTCATTAATAGTCTGCACGTCGAGCACCACTGTCCAGGCGCCTGCGCCGTCAGGTAATGTAAACTCCTGGATGATTCCGCTGCCGTTGTACAGCACCACTATGTCGCGCCAGGCATCGCCATTGGCATGGTCCTTCAATTGGTAAGCCACAAAGCTGGGATCGTCGGTATCCAGAAAGCCCAGGTGTTTCCGGATTTGTTCCGAGGAGGTCATGCGGAAGGCCGGGTGATTTTTGCGCAGTTGAATCAGGTTTTTGAAATAGTCGAACACTTCGGGGTAACGCGCTTTGCGGCTCCAGTCGATTTGATTGATGCTGTCGGGCGATTCAAAGGAATTTTCCACCCCATGTTTGCTGCGCAGCATTTCCGTACCGGCGTGCAGAAAAGACACGCCCTGGGAAGTGAGCACGATGGCGCCTGCGAGTTTTTGCATCCGGATACGTTCCGGTTCGCTGGTTTCCGCGGCGGATATGGCCAGGCGATCCCATAGGGCATGGTTGTCGTGACATTCGGCGTAAGTAATCGTTTGGTACGGCTCGCGCGCCCAGGGTGCTTTGGAATAATTAATCTGGTCGTACCGGATTTGCGGATGCTGCACAGATGCGACGATACCGAATTTCAGGCTCTCTTTCAAATCCGGATTCCCGCTGACAAACCCTTTTTGGGTGGGGGTAAATACGTGGCCCTTGATGGCGTCCCGCATGTCGTCGCTAAAGGCGGCCACGCGGTCTAATTTCATAGTATTCGCTTTGAGCGCGCGCAGGGAGTCGGGCAGCGGGCTGCTGCCGGCCGTCCAGCCTTCGCCGTAGAGAAAAATAGTGGGATCGATAGCGTGCAATTCTGCGCTGATTCGGTTCATGGTTTCGATATCGTGGATGCCCATCAGGTCGACACGGAAGCCGTCGATATGGTATTCCTGCACCCAGTATTTCATCGATTCGAGCATAAAGCGGCGCACCATGGGCCGCTCGGAAGCAGTTTCGTTGCCGCAGGCCGAGGCGTCGGAATAAGAACCGTCCGGTTTTTGGCGGTAGTAGTAACCGGGTTCGATGCGGCTGAACACCGATTGGTCGTTGGGGCCGCCGGTGTGGTTGTACACCACGTCCATCACCACGCGGATACCGGCAGCGTGCAGCGCCTGTACCATCTGTTTAAACTCCCGGATACGCGCGGCGCCATCGGCCGGATTGGAGGCGTAGCTGCCTTCCGGCACGTTATAATGTTCGGGGTCGTAGCCCCAATTGTACCGGCCATCCTGTGGCTTGCTTTCGTCGATAGAGCGAAAATCGAACACCGGCAACAGGTGTACGTGGGTGACGCCGAGTTCCTTCAGGTGATCCAGGCCGGTGGCCAGGCCGTCGGGACTTTTGGTGCCCGTTTCTGTGAGGCCCAGGTATTTGCCTTTGTTTTTAATCCCTGAATTGCGGGCGATGGAGGCATCGCGCACATGGAGTTCATAGAGGATAATATCGGTGAAATTTTTCTGTTCCGGCCGTTTGTCCTGCGCCCAGCCGGAGGGGTTGGTGGCGCCCAGGTCGACGATTTGCCCGCGGCGGCCATTGGTACCCACGGCTTTGACGTAGGGGTCGGGGGTTTCAGCCAGCCAGCCCCCGTTGTGTTGCACCTGTACGGTGTAATACGCGCCTTTTTGATCGCCGTCCAGCGTTGAATGCCATACGCCGGAAGCGTCTTTTTTCAGCAAAATAGTTTGTTCCGGCGTCGGACTCTCCCCCGCAGCGAACAGGCGCAGGCGCACGGCGGTGGCCGAGGGCGCCCAGAGTTTGAATATGGTGCGTTGCGGGCTGTACGTCATGCCCAGGTCGCTGCCGGTATACTCCGGGTATCCGGCGAATGCGCCGGCAGATGCGGGGGCCGGACTGCGGCAGGCGAGCAGGACGATTATCAAAAGGAGCAGAAGAAAAAGGAGCAACTTGCTGGACATGGCGTGGTTGATTTTAAGGGATAAAGGTAAGGCAAGGCTCCTGTTCCAAAATGCCATTCTACTGCGCAATCGCCTTCCCCTCGCTCAGCGTTTTTACCATCCCTTCGAGGCTCTTTTTGTTCAAATCGTCCGGCGCCTGTTTCAGGGCAATTTGGGCATGTTCCAATGCTTTTTTCAGGTTGCCCGTTGCCGAATATCCGCGCATGAGACCCACATGCGTCGGCCAGGTATCCCCATGTTTTTCATAATTTTTCTGAAAAACCGACATGGCTTCCTGGTATTTTTTGTCAGTAACCAGCTGCCGGCCGTAGCCGTGCAAATCAAGGATAGTGGCTTTTTCGAGGGCGGTCTGCATGGATTTGTCGGCTTCGGCCGCGCGGCCCAGTTTGCGTTCCAGGCCGGCTTTTGTCGACAACGCGGCGAAGGTTTGCTGGCCGCCCAGCGTAGGGTCGGTAGTCCGGTCGGCCCACAGCAGCGCTTCTTCGAGATTGACATTATTGGTCAGGCACCACCGCGCGGCTGCCTGCATGCTGGGCGGATCGAAGCCCATGCCGCCGGAAAGCTGGCGGCGGATGGACGCCACCGTCGTTTTTTCCAGATCGACGGCCACGGTGAACGGAATGCGCCAGCGCTCCCATTCGAGGGCCACTTCTACCGAACGGCCGGTGGGGTTAGTAAATGTGTAGGCCAGCCATTCGCGGCTTTGCGGGAGGTCTTTTTGCTGGCGAACGGTCACGCGCAGCACATCCTCCTCCGGTTTGTAGAAATAGCTGCCCCAGCCGGCAGCATTGCTGGAAAAAATGAGCGTGCAGGAGTCGGGATATAGGGCAATGAAAAAGCCGTATTTACCCGCGGCCAACGGCTTGCCTTCGATGGTTACATCGGTGCTGAATTCGAGGGTGGTGCACTCGTTGGCGCCGGCGCGCCAGGGAGAGGATTTGGAGGTACCGAATCCGATGTCGGTAAATCCGTAATAGGCGATGTTGGTGCCCCATATTTTGCCCTCACGGCCTTTCACGCCGGGGGCATTCCAGTGGATGTCGATGTCGGTGACGCCTATGCGTTGGCCGGCCCACATTTTCTGGTTAACGCCGCCGTCGGGCAGGGAAAGGAGCTGTGCGTGGAGGGTGAAAGTGGAAAAAACGAGGAAGAGCAGGAGTAATGGTAGTTTGAAGTTTGAAGTTTGAAGTTTGAAGTTTGGAGTTTGAAGTTTGGAGTTTGGAGTTTGAAGTTTAAAGGGCAGACGTAGCCCGGAAATAGAGGTAGAACGATACATAGCTTTAAATTTTACTTGTTCAAAAAACAATGTATAAAAGTAATGTACCGTGCTACGGAGGTGTTAAAATATCGGCAAAACTACCGGTTTGGCGCTTCAATGACCGCTACGATTGCCGCGATTAGCCTACCCTGCCATCCCGTAGACCGTTTGGATTCGAAGTTTGAATCCGGTTTGTTGGTCGGCGACGTTTTATTGCCGGATAAATGTTCCGATGCCCAATTTGCCGAATGGCTGTCGACGCTCCAAAAAATAGCGCGGCGGGCAGGGCTGCGGAAAATTATTTTTCAGACTTGCCCCGGATCCCGGTTGCATGAAAAATTATCTGCCCGGTTTCCGGCACATCCCTCTTGGGCAGTTTGTTGCCTGACGAGCGATGCCGCGATGCAGCCTTTTTTGGAAAAAATGCGATTTGGGTATAGCGATTTTGATACGTTTTAGCACCCAAGCAAGGCAATGTAGCCCATGATATAGGGGTTAAAGCAACTTCATCGGAACTTTTTCACCCATCCCTTCTGTTTACCCGCCATCACATCATTTTTCTGACATGAAAGTACGCACCACGTCCATCCCCGCAGGCAATCATTTGCCGCACAGGTAATCACTGTTTTTCAATGGCTTTTGCCTTGAAAACAATGGTTGATCTGCCCTTCCATTTTTTCTTTTCAAGGTAAAAAAAAGCGATTGTCATGGACAATTCTATTGAAACCTATGGGATAAAACCCTCTAAAATAAACCGGCAAAAGCGGCGCGACAAGCGGCTGCACGAAGAGGTGATCGAATGCGGGCGGTACGGCGGCGGCGATCGAAACAAAAAATCGCGCGAAACCGGCCTGCGCAAACGGAAACAACAACTGGAACGCCTGGATGCTTTTCCGCAGCACGAAAGTATCCGCATGTCGGGCAAAATCAACTCCCGCACTTCACTTACCGACAACCTCGAACCCCTGGAGCGCTGGCTGGCCGCACAGGTCGGACGCCCCTGGGCGAAGGTGTATTCCGAACTGGGACAAATCATCAAACCCGACTCCATGCACGGCATGCACATCCGCGAGCACTTGTGGCAATATGTACAGCCCAAGACCTGGCTCGACGCAAACGGCGAATTGGTCGTACCGGAACGTTTTGGAAATATCCGTGGTCCTTTAACGAAGTTCCACACGTTTCAACCGGATTACTTCGTACATCCTGTAACCGGTATTTTGCAAAAAACGCCGGACGGTACGGTGAAAAACAAGGGCCCCTATCCGAAAAAAGCCCGCTGGAAAAAGGAAAAACAGCGCATTCGCGCCAAAATCCGGCAAGGCATAGCCCACAAACCGGAAGCGGAGCCGCCAGGGGTGGATGTCAGTGCCTGGCCTTGTTTCCGTACCCGCGTCAAACGCTTGCAGGCGGGAGACCGGCTGGATATCCGATTGGGCAACGATGTTTTCAGGGCGGAAATCCGGGAAATCAAAGTAGGACAGGGGCAAAGTCGCCGTGTCATCGACGGCCGAAACCACTGGGGATACCACCATGTGCTGGTGCTGAAAGTATCTGTGCTGGAAGTGTGCCTGGTGGAGAAAATCCTGTTAAGCCAGGAATTACACCTTTTCGCGTATAAAGACGAAACGGCCGAATGGACGGCTTTTGCGGCGGGGCGGTTGTTTTAGGACGGCCGCTGGGCCTGTATCGCAAGACTCTCTCCCGCAGATGCCGCAGATTTTCGCAGATTATTTTTACAAGTTTTCAAAATAAAAATCTGCGGTGATCAGCGAAATCTGCGGGAGAAAATACCTAACATTGGGCTCGTTAACGCAATGTTATGAAGACTATTGATGTATTTATCCGGCAGTGTGTGTTACCCGTGTTGTGGTTGATCGTGCTTCCCGCTTTCAGCCAAAGCCAGGGCGCCGATTCCCTGGCTAAATCCGCGTCTGCGCGCGATTACAAGCGCCTGGATATTTTCCCGGCCATCAGTTATTCCCCCGAAACAAAACTTACGCTGGGCGCGATCGGGATTTATTATCTCGATTTCCGAAAAGGCGATAAAACAACACCGCTATCCAATGTCGATTTTCTGGCGGTTTATACGTTGTCCAAGCAGGTGTTATTGGAAAGCCGTTGGGAAATATTTACGCATAAACGCAAGTGGCGAACCCGTGGAGAACTCTTGCTGCAACGTTACCCCGACCGCAACTACGGCATCGGCAACGACGCTTCCGTTTTACTGGTTGAGGTGGACGAGGAAGGGGCACGGGATACGCTCAACTACCTGAATTTCAACTCCAACCGGATCAAATTCTCCCCGGCGGTGTTGCGCAAGGTGCGGCGAAATCTGTATGTGGGCGTCCAGGGCGATCTGGAATATCTGTTCAAGTACAAAGAACTGCCCGACCAGTTTTATTTCCTGAATGCAGATTCGGCCAGGATACGGGATGTTCCGGTATCCGGCTTGCGCTCCGGTATCGGTTTCCAGATTTTGTACGACAACCGCGACAATCTGATCAATCCCCTCAAGGGTACTTTGATAGAATTCAACGACCGCCACTACGCCGAATGGCTAGGCAGCGATTACACCTTCAGTTATTATTCTCTGGAATTGCGACAGTACATCAACCCCTGGCGAAACCACACGCTGGCCTTGCGCGGCCTGGCGAGTTTGGAGTACACCGACGATGCGGTGCCGTTGCGAGCCTTGTCGCGGGTAGGTGGACACAAGTTTATCCGGGGGTACTTCCGTGGAACATACCAGGATCATCACCTGCTTTCTTTTGAAACGGAATACCGTCTGCCGTTTTGGCGCGAAGGCCAGTCGTTCAAACCCGGGTGGCAGGTATGGAAACGTTTTGGTATAGTCGGTTTTTTAAGTGGCGCCCAGGTATTTCACGATGGCGAGCCGGTTACTTTCGACCGGTTCAACCTGGCAGCCGGCGGCGGATTGCGTATTTTGCTCAACAAAACTTCGCGGGCCAATATCCGGATCGATTACGCCGTGGCGCTCCGGAACGATTCCGGTGGCCCTGGAAAACGGCAAAGCGGGTTTTATTTTTTCCTGGGCGAGGCATTTTGACAGAGCCTGCCTAAAATTATCTGATGTATGATGGACGAAAAATCAACAGAACAGCCCATCCTGAAAAACGACAAAAAGACCATTATGGCCTGGGTGATGTACGACTGGGCCAACTCCGTGTATGTCCTGGTGATCACGTCCGCCATTTTTCCGGCTTACTACAATACCGTCACGCGACTGAACGGCTCCGGAACAGTGGATATTTTCGGCATTCCGATGGAAAATACCGCCGTATACTCCATCAATATGGGGCTTTCCTTTGGTATTGTGGCCCTCATATCGCCGCTGTTGTCGTCCATATCCGATTATACGGGCAACCAAAAGTGGTTCATGCGGATGTTCTGTTACCTGGGGGTGCTGGGCTGTATCCTGCTTTTTTGGTTCGACGGCCGCGACCAACTGCACCTGGGTCTGGCCGGCGCAATGATGGCCACTGTTGGATATTCCGGCAGTATTGTGTTTTACAACTCTTATTTGCCGGTCATTGCCACGGAAGACCGGCAGGACAAGGTCAGCGCCCGGGGCTTTTCCTTCGGGTACTTCGGGGCCACCATCCTGCTGCTCATCAACCTGGCATTGATCCTGAATCAAAAAAAACTGGGCATTACGGACAACACCTTTCTGCCCCGCCTGGCTTTTTTGCTCACCGGGTTGTGGTGGCTGGGGTTCTCCCAGTTCACTTTTGCTAATTTGCCAAACCGTATTTCCAGCAAACCGCCGGCGGGCAGATACCTGCTCAACGGTTATCAGGAATTGATCAAGATTTGGGACAGGCTGAAGCGGGAGCACCAGTTGCGCACTTTTCTGCTCAGTTTCTTTTTTTATATAATGGGGGTGCAAACGGTCCTGTTCATGGCGGCATCTTTTGGTGAAAAAGAAATCCACCTGCGCGTCACCCAGCTCATTATCACTATTTTGTTGTTGCAATATGTAGGTATCGGCGGCGCATACTTGTTCGCCTGGATGTCGAAAAAAATAGGGAACCTGCGCAGCCTGACTATCGCCGTGGTGGCTTGGATCGGCATCTGCACGGGCAGTTTTTTTATCACTACGCCGCTGCATTTTTTCATTGCCGGCGGCTGTATCGGCATGGTTATGGGCGGCATACAATCCTTGTCGCGCTCCACCTACTCCAAACTTATCCCCAAAACGGGTAACAACGCCGGCTATTTCAGTTTTTACGATGTGTGTGAAAAAGTAGCCATGATGTGCGGCCTGGTTATCTGGGGGTATATGGACAACCTCACCGGCAGTATGCGCAACTCGATTATGTCGCTGGCAGTCTGGTTTTCCATTAGTTTGATTCTGCTGATTTGGTTACAGCGGCGGTACGGACCCAAAACGAAAGCCGGGGCCTGAGGCAGCCGCTACCGGCTCATTTAGCTTGGCGCCGCGGGGTCGCCTCCCCCCGGTGGCAGGTATAACAACTTACGGAGGCCTCTTCTATTCCACCGATACTTTTCAGGTCCTTGTTGATTCGGGTGGTGAGTTCGATCATTTGGCGGGTCACGGCCTTTTCCGGCTTCACTTCGGATGCCCACTCATTTTTGACATGGCAGTGGTCACATCCAACACCCAGGGCCTGACCCCAGCGATCCATCACGCCCAGAAAACGTTCAGCCGATAATGTTTTGAGTACTTTGACATTTTCGTACAACGAGTCAGCCGGCCAGTTTTCTTTTCCTGCGATATCCCGTTTGAGACTTTCGATGATTTTGGCACGACCCGCGGCGTCGGGGTCGGATGCCGCGGCGCTTGCAGCGGGTTTCGGAGCAGTACAATCGGCCAGCCAAAGGGCCAGCAACACAACGGCGCAAAAGGTCAGCAGTGCTTTCATGGGTGGTACGGTTTGGTGAAAAAATATTTCAAACGTACGCAAAATTCTATTGGAAACGGAATCCGTTTATCACACCTTCTCCCCATACGCCAAATCCCCGGCATCGCCCAATCCCGGCACGATGTACGCCTTTGCCGTCAATTCTTCGTCTATTGCACCGAGCCACAAATGCGCTTTGGGGTACTGCCGTTGCACGGCTTCCACGCCGGCGGCGCTGGCGATGACCGAAGCGATGTGAATTGCCTTGGGCGTACCATGTCGCAGCAGGTGTTTGAGCGCGAGGTCAACGGAAGCGCCGGTAGCCAGCATGGGGTCGGCCAGGATGAGCACGGAGTCGTTCAGGTCGCCGCAACTCACATACTCCAGTTGAATATCGAAACTGCCGTCTTTATGCTGCCGGCGGTAAGCGCTGACAAAGGCGTTGTCGGCGTGGTCGAAGAAGTTCAACATGCCCTGGTGCAAAGGCAGTCCGGCGCGCAGGATAGTGCCCAGCACCAGGCGGTCGGCGGGCAGCATCTGCATGGCTACACCCAGCGGCGTTTCTACTTCCACGGGGTTGTAATCGAGCGTTTGTGAAATTTCGTAAGCTAATACTTCTCCGATACGTTCCAGGTTGCGGCGGAAGCGCAGGCGGTCTTTTTGCAGTTCGGTACTGCGCAGTTCCGAAACGAAGCGGTTAGCGATGGAGTTGCGTTCGGCGAGGTTGACGAGCATGATCCTGATTTTTTTTGACGCGCCAAGGTACATGTTGTGGGGCGAAATTTTTAATAGGCGACGGGAAGGGAAATTTAAAGCGCAATATAATATAGCCACCCATACAAAAAATA
>CAUJEY010000099.1 GCA_963169325.1 Bacteroidota bacterium
AGTCACGGTTACGGCATAAGTGCCGGCGGGAATACCGGCCAGGTCTTCCGTCGTGGCGTTGTTCGACCAGTTAAATGAGTAAGCGCCTGCGGGTGCGACGTTGAGGTCTACGGCGCCGTTGTTTTGGCCGCAGGTAGAAGCAGTCGGCGTGGCGGTCGGCGTGGGTGGCGTTGTATTGTTAGCGACAGTGGCGGTAGCGATAGCGGTACAGCCGCCGGGGACTGACGTGACGGTGACGGTGAAATTACCGGCGGCAAGGTTAGAGATATCTTCCGTCGTTGCGCTATTCGACCAGATAAAGGTGTAAGCGCCTGATGGATTGGGTGTTATATCGATACTGCCGTTCGGTGCTGTGCAGGAGGAGACAGGAATAGTTGTGCTCGTAATGTTGATGTTTTGGCTGTTAGAAGTAACCGTGAAACTACCGGTTGCTGTTCCGCAGCCTCCCGCATCTGTGACGGTAACCGTGTAGGTGCCGGGATTATTGATGCTGATAGAAGACGAATTTCCCCCCGTGCTCCAGGCAAAACCGGTATAGTTGCCGGCGTTGGTTACTTCGATAGTTCCGCCCTGGCCGGGGCAGAGGTTGGCCGGTCCGGATAATTGAGGCGCAGGAATTCCGCCTGAACCGGGTAAAATTTCCAGCGTGTCGATTCCTGCGCAGTTGAAACCATTCTGGGAAACAACGACGACATACGTACCTGGCATCGAAACTTCGATCGTTGGGGTGTATTCCCCGTTCGGAAGCCACTGATAGGAATCGTATGGTCCTCCCGATACGGAAAGTGTGGCGGTTTGGCCTGAGCAGAGCGATGTTGGCCCCTGAATGACAGGATCAGGTGCAGGCGGGTAGGCCAGGTTATCACTCAAAACCAGGGTACACCCGGAAGATGGGTCGGTAATGGTTACAGTGTAAGTACCCGGGGTAGTAGTGAAAATTCCGGCTGTGGTTTCTCCAGATGACCATAAATAAGTAACGCCAGGGGGCTCGTTGAAGGTCCAAAGTACTCCTAAATCCATAACATCCCCCGGACAGCAATTGAAGCACGACTGGTTTAATGTCGCATACGCTGTGACAGGGGTTGAAATCCAAAAAAGTCCAACAACCACACAACCAATATTATCGGTGACCGTCACTAAAAAATTATCCGGTGCATTGGGAACGCAAATGGTCTGGGTCGTTTCATTCGTTGACCATAAGTATGTGTATGGAGGGTTTTGATTGTTGCCCGTAGGCATGGCACTGATTGGTATACAGTTTATTTGAGGGTCACAGAAATCCGGAACAACGTCTATGATCACTTTACAATGAGGCGCCTGGGATTTTATCTGGCCGGCCAATGCAAGAAAGGTTATCAAAAATATTAAAGCGTGGAACTGTGGGAATACTCTTTTCATGACGTTTGCCAGATAAATCCTTGATCGCTCCGGTTGTCAGAAAAGCATCGTTTTACCCTGACAAACCGGTCAGTGTAAAGGTTGAAAAAAAGCAGGCCGTTCAATGAGTGAGATTTCCCGAGCCGGAATAAAATGCTGCTGAAGGGGTAAATTGATCAAGGGGAGCGCTGTGCTTAAATTCCCGGGCCAATCCTTAATTTTCAAGGATGAAAGTTTTGTTGGCCACCCTATTCTGAGCAATTATCACCAATTGATACACTCCCGAAGGTAATTCCGCAGTATTCAATATCAGGAAATTGCGCTGTTGGAGCGACTGCCGGATCAGGTGTCGCCCGGCAATGTCCAGCACCAGGACTTCCGCATCGGGCCCAAGCGCGTCATGTAATACGATTTGGAGCGTTTTTGATGCAGGAACCGGAAAAACTTCGATGTTGAGGCGTTCAAAAACTTCCTTATTCGAAGAAACTTCAATGGTCACAGGAGTTCGCGGGGAGACACAGGTAATTTCCGGTTTTTGAATCACCCAATTGAAAAAATACGGGTAAAAATTCAAACCGGTGGAAGAGGAGTCCAGTTGACCGACATCACCGACAGGATAAGGGTAATCGAGCGCTCCTATGTTTTGAAATTGATCGTTTTGATCACATTTAAGCGAGAATTTCCCGACAGGTATTTGAAAATTAAGGGCCACTACGTTTTTTCCCTTGTATAAATAGGCGCTGGTTTCCGCAAGAATACTATCGCCGGAAATCAATTGAATGGTCCTTTCTCCCTCGGATGCCTGCCCCGTGATGTAAATATCTGTAGTGAGCAGGGTAAACGGCGCCCAGGCCGTAAAGCGCATTTCCTTATTGGATGTCAGGATGGCGCCGAACCCCAGGCTGTCCGGTTTCCCACCCGATTGGATGGCCCCGGGGTATTTGTAGCGACTTTCTACGTATAGCACGGTATCCGAAAAAACAGGCAGGGTTTGAAAACTACATCCGTCTGACAAAATACTGCCACCGGTGGGCACGTCGTACCAGGCGCAGTTTTCGCCGCTTGCCAGGAGTAAAATGGAATCGCCGGCGGCCAAAGTGACGGCGTCTGTTTGCGGCGCGTGAGCGGCTAAAAACGCAATGTCTATTGGCGTGGAAACCAATTTGCCCGCGCCGCAAACGGAATCCCGCGCAACGGTATAACTTCCTGATGTTGTAACGGTTATCGTCCCGGTATCCTGTACCCCGTTTGACCAGTAGGACTGGTTGCCCGCAGCGGATTTTAACACCACCGGGGCGCCATCGCATATTTGTTTTTCGCCGCTTATTATAGATATTTCCGGCAATACTGCGTCCGCCCGGGTTAAGACAACGGATTTGGAAATTCCGGCGCAGCCGGCCGAATCGATACACACCACGTGATAAAGGCCGGGCGCCCCGGTTTGCAATTCGGCGGCCGTTGTGCCGTTCGACCAACGGTAATGCGCGTAACCGGACGGTGCTGTCAACGAAACCGAATCGCCGGGACAGAGGTCCGTTTTACCGAAAATTGTTATGTCTTCTGCTACGCGTATACAAGGCGCTTCAGGTATAAAATAGGTGGAGTCGGCCGTCAGATTGAGAATTTCGGTCACTGTTCCGCCAGGCCACCTGACCACCAATTTGTCGATACTATCTGCCTGGCCCAACCCAAAATGGACAGAAAGTGTATTCATCGGGCTAAAACTTTGACCCGCGCGCAATTCCCTGACCTGAACGCCCCAGGCGCCATAAATTTCAATACGCGCGCCTATGCCGTTTCTATTACTTTCTATACCTCGAAGGTGGAGTTTCAGCCAGTGATGGTCGTTGCCGTCATTAATCCACAACTGACTTCTGTAAGTGACATCGAGAAACCCGTCGTTGTTAAAATCACCGATAGCGCCGGGCGTGAAGGGCAGGGATTGGCCGGTAAAAGTCATGTCGCCATTGCCCAGGTACAGGCGGTTGGCGAGTTCTGAAAAAATGTCTGTAAATCCGTCGTTGTTGAAATCGCCGGAGGCATTTTCCCAGGCGCCCAGGTCGAATTCATCGATGCCCGATGCGGCGATAATATTGGCAAAAGTACCGTCGCCATTGTTTTGGAACAGGCGGTTTCCCTGGTCGTGGTTGACGATGAACGCATCGAAATCGCCGTCGTTGTCGAAATCTTCAAAAACCGTACTCCAGGATTGCGCATTGTCGTCAAGTCCGGCCGCAGCGCCTTTTTCCGTAAAAGTGCCATTTCCGTTGTTGTGATATAACAGGTTGGTGCGTGCAGGGTTGCCAGGCATTCCTGTGGCCAGGCATTTAGTGATATACAAATCAGTGTAGCCGTCATTGTCGTAGTCCGTCCAGATGGCGGAATAATTACCGGGCAGATTGGACGTATTCAGCAGGGTTTGATCCAGCGCCATATTGCCGGCTCCATAGTTGCGAAAGGTTTGCGATTTACCGTCGTCACGGCAGACAAAAGCGTCGAGATCGCCGTCGAGATCAATGTCGGATAAGGTAGTTCGCTGGCTGAAAATGAAGTCGGGCATCAACGATTCCACAAATCCGGCGCCGTTGGCCTGCGCCAGCAGAAAGGATACGCGGCTCTTGCTGCCGAAGAGCAGGTCGTTCCAGCCATTGTTGTCGAGATCGCCCGCACAGATGCTCCAGGTAGGAAGCGCCTGAACCCCCATGGAAAAAAAACGATGTTGAAACGAACCGTCCGGCTGTTGGTAATCGATATGTATGCCCTCACTGCCAATCCGGGTAATATCGTCAAGCATATCTCCATTCATGTCCGCGGCGCATTTAGCCTGCCCCATGGTGCCCATGATAAACGGGAGCTTTGGGCTATTCTCGGTAAAACTTACCGTTTGGGCGACTATGAAGTACATTGGACATCCCGATATCAAGAGTGCAAAAACAATTGGTTTCATTTTCTTCTTGATTTTCGTTGCAATCAAAATTGAATTTTTTACAAAAAAAACCTCTTACTCAAACACCACCCGCAGCGTCCTGATTTCCCAGCCGTCCAACTGCAGCGTACCCGCCGTTTTTTCAAAAAACTTCTCTTTGGCGTTGCTGGAAAAAAGTACCGGCGCTTTCCGGTCGCCCCATGTCAAGGTCGTTGTTGCCGGTTTTTCGGAGGTGTTGAACAGCCGGAGCAGGTAGCCGTTCCCGTCGCGGGCGGGTTTCAGCGCGGTGACGATGATCGCGGGGTCGCCTTCCAGGTTCAACAACGTATTTAAGCCGGTTTGCCTTTCTCCGACCGGCGCCAAAATGAGCGGCTGAACCAGCCCGATGCCGAATTTTTTAGCGTCGCTGCTGTCGAAAGCTTTGTGCGGACGCAGCGCGTAGCGGAACGGCACGGGGCCCTCCTGGTGGCCCTTGTAGTTGACGAACCAGACGTTGTTCATCACCCACGAAAACAGGCGGTTCGAGGGCGTCCAGGTTTTGAACCAGGGTTCGGTAGCCGGGTCGCTCATCCAGTGTTGCCCGTGCATGCCGCCGGTTTCCACCAGCGGGGCGTCGAGGTTTGCCCAGGTGACGCCGTCGCTGCTGTTCGAAATATCCACGAAGTGCTGGGCGCAAAAAAAGTTTTTGTTCGCGCCGCGCAACTGGTCTCTTTCCGGTTCCATCAGCGCCCAGGCCAGGTCGATGCGCAGTTTGCCGTCCGGCACGTTGAAGGGGAACGAAAAACGCACGTTTTCATCCTCGTACACCCGTTTTTTGTCCACAAGATTGAGGATGTCCACCCGGTTCATGCCTGCGGTGAGTTGTATTTCCCGGGTGAAAAGGTTGGCGCCCGGTGCCTCCGACGCCACGGTAAACGAGGCGACGAGCGGGCCGTTTTCCTTGATTTTGATGACGGGTTTTTCGCTCCGGCGGGGATTGGCGGCATCTACGCCGGTGTACCAGTATTCATTGAACCCATAGGTATCGGCCGTGTCCACCAGGTCGAACGCCAGGTCTTTTTGGCGGATGCTCGCAATAGCGCCCGTTGCCGGGTCTATTTTTACCGTGAGCCATTCGTTGGTCAAGGTAAGCCCGTCAGCGCGTGCGCCGCCGGATTTGCTTTTTTTCGCGGCTTTCTTTTTCAGCGTAAAACGGGCGGCGCTGAACGGCGGAATATTTTTGGCAACAAAAGCCATCTCACCGGTGGATAACATTTGAGCGGGGAGCGCCTTGCCGTCTGCTCCGAAAACGGTTAGGCCGGCCGCTTTCCAGGCTGCCGGAATTTTTACCAGCTCCGTCCGTTCCCAGGAAGTCGTGTTAAAAACAAGGAAAGCGGAGACGGCCTCGCCCGGGCTTTTTAGGTTGGATAAAATTTTATAAATCAACACCTTAGACTGGCGTTCGGCATTATCGGCAAAGCCCTTTTTTACGTTCCACTGGCTGGTGCTAAAATCAATATCCGGGTCCGATTTGCTGCTGACAGCCCCCCAGGTATGCTCCGAAAAAAGCAGCACGTTCGTCCAGGCCTCGTCGAATTCGGCCGACGGGAAATGATTGGGATCGAGCATGGTCCACAACATTTCCGCCTGTACGAGTTGCTCGGCTGTGTTGCGGTTGGTGCCCGTTTCGAGGGCCGAAGAAGCGGCGCCGTCTTCCCAGTAGGGCGTAAAATCGCCGCGGTGTACGGGCAGTTTTTCGCCATATTTTTGCTCGAACGCCATGAACATTTCCGAGGTGGTGGCGATGCGGAATTTCGGGTACTCATAGGTCTCGTTCCACTCTTTTACAAACTCCGGCGTGTCGGCGTCGGGGCCGCTGTTGTCGCCGAGGGTGTAGCGGATTTGCACCATATCGTAGGGGTAATTTTCGCTGTCGAGTTCGCCGAGAAACTTCAGAATCGGCGTTCCCTGGGTGCGCCGCAGTTTGCCCAGCAGCCAGTCGTGAAACCAGGAGTAGCCGTGCCGGGTCATCCAGAACAATACTTTGCCTTTGCCGGAAGGCGACTCCCAGTAAAACGGCACGTCGCCCCAGGCTTCGAACGTCAGCCCGACCTGGTAGCCGCCGTGTGCCTTGTGCGGCATGTGGTTGGGGCCGATGGAAAAATATTTGACCTCGTTTTCTGCCAGCGCCGGCACGATGCCCCAGGCGTATCCGGGCACGTCGGAAATCATGGCGGAGTTGATCTGGATGCCGTAGTCCCGCTCCATCTGGTTGGCGAAGCCAGTGACGTGCATCAGTTCTTCCGGCCGTTGCAAACCCGTTAATTCGCTGCCATAGAGGGCATCCAACCCGATCCAGCCTTTTTTAACGGCGTCGATGAAGGCGTTCCGGCTTTCGGGCGGCGCGTGTTTCAGGTAGCCGTCCACGGCCCAAAGCACTTCCACGTTCCACTTGTAGCGGGCGCCGTCGGGGTAGCCGGCGGTCTTTTTGGCCAGTTCGATGCCCGCCTCGAAGTTGTCCCACTGCAAATGTTCCACCTCGTGCTGCAAGTGGGTGAAGCCGATGTCCACGTGCGAGTGGGGCAGCAGATACACCTCGAAGGGACGCACGGGTTTCAGCGCCACGGCTTGTTTCCAGCGGTCTTTTTCCTTGTTGTCAAAAACTACCTCCACGGTGGCAGAACGCGCGGCGGCGACTTTATCCACCCAGATGTAAAACTGGTTCAAACCCGGCTGAAGGAGCCGGTCGTACTGTTTTTTTTCATCCAAAAAAACAGCGGCGGACGCGGGCGCCCCGGTATGCGTAAACTCCACGAACACCGGCTGCTGCAATTTACCTTCCTGCCGTTTAATTGCCTGAAAGGCAAATACTTGCAAAGCGGTTTCAATCACATTCTGATAAGCCGTGTAAGCATCCGGGAGTTTGGCGTCTTCGGCCAGAATTTTCAACGCGAGGGGCTGTCCGGCCGGGAAATCCCGCCGGGGCACGGTCAGGAACTGGTACCCCAAAAAGTTTCCTTTTTCATCTTCCGGCGCGGTAGCCACGAAGGCCAGTTCGAAGCTTTCGTTTTGGTACATCCAGTCTTTTTCGCCGGCATTTCGGGGGCTGGAAAAGGTGAAATATTTTTTTCCGTTGATGAAAAAATCAAAATTGGCGGGGCGGTCGCCGCTACCTGTCGCCAATGAGGCCTGCCAGACGAAGGTGACCCGCTCGTCGTTTCCAGCGGGCATGGGGGCGGTCTGGAACTCGGCGGGTTTGCCACCGGGCGTCACCATCAAGGCGAGTTTTCCTTTTTGTAAAACAGGCGGGTAATCGAGTTGCTGACCGGCAATGATTTTTTCAAAACCCTGGCTATATTGGACTGACCGCGTGGGAAAGGGGCTGTCGGGGGACCGGCGCTCCTGGGCTTGCAGTTGCAGGACGGCAAGGGTAAACAAGAGAAGAGCGTTACGTTTTTTCATCAATTTTTTTCGGTAAGTGCATAGACGAATTAAACACATAGAAACATAGAACACATAGAATCTTTTATTATCAAAACTATGTGTTCTATGTGCCTATGTGTTTAATATCAAATAAATGTGTTCAGTCACTTATTTTACTACAATTTCAAACTAAAAAACCGGGGCCGGCACAGCCTCGGCTCTTTCCGGATATCGTTCCAAAAATCCATCGAATTGACGTTGTAGGCGATGAGCAATTCGCCGGGTTTGGACAGGTGCGGGAACCCTTTGGCGTTGTAGGCGAAATAATCAAAATCCGCCTGCCACTCGGGGCATTGCCACACTTTCCGCAAGGGGAGATAGGGCCCCGCCGGGCTTTTCGACACCTGCACGGCCACTTCGTTTTCCATCCCGAAAAATTGGTGCGCCAGGATAAAACGCCCGTCGGCCATAGGGCTGAGGCTCATTTCGTTGGACACAAAACGGGTGACCGGTTTTGTCTTTTGCAGGTCCGTCGTCCAGTCCGGTCCGGCAGCGAATTCCCACTTGTCGAACTGCTCGAACTCCTTCGGTTTCACCCTTGCGATTACCAGCCCATTGTTCTGCCCGCCCACGCCCATCACATAGATGTAGCCGTCGGGTTTGGGCGCGCCGGCCCATTCGGTATTGACGAGGATGCCGCTGCCCATCGTGACTTTGTTCCAGTTTTCCAGCGGAAAAAAGAAGGGCGTTTCCAATTGCCGCTGCTCTTTGAAGGGCGGTTTGCTTCCTTTCGGAATGGCGATGAGGTTGACGCCCGTTTGTTCAAACTCAAAAAAGGAGCCGGGCACGATGGTGTCTTTTACCGGATAGGCAAAAATGTACAACGTACTGTCCAGTTCCACATTGACGAAGCCGTCGCCGAGCCAGTAGTACTCGCCTTTTTTGGTATTCGGCGTGTTGGGCACAAAGAGGGAAGTAGGTTTGCCGTTTTCGTCTTTGTGGATATAAAATTTGAATTTGGAAGGGTCCGGCTCGTTACCGTCGAGGTAGGCGATGCAGTTATGCACCATTACAAAATCTTTTTTTTCAATGGCATCGCCGATCGAATCGGCCACGACGGAGTCGCTGAAAATGAACAGGGACTTGGTTTTTTTCGTCGCCGGGCGGAATTCTGCGCCGTCCATCGGGATGGCGAAGATGCCGTCGCCACCGAACCAGCCGGCATTTCGGGTCAACAATTTGTCCCATTCAGGCGCAGCGGACACCCGGTCGATTTGTTTGGGTTGCCCGGGCGCGGCAAGGCCCGGTTGTTGCCCCATCGCTTGTACAAAGCAGAGGAAAATCAGCAGAATTGTTTGATATAAATATCTGAATAGCATAATGTTAAGTTGTTTTAATTTCCGGTAACCGTACCGCTGTTTTCTTTTTGTGTAAAAGTAGGAAAAACGCCAGACTGGCATAGTATGTTTGCACATACTAATTTTGCCACGACATGTTTCTTACCACAAAAAAGGCCGCACGGGCGGCATTGACGGTTTGTTTTTTATCCACTTTTGCCGGAATAACCCGGGCGGATATTTCGCTGCCCAAACTGTTCAGCGATCACATGGTGTTGCAACGCGAGGCCACAGTGCCCGTGTGGGGCTGGGCGGACCCGGGTGAGGAAATCGCCGTCAGCATCGCCGGGCAGTCGTTGAATACCCGCGCCGGAAATGACGGCAAATGGCTGGTTCGCCTCCAGGCGCATGCCGCCGGCGGGCCGTTTGAGATGACCGTGACGGGGAACAACCGGGTTGTTTTTAACGACATACTTTTTGGCGAGGTGTGGCTCTGCGGCGGGCAGTCGAACATGCAGTGGACGCTGGACATGCTCCGGTACCAGGAGTCCGACACCGCCCGCGCAAACAACCCGAACCTGCGCTTATTCAACGTGGCGGTCGACCTCGATTATTTGCCTAAAAAAGACATCAAGGCGGGGTATTGGACGGTGGCATCCACCGGAACGATGGGGAATTTTTCCGCCGTGGCGTATTTTTACGGCAGGTACCTGCAGGAAACGTTAAAGGTGCCTGTCGGGTTGATTAGCAGCAACTTAGGCGCTACTTTTATTGAAACCTGGATGAGCGCCGGGGCGCTGAAGCAATTTCCGCAGTTTGAACAAGTGGTGCGTGAAATGGAGGCTTCGGGGAAAAATTTCGACCAGCTCTATGCCGACCTGAATGTGTTTCGGGCGCAATGGGACCAGGATTTTTACCTGAAAGACGACCCCGGGTTTGCGCAAAACTGGCAAGACCCCGCCACCGATGTTTCCGATTGGAAAAATATCGAAATTCCGAACCTCTGGGAAGACGCCGGGTTGGAAAATTACGATGGATCGGTCTGGTTTCGCCGGGAATTCGATATGCCCGAAGGGTTCAACCGGGAGACCTTCAACATTGCCCTCAATCAGATTGACGACTACGATATCGCCTGGGTAAACGGCGTGAAAATCGGCGAAAGCTTCGGCAGCCGCAACTGGCGCAACTACTTTTTCCCGGCCAATATTTTAAAACCGAAGGGCAACGTGCTCGTCGTACGCATCTTCGACGCGGGCGGCAAGGGCGGTATGTACACCAACGCGTTCTGGGGGAATGCCATCCTCAACGGCGCCTGGAAATACAAACCGGGCGCGCGCATCAATGCTTCGGCATTTCCGAAACCCATTGTGCCGAACGGCAGCTTTTTCACGCACCCGAGCCTGCTGTACAACGGCAGCATTGCGCCGTTGCAGCCCTTCGCCATCCGGGGCGTCATCTGGTACCAGGGCGAATCGAACATTTACCGGGCGGAGGAATACGGCGCGCTGTTGCCCGCCCTGATAACGGATTGGCGGCAACAGTGGGGGCAGGGCGATTTTCCATTCCTCCTGGTGCAGTTGGCCAACCATCTCCCCGAACCGGATCAACCCGGCGAAAGCGTTTGGGCGGAGCTGCGCGCCGCGCAAATGAAAGCGCTTAGCCTGCCGAACACCGCCGTTGTTGCGGCCATCGACCTGGGCGAGGCCAACGATATTCACCCGCCCAAAAAAGCCGAGGTCGGCATCCGTCTGGGACTGGCTGCCCGAAAACTGGCTTACGGGGAGCGTATCGTACATTCAGGCCCTGTATTTCAGGCCATGAAAAAGCAGGGCGATAAAATCAGGATTTCGTTCACGTCAACTGGCGGTGGACTGGTTTCGAAGGACAAATACGGGTACCTGCGCGGCTTCGCTATGGCGGGGGCGGACCGGAAATTCCACTGGGCAATGGCTTGGATCGAAGGTAATACGGTGGTGGTTTTTTCACCGCAGGTCAAACGACCGGTTGCGGTACGCTATGCCTGGTCGGACAATCCGGGGCCCCTGGATTTATATCACAAGGAAGGGCTTCCCGCGCTGCCTTTCCGGACGGATGACTGGCCTGTTTCGACGGCAGGGAAGGTGTTTTTGTATGAGGAGCATGGGTTTTAGGATATTTTTTGGCCATATTTTTAAAATCGCTAAAGAAATATAAGCCATTTTTGGGCATGAAAACGCAATATATAAACCGTGCCCATCTGACCTTGCTGCTGCTTTGCCTGTATGGCAGCGGCTTTACCCAATCAAAAATAGACAGCCTGGAAAAAGTGCTGACTACCGCTACGGGCAACCTACGGGCAGAAGCGCTGTACATTCTGAGTTGGGAATACCGTTTTGCCGACAAAGAAAAGGCGCTCCGATACGGCGAGGAAGGGCTCCGGCTGGCCCACGACTTGAAAGATACGGGGGCCATTGCCAGTGCGCTCAACAGTATTTCGGAAACCTGGCTCAATTTCGGCGACTACGACCAGGCCGAGAAAATTACCCGGGAAGAATTGCCCTACGCGCGGGCCATTCCCCAGACCAAAAACCTGCTCGGTGCGCTCACCCGATTAGGCACCATCAATTATCGCCGGGGCAAGTTCGACGAGGCGCTGGTGTACCAGTTGGAAGTGCAACGGGAAGCCGAAAAAATCAATAAACCTGAAATTATCGGCGTGGCAAGTCTCAATCTGGGGCTTACCTACATGGATTTGAAGCGGTACGACGAGGCCATGCAGTATTTTCTGGTTTCGCTGGACGCATTTGAAAAACTGGAGTTTGCAGCCGGTATCGGCGCCTGCTATGTGAATATAGCGGAAACCCTGCGCAACCAGAAAAAGTACCGGGAAGCAGAAGCTGCGGCCTATAAAGGGGAAGATATTCTTCAAAAATCGGGCAACAAACTCCACCTGGGCTACATATACACCGTTCTGGGTAAATTGTACCGGGAGACGGGCGACCAGCAAAAACGGCTCGAATACCAGCAAAAAGCCCTTGCTCTTGCACAGGAAAACAACGACGATTTTATGACCTGTGCCAACCAGACCAGCCTGGGCCGCACCTTTTTGGAACGTGGCGATCTGGCCGCCGCCAAAAAGTACCTCGACGACGCCGTGCTGTTATCCGCTCAAATCGGGGAAAAATCGGTGCTGCTCGAAGCCTACGCTCACCTGCGCGACTGGCATTTGCTGCGCAAAGATTTCGCCGAAGCCACCCGCTACGACGAAAAATTCACCGGCGGTATGGACTCCGTTTTCAATGCGAAAATGGCTGGAAAAGTAGCCGATGCACAGACGAAATACGAAACCGAAAAAAAAGAAGCCGAGATAAAAACCCAAAAACTGGAACTCTTCCGCCAGCGTACCTGGATTTACGGTCTGCTGGCCGGATTATTTGCCTTCGTTATTTTAGGCTACCTGTTTTACAATCGCTACCGCCTGCGCAAAAAAACAGAACTGGATGCCGCCGTCATCCGCGAACAGCAACTCGGCCTGAACGCTGTGATCGAAGCCCAGGAAGCCGAACGCAAACGTATCGCACAGGAATTACACGACAGTATCGCCCAGGAAATGGCCGCTATCCGGATGGGCTTCAGCGTGTTGCAGCGCAAATTGGCCGCCGTATCACCGCAGGAGGCCGAACGCATCGGCGAACTGGCACAACAACTCGATCAATCCTGCACCGAAGTGCGCTCTATCTCCCACGTGATGATGCCACCCGCGCTGGAACAACAGGGCCTGGCGCCCAGCCTTGAATTGTTGCTGCACAATACCCTGCAATACAGTGAATTAAACTATATGTTTGAGCATGCCGACGTGCCGGAAAACCTGAACGAAAAAACCAAACTCGGTCTTTATCGCATCGCACAGGAATTGCTGAATAATATCGTCAAACACGCCAAAGCCACCAGGGTCGTGCTGATGTTGTACCCCGCCGGAAATCACCTGCTTTTGCGCCTGGAAGACGACGGTCAGGGCTTCGATTTCGAGCAGGCCCGCGCGAAAGGCAATATGGGCTTACTGAATATCATTAGCCGGGTCAGTACGCTGGGCGGTACATTCCAGGCAGAACCCGGGCAGCCGCGAGGGACGTTCGTTACGGTTCGGGTGCCGTTGTGACTGCTGCTAAGGAACAAGTTATTATTCACCCGTTCCTAACTCCGCAAGTTTCGGGTTGGAACGGGGCATTTTACCCGGTTACCTTTGTTGCAAAAATTGCCGTCCATGACACCATCGCAATTGAACTACGAGCGTAATCTTTTTCATCAAATTACATTCCGGATGGTTTTTACGAAAATTTGAAATTTGCTTTTATATCTGAAAACACCCACCCCTTCAAATTTCCCTCAAAATCCCTACCTACCTTTGCCCCCATCATGAAACTTCTGATCGTCGAAGACGAAAAAGCCTTGATGGACAATATGTTGTCCTACCTGTCGGGAGGCGACATGGTGTGCGAGCAGGCCGCTACGTTTCGGCAGGCGGAGGATAAACTTGTTGCCTTTTCCTACGACATTATCATCCTCGACATTATGTTGCCCGACGGCAACGGCCTGAACCTGATCCCCCTGCTGAAAGAATACCAGCCGGAAGCGGGTGTGCTCATCATCTCGGCCAAAAACGCACTCGACGACCGGGTACAGGGCCTGGAACTCGGCGCCGATGATTACCTCACCAAACCCTTCCACCTGCCCGAACTCAATGCCCGGCTGAAAGCCATTTACCGCCGCCGCAAATTCCAGGGGCAAAAAGCGGTGCAGTTCAACGAAATCTCCATCAACACCGACACGCACGATGCCAGCGTCCACGACACTGCACTGACCCTCACACTGAAGGAACACGAACTACTCGTCTTTTTTATTGCCAATAAAAACCGGGTGCTCACCAAACAAAGCATCGCTGAACACCTGTGGGGCGATCACGTGGATTTGCAGGATTCCTTCGATTTTGTATATCAACACGTTAAAAACCTCCGGAAAAAAATCACCGCAGCCGGCGGAGCCGACTATATCAAAACTATTTACGGACTGGGGTATAAATGGAGCGGCGCATAAATATTTTTCAAAAGCATTGGAAAAAAACATGAATTTAATCGCCAAAATCACCGTGTTGAACCTCTTGCTCGCCCTAGTTGCATTTGGCATCGGCGGCGTCAGGGTGTACCACAAATTTCGGCACGAGATACAGCGGGAGACCGATTATACGTTGCGCGAATCGCTTGCCGAGGCTGTACAAACCATCCGTTCCGGTGTGCCGGCGTCCGATCTGCAGAACCGGTTTATGTATATCACGCCGGCCGACACGGTCACCCCGGCTGATACCCACAACGTTTTTTCCGATACCCTCGCCAATCATCCTGCACTGAACCGGCCCGAACTGTTTCGCCAACTCACCACCACCCGGAATGTCGACGGGCATTTTTACCGCTTCACGATCATGAATGTGATTATCGAACAAAGCGATATCAGCCGGATTACTGAAAATATATTGTCGGATTTGTTTGTCCTGCTGGGGGCTATTCTTCTGGTTTTTAATTTTTTAATTTCAAAATGGTTGCTTCACCCGTTTCAGGTGACCTTGGAAAAAATCAAATTTTTTAACCTGAAATCCGGCGAGATTCCGGAACTCCCCCAAACAACTACTACTGAATTCCGCCAGCTCAATACTTTCCTGACCGCGATGCTGCACCAGGTACGAAAAGACTACCGGGCGCTGAAAGAGTTTTCGGAAAATGCCTCTCACGAAATGCAAACCCCTTTGGCCGTGGCCAGTGGTAAACTGGAATTACTGGTCGAGTCACCCGGCCTCGATAGTACCCAGCTACAGTTGATACAGGATGCACAGCAGGCGCTTTCCCATTTGTCGAAATTGGGGGAAGCGCTGTTATTCCTGACAAAAATTGAAAACCGGGAATTTGCAACACAGGCGCCCATCAATTTTTCAGCACTCCTGACCGCCGACCTTTCCACCTTCGGAGAATTGGCCGGCATGAAAGGGTTGCAGTTCAGCACGGAGATCAAGCCGGATGTCCAATTGCGGATCGATCCGGTGCTGGCGCATATTCTGGTTGGCAACTTGTTGAAAAATGCGATCCGGCACAATGTGGATGGCGGCTGGATAAAAGTCCGGCTCGATACGGATTGCCTGACCATCAGCAATTCCGGCCCGGATCCCGGCATGCCAACGGAGCAATTGTTTGAACGTTTTCAGAAAAGCGACCAAACGGGCCGTTCGTTGGGCCTGGGTCTGGCTATTGTGAAAAAAATTTGCGAAGCGAATAGTTGGCAGGTGCATTATACGTACGCCGGCGGGGTACATGAGATCACCGTTCGGGTTGCTTAATACACGCCTTCAAATTTCCTTCAAAATCCCTACAAATTCCCCTCAAAGTGCCTCCTCATCTTTGTGGCGTTGAAACACTTTTTCATCTTATTCCGTGCCGTTTTAATTCCACAATCATGAAATACCTGCATCTTTTTGTCATACCGGCCCTTTTATTCCTCTCTTTTTACGCCGCGGCGCAGCCGGGTGGAAAAATCAGAATCACCGGCAAAACGCTCGACGCCCAAACCGGGGCGCCATTAGGCTATTCGACCGTAACGCTTTTCACCGAAGCGGACAGCCTGTTGGTCAATGGAACGATCACCGGCGATGCCGGCACATTTATCCTCGAAGCGAATCCCGGACGCTATTTTACCAAAATTGAATTTCTGGGATACAATACCGAGTATTCCGGAGATATTGAAGTGGTGGCCGGCGCTTCGTCTCTGGATATCGGCGCAATCAAATTGTCGCCTGGCACCACTTTACTGGATGAAGTAGTCATACAGGCCGATAAAAGCAGTATGCAACTGGCGCTGGACAAGAAAATTTTCAACGTAGGTAAAGATTTGGCGAATGCCGGTGGAAACGCGGCGGATGTTCTCAGCAATATCCCCGCCGTTTCGGTGGATGTGGACGGCAACGTCAGTCTGCGGGGGAGCAACAACGTGAAAATACTGATCGACGGTAAACCCTCCGGGCTGATGACGTTCAAAGGCGCCGACGGATTGCGGCAGTTGCAAGGCAACCTGATTGAACGGGTGGAGATCGTCACCAACCCCTCTGCCCGCTACGAGGCGGAGGGCATAGGCGGCATCATCAATATCGTGCTGAAAAAAGAACGTACCGGTGGGCTGAACGGTTCGTTCGACCTGATCGCAGGCTACCCCAGCAATTTCGGGACGGCCATCAACCTGAACTACCGCAAAGAGCGCCTGAATTTTTTCGTCAACTACGGTATCTCCTACCGCAATTCGCCGGGCGCCGGATCGGCATACCAGGAAGTGTATAACGGCGATACAACCGCTATTTACCAGCAAAACCACGACCGCCGGCAAACGGGTTTTAACAATAACATCCGCGGCGGATTGGACTACTTTTTCACGCCCAAAGATATCCTGACCGCATCCTACACCTGGCGTCGCAGCAATAACCAACGCAAATCAACCCTCGAATACTTTGATTACCTGTTCTCAACAAACAATCCCACCGGGATCAGCACCCGCGCGCAGGATGAAACCGAAATTGAACCCAACGCCGAATATGCGCTCCAATATAAAAAAACGTTCGCGCGGGAAGGCCATGATCTGACGGCGGAAGTGCGCTACTTCGACAATTGGGAAGACTCCGACCAGGATTTCGTACAGCGCACTTTCCTGCCCGATTACACCCCTGGCGGCGTAGCGGACCTGCTGGAACACGCCTATAACTACGAGACGGAAAAACAACTGTTGTTTCAACTGGACTATGTGCAGCCGTTCGGCAAAGACGGCAAAGTTGAGGCGGGGCTTCGCAGCAATTTCCGCGATATGACCAATGACTACCTGGTGGAACAATTCACCGGTGGCATCTGGCAGCCCAAAGAAGGCCTGAACAACAATTTTGTATATGACGAAAACATTCATGCCGCTTACGCCACGCTCGGCAATAAGGTAAAACGTTTTTCCTACCAGTTGGGGCTGCGGGCGGAACAGACGGACGTCACAACTACCCTGAAACAAACCGACGAAGTGAATCCCCGCAACTATACTAACCTTTTTCCAAGCGCACACTTTACATACGATTTACCGGCGCAAAACGCCGTTCAGGCCAGCTATAGCCGCCGGGTACGCCGGCCGCGATATTGGGATTTGACGCCCTTTGTAACTTTTGTAGACAACCGGAATTTTTTCAGCGGCAATCCCGATCTGGAGCCGGAGTTCACCAACGCGTTCGAACTGGGCCACGTAAAATATCTGGACAACGCCTCCATTAGTTCTTCCTTGTATTACCGCCACACAACCGGAAAAATTGAACGCATCCGCCAGGTAGATATGCAGGGCAACTCCGTCACCCGCCCGGAAAATCTGTCGAAGGAAGATGCTTTCGGCGCGGAATTTACCGCATCGTACAGCCCGTTCAAATGGTGGAAGGTGGATGGCAACTTCAACTTTTTCCGCGCTATTACCGATGGCGGCAACCTCGGCGAATCGTTTCAGAGCGAAACGTACAGTTGGTTCACCCGCCTAACCTCCCGGTTTACGTTCTGGAAAAATACCGACCTGCAATTGCGCGGGAATTATGAATCCAAAGTACAAAATACCCAGGGCTACCGCAAACCCGTCTGGTATCTCGATGTGGCTGTCAGCAAGGATATTTTAAAGAATAACGGAACACTCACCTTAAACGTCAGCGACCTGTTCAACACCCGCCGCCACCGCAGCGTCGCGGAAGGAGATAACTTTTATTCCTATAACGACTTCCAATGGCGGGCGCGGCAGATCAATCTTACCCTGAATTACCGTTTGCATCAGCAGAAGAAAAAAGAGGCAAGAAAGCCAGCCGAAGGAGAAGATTTCTGAACGACTCGTATTGCGGATTAAAAAATACGAATTACCAAGAGATTTTATGGCGCACGTTTGCTACGGTTCGGGCGCTGTTGCAGGGCAGGGTCGACCAGTTCTGTGAAACGCCACTTATACCATGTAAATTGGAAAAAATCATCCCTGTGATACAAGTCACGAATCCGGGACTGAATCTGCCCCATCTTTGTGCTACCAAACCAAAAACGGTTCCGAATCCTTAAAAACGAGGCTCGTTTTGAATTTTCGAATTAAAATTTTATATAAATTACAAACTAATGGCTTGCAATTCTTTTTTAAAAACTTCGAGGGTGACACAAAAACGGACACTCACATATCTTAGTCTTGTTGCAAGTCTCCTTGTCTCCATTTTTATTTTGTTTTCGGCTTGCGAGGCGCCGCATCACGAAACCCCGGAGTCTTTTACGCCAACGACTGCACTGGCCCGCTTGGTGGAAGGCAATCAGCGTTTTTTGCAAGGAAAATCCAGACATCCGCACCAAACGCACCAACGTATTCTGGAAACACAAGACCATCAGCGCCCCTTTGCGGTAGTTGTCACTTGCTCAGACAGCCGGGTTTCGCCGGAAATTATTTTTGACGAAGGCCTCGGCGACCTTTTTGTGATTCGCACAGCGGGTAACCTGATGAGCGACCTCGAATTGGGCAGCATCGAATACGCTGTGGAGCATTTGGGCGCGTCTTTGGTCGTTGTGCTTGGTCATACGGAATGCGGTGCGGTAAAGGCGTTTTTAGATGGCGGTAAAACGTGCGGTCATATCACACAGATTGTGGAAGCGCTGGCCAATGAGCAGGAAGAGCAACAGGTATTGCGGTATGAAGGTAAAGACCTGCGAGCCTGTATTGAAGGAAATATCCTGCATGGCGTGACCCAGTTAGAACACGACGAGC
The DNA here is from genome assembly GCA_963169325.1 of Bacteroidota bacterium. GTDB lineage: Bacteria > Bacteroidota > Bacteroidia > Chitinophagales > Saprospiraceae > M3007. The sequence goes on from CAUJEY010000099.1 coordinate 18,856, forward strand.
CCATATTGGTCGAACAAATACGCCAGGGAAAATTAGGCGTTACCCCAATGTTGTACGACATTCATACCGGCCGGGTTTTAGTGTTAAAGGAGAGCGAACTTCGTAAAAAACACCACTCGCTGAGCAATTGATGCCGGGTACGGTTTTGGCGCCTGCTTATTTTCCCGGCTTTTCATCACAGGCTGTGGCGCCAAACCAATGTTCCGCAAGTTTCGGGTTGCCGGTGCCCGGCGCCGGCCCTTACCTTTGTATCAAAATTGCAGTCCATGACACCATCGCAATTGAACTACGAGCGTGTGGCCCAGGCTATTGAGTATTTGAGCCGGAATTTTCGCGAACAACCCGATTTGCCCGCAGTGGCAGCCCAGGTACACTTGTCGCCCGAGCATTTCCAGCGGATATTCACCGAATGGGCCGGCGTAAGCCCCAAAAAATTTACCCAGTATCTGACTATCGATTATTTGCGCAGCCGAATACATCAATTCGACAGCGTACAGGAAGCCGCCGATGCCGTGGGCTTTTCGGCGCAGTCGAGGGTGTACGATCTGTTTGTCAACATCGAAGGGGTTACGCCCGACGAATTCAGACGCCGGGGCAAAGGCGCCCACATCCGCTATGGCTTTCACCCGACACCGTTCGGCGAATGTTTTATCGCCGCCACCGAACGTGGTATTTGCGGGCTTTCTTTTGTCAACGACACCTCCCCGCAAGTTGAACTGGGCCGGTTCGAGCAAAAATGGGCTTTCGCACAAGTGGAAGCAGATCAGGATTTTACACGGAAAATAGCGGAAACAATATTTTTTACAAACCGGCCACAGGCATCCAATCTGACGCTGTTGCTTCAGGGCACCCGGTTTCAGTTGAAAGTTTGGGAAGCCCTGCTCAAAATCCCGGCCGGTTCGGTCAGTACCTACGAACAAATTGCCCGCAGCATTGGCCGCCCAACGGCCACACGGGCAGTTGGTACTGCCATCGGTAGCAATCCGGTGGGGTACCTCATTCCCTGCCATCGTGTGATCCGGAAAGCAGGCCAGATCGGGGAGTACCACTGGGGCGAAACGCGCAAACGGGCCATAATCGGTTGGGAAATGGTGCGGGAAGCGGTAGCCGTGGCGGTTTAGTATTTCACCATTTTCACTACGTTGCGCCGCACCCCATCCGTCGCTTCCACCAGATACATCCCCGGCGCCCAGTCTCCCGCCGGCAATTCCAGCCGGGTAATACCCTGTCCGAGTTGTTGCGCAGTTTGCCAAATGGTTTGGCCGGATACATCGTACACCCTGAACTGGTACCGGCCGGCCTGAACCAAATTGACTTCTACTTGTGCCGTATGCACAACCGGATTGGGCCAAACAGTCAGTTGGACCGGCGTAACGGCAAGGTCGGAAGTCGAAGTCGCGCCTTGTTCGGTCAGTTTCAGGGTAGCGGCCGCGGCCCCGTCGCCGTTCGTGGATCCGTTGCGGTTCACGGCATTTCCGGCGGCATAAAACGTAACGGGCCCGGTACCGGCAGGCGGCGCCGTCCACACGACGTTGAACTGGCCGTTGTTTACCGACACGTTGTCGTGCTCCGCGTAAGTGCGGCCATTGGGGATGCTGGCAATTTTATAATTGTTCACCGTATTATTTCCGGGATCGGAAAAGCCGTCCAGGTCCACATTTCCGTTGTCGCGCAGGGCGATCATCTGGAAACCGAAGCCGGTGAGCGTCGCGACGTTTGTGTTAATGGCCACCCTGGCCACGTACTGTTGCCCCGGGATGTATGTAGTGACCATATCGCCGTTGGCATCGAGCACCCGCACGCTAACTTCGGGGGCTGCTGCACCGAAATGGCAGTGCGTACAAATTCGGGGCGTACCGTTGGCGTTGGCTTCGTCGCCGGGCGCGCCGGTATTGCCGGTTTTGTCCTGGGAGGCCCGGCCGTTTTTACTGGCCGGCAATACAATGGCGCAAAGGATTGTCAGAAATAACAGGTAAACAAGGCGGATTTTCATGTTCAAGGATGATGATTGTTTTAAAACCGGATTTGAAAAGAGGCATTAGGACAATCCTTGTCTGCGAAAGTTGAAAGTGACCCCTCCTTATATCTGTCTTTTTTTGGCAAAACCCGAACTACCAATTTCTGATCAGTCCAGCTCGAAAAGCCGGTATTGCTGAATCACCCTTACCAATTCCTGCTCAAAATTCTCCACTTCCGACACCCGGTGCTTCGCCAGGGCTTTGGCCCACGCGCGCCAGTCCTGTTTTGCCGATTTTTTCAAAGGGCCATACCACTGCTGCTTACTCAGCTGCACATTAAAATCCCGGATACTTTCCCAGGGTGTATTGTATTGCCGGTAACAAACGCCGGAACAAGTGACCGACGACTCGCCCCACTCGGCTGTACAACGCACGGCTAAGTAGTTGTTGGCCTCTACGGTACACGCGCGCCGGCCGGCAAAACTGTTCAGGTAGGTGCAGGCCAGCAATACCGAGGCCGGCATGCCGAATTTTTTCTGTTCGGACACCGCCACCTGGCCGAATCGTTTCAGGAATGCCATGGCGGTGGCGTCGTCCGTTGCCGGCATACGTACGGCAGCGCTGGAACCATCGGCGCCAAGGCTCAACATGGACGTACTTTGGGCAATCGTCGGTTCGGCCGTATATTTTTCAGGTTGTTCCTTTTTAGCCGGCGAGGCGGTATCGCCGACATTGATACGCAAGTTTTTACGGACGACTGCGACTAATAGCAGCGCAACCAGCGCTACGGAAAACCAGCGTTTTTTAAAAAAATCCCAAATCAAAATCATGGCGGCAAGTTTTTAGTTTAATGTTATTCACCCGCTGAGTTCGTATCCTGCCTTTGTTTTAATCGCACAAATATAAAACAAAATGTTTTTACGATGAAACAATTTTTTTGTTTTAAATTTGCTGCGAAAGCGGAGGAGCCAGACTCCGGAGGTCAAATTATCAGGAATGCGCCACCATTCCGCAAAAATCAGGGAGAACATGACACTCACGCATGCACGGGAAGTGCTGAAAAAAGTGTTTGGCTACGATGCTTTCCGCCCGTTACAGGCAGAAATTATCCAAACCGTTTACGACCGGCGCGATGCGCTGGTACTTATGCCCACCGGCGGCGGCAAAAGTATCTGCTTCCAGGTGCCGGCGCTTACGCTTGAAGGCACTGCCGTTGTCGTCAGCCCGCTGATTGCGCTGATGAAAGATCAGGTGGAAAGCCTGCGCGCCAACGGGGCCTCCGCGGCTTTTATCAACAGCATGCTCGACGCTTCCGCCGCGCGTAATGTGGAAGACGACCTGCTGGCCGGCCGCATCAAGTTGCTGTATGTCAGCCCGGAAAAACTCGTCTCCCAGTCTTTCCAGCCCTTGCTCCGGCGCCTGAAAATCAGCCTGTTTGCCATAGATGAAGCGCACTGCATTTCTGCCTGGGGACACGATTTCCGGCCGGAATACACGCAACTCAAATTCCTGAAAGAACAATTCCCTGACGTGCCGGTAATCGCCCTCACCGCCACTGCCGACAAACTCACCCGGAAAGATATTGCCGACCAGCTCCAACTGCACGATCCGGCCATCTACATCGCTTCCTTCGACCGGCCCAATATTTCCCTCACGGTACGGCCCGGCCAGAAAAAATTCGAACAGATCGTTGAGTTTTTGAAAAAACATCCCGGCCAGTCGGGTATTATTTATTGCCTGGCGCGTAAAACCTGCTCCGACCTGTCGGACAAACTCAACGCCCGCGGCTTCAAAACGGGTTTTTACCACGCCGAGTTAAGTCCACGGGAGCGCAACCAGGTGCAGGAGGATTTTATCAACGACCGCGTCCCCGTCATCTGCGCCACCATTGCCTTTGGCATGGGCATCGACAAAAGCAATGTCCGGTTTATCATTCACTACAACCTGCCCCGCAACCTCGAGGGGTATTACCAGGAAGTAGGCCGCGGCGGACGGGACGGATTGCCCGCTGAAGCGCTGCTGTTTTTCAGTTATCAGGATGTGATGGCCTACCGGCAAATGGTGGAGGAGGGCGAGGCTTCGGCAGAACAAAAAGAGCTGAAAATCGCCAAACTGGACCGGATGTACCAATTTGCCGAGGCCCCGGTTTGCCGCCGGAAAACGGTGTTGCATTATTTTGGCGAAGCCTTCGACCACAACTGCAATAACTGCGACGTGTGTAAAAACCCGCCGCGCCAGTTCGACGGCACCACGGCCGCCCAAAAAGCGTTGTCGGCCCTGCTGCGTATGCAGGAAAAAGTAGGCATGAACATGCTGGTGGATGTGCTGCGCGGCAGCCGGCGCCGGGAAATTTCCGAACTGGGTTACGACCAGATTAAAACCTACGGGGCCGGCCGCGAATACGGCTTCGACGAGTGGCAATTTTTAATCTCGCAGATGTTGCATCTGGGGCTGATCGAGATCGCCTACGATGAAAAAAACTGCCTGAAGGTCACGGAGGCCGGCCGGGCGGTGCTGTATAACAATCAAAAAACGAACCTCGCCCTGCCGCCCAAGCCCGAAGAAAAAGCGGCCGAAAAAGCCGCCGCCGCTCGTACGCCCGGCCGTACCCAAGGGCTGCGCGACGAGTTGTTCGACCGGCTTGTGGCCCTGCGGCGCAAAATCGGCCAGCAACAAGGCGTGCCGCCCTATATCGTTTTCAGCGATGCTACGCTGGAGGAAATGGCCCAAAAACGCCCGATTTCCGATGCCGATCTGCTGTTCGTGAGCGGGGTGGGCGAACGGAAACTCCAACTCTACGGGGACGCTTTTATTGAAGAAATACGCCGCTTTGTACGTGAGAAATCCGGGGAAGGACAGAGTGTGCAAGGCAGCACTTACCTGCTCACCTGGGACATGTACAAGGCGGGCCGGCCGATCAACGAAATAGCGCGGGCCCGGGAAATCAGCACAACCACCGTGGTCAGCCACCTTGCTGTGATGTACGAACGCGGCGAGTTAGTGGATTTCAGCGCCTGGGCTTCGCCCGAAACCCTGGATTTTATTCAGGGCGCCCTGCACCAGTTCGAGGAACCCTACCAGTTGAAAGAAATTTATGAACACTTCGAACAACGTTTTTCCTATGAGGCCATCCGGTTCGCCATTGCCGACGCCAAACGGAAGAAGTGGAAGCAGCAGCAAGGGTGATAAAACGAGCCAGGGCCGCAGTACTCGTTCGTACCGCGGCCCTGGCCTATAATATTCTCATGAAAAGTCGTTGTTGTTGGTCAGTGCTGCCCGCTTTTTTCGTTCTCGCTGCGCTTCTTTCGCATTGACAGTACAAAGATGCGGCGGGTGGCAATGGTTGTAAAGGACAAAAAGGCCTGTTGATAAAAGCGTTTTTTTAACAGAAAAGTATGAGAAAAAAATTCTAATTATATGACTATAAGTAACTTATGGTAACAGAATTTTATCTGATTTTAGCATCTGGAGTGCGTATTCGTATGCTAAAAAAACGTTCAATACGGTAAAAAAAACGGTAAACCCCTCAATCACCCAGCCACAAATTACCCGCCACCACTTTTCCGGCTGCCTTTCCATTAATAATCTGCTCCTGCTGATTGATACTTTCCTGGTGAATTGCTTCCAGAAACATGGAGATAAACTCCGGGCTTAGTTCATTTTTTTCACCCCGCTTTTGCAGCGCCTCCCGTAGGGCCCGGAACCGTTCGGGCTGGAGCACGGCGATGTTTTTGTCTTTTTTGATGGCGCCGATTTCTTTTACCAAATGCATCCGCTGCGCGATGAGGTGGATAATCTCTTCGTCGATATCGTCGATGGCGCTGCGACTGTTTTCCATACGGGCCAAAAAATCGGGGTCGTCGGTGGTGACGGCCCGGCGTATCAACGCCCGGGTCATTTCGCCGAAACGCTCCGGCGTGACCTGCTGCGCGGCATCGCTCCAGGCCTGGTCGGGCGTAGGATGTACTTCCACCATCAGTCCATCGAAGTTGAGGTCGTAGGCTTTTTGGGCTGTTTCAGCCAAAATATCGCGGCGCCCGCAGATATGGCTGATGTCGCAGATAACTTCCATATCCGGAAATTCCTGCATCAGGTCGATCGCCATTTGCCAGCGCGGCACATTGCGGTACTTGGAATCGCCGTAGCTGGAGAATCCGCGGTGAATGGCCGCCACCCGCCGTAAACCGGCTTTATGCAGGCGCTCGATGGCGCCAACCCAGAGTTTGTAATCGGGATTTACCGGATTTTTCACCAGCACGGGTATGTCGGTGCCTTCCAGGGCATCGGCAATTTCCTGCACGGAAAAGGGGTTCACCGTAGTGCGCGCGCCGATCCAGAGCACGTCGATGCCGAATTTCAGGCAGTCATACACGTGCTGGGCATTGGCGACTTCGGTGGTTACCGGCAGCCCGGTTTCGATCTTCACCCGTTTGAGCCATTTTAGCCCCTGCGTCCCGATGCCCTCGAAAGCGCCCGGCCGCGTGCGGGGTTTCCAGATGCCCGCGCGAAACAGGTCGACACCCTGGTCCTTCAAACCCCGGGCAGTAGCCAGCACTTGTTCTTCGGTTTCGGCAGAGCAGGGGCCGGCGATGAAGATCGGACGTTTAAGATCGAATACCGGTTGGAAAGTCATGTTATTGAATGTGGTCAATGTGATGGAATGTGGTCGTTAATCGTCATTAATCGTCATTAATCGTCATTAATCGTCATTGGGTTTCATTTTTTTTTGAAAAAACAAAAACTAAACGGCGGGGGTTGTGGAATGGGCAATGTTTTCCAAATAATTTTCCAAACGCCCTTCCTGCTGTGCTACAATAAGCGCCGAGCCGATGATGGCGTAATCGGCCACTTCAAGTACCGCCTTGATCTGTTCCGGCGTATTGATGCCGAAACCGATCCCGATCCGGGCTGCGCTGTTTCCCGATTTGATGCGCCCGGCGATTTCCCGCAGCCGCGGATGCAGGCTGAAAGTGCTTCCGGTAATTTTAAAATCGGACATCAGGTAGAAAAAATCGTACCCGGCGGCTATGAGTTGGTCGAGGCGGGTATCGGGGATATTGGCGGCGAGGACGGGGACGAGAGGGGGCCTGACCCACTCCTCCCCTTTAGCGGCAGGGCCGATCATTTCTGTTATTTTGTCCATTTCGAGGGGTATCATTCTGAGCGAAAGCGAAGAATCCGAGGCCGAAGGCCTCGATTTTATCTTGTTTTTGAGGCCTTCGGCCTCGGATTCTTCGCTTTCGCTCAGAATGACACCCTGTGGTGACGAGATGACCGAAGAACTGCTCGACCCTGCTCCTTTAGGGGGGGAGGATTGGGTCGGGCCAACCACCGGCAAATCCGGCACAATAACATGCCCTACCCCCATTTCTCCTAAATCCTGAAAAAAACGATACATCCCGTAAACATAGATACGATTGAGGTACGACATGACCATAATCTCCTGCTCCGGATATTTTTTCCGCAGCGCGCGGATAGCGGCCAGGCAATCGGACACGGTTACCCCTTGTTTCACCGCTTCCTGGCAAGCGACGGTTATTACAGGGCCGTCGGCCGTCGGGTGCGAAAAAGGGATTTGTAATTCAAGGATGGCGCAGCCGGCAGCGATGTAGGTTTCGGCCGTGCGGAGGCTTTCGGGGAGCGTGGGGTAGCCCAGTACGAGGTGGGCCATGATGGGAAGTTGCGGAAGCATTTTCTTTCTTACCACAAAGTGCACAAAGTTCACATTAGCAGGTTCTTAGTGCACTTTGTACATTATATGGTTAATAAATTTTTTGCGTATTGAATCAAACTCTCCTCCTGGAAATGCCGCATGGTTATAAACAAATCCTTCTCTCCCCGCCCGGAAGCGTTGACGGCCACGACGGCCTCGCGCGGCAACTCCGCAGCCAGTTGGAAGGCATAAGCAAAAGCGTGCGCCGATTCGAGGGCCGGAATGATACCTTCTGCGCGGGCCAGGGTTTGCACGGCCTCCAGGGCTTCCGCATCCGAAGCCACGGCAAATTCCACACGTCCGGCATCGGCCAGCCAGGCCAGCACCGGGCTGACGCCGCAGTAATCCAGCCCGGCTGATACCGAATGGGTGTTGGCGATATTACCATCGCCGTCCTGTAAAAAATACGAGTGATAACCTTCGAAAATGCCGGCCTGGCCTTGCAGCAGTTTGGCGGCGTGCTCGCCGGAGCGTGTACCGCGCCCGCCTGCTTCCACGCCGATCAGGCGCACCGACTCCTCATCCAGAAAATCGAAAAACATACCCATCGCATTGGAGCCGCCGCCCACGCAAGCCACGCATACATCGGGTAAACGTCCGGCTTGAGCCAGGCATTGGCGGCGGATTTCCTCGCCTACAATTTTTTGAAAAAAGGTATTCATCGCCGGGTAAGGATGTGGCCCCACGGCTGAGCCGAGCAAATAATAGGTATCGTTGGGGTGCGCCACCCAGTCTTTAAACGCCGCAATGACCGCGTCGTTGAGCGTTTGAGTCCCGTCTTCCACGGGTACCACGCGGGCGCCGAGCAGTTCCATCCAGTACACGTTGGGGCGCTGGCGCTCGTAGTCTTTCCGGCCCATGTACACGGTGCAGTCCAACCCCATGCGGGCGCACACGGCTGCTGTGGCATAACCGTGTTGCCCGGCACCTGTTTCGGCGATAATGCGGCGTTTGCCCAGCCGCTTGGCCAACAGGGCCTGCCCGATGCAGTGGTTGATTTTGTGCGCGCCGGTATGGTTGAGCCCTTCATTTTTTAAAAAAAGTTGGGCGCCGCCCAAACGTTCCGACAACCGCGGAAGCGGCGTTAGGGGCGTGGGGCGGCCGGAAAACTCTCGCAGGGTCTGCCGGAATTCGGCCAGAAATGTTTCATCCGTTTTGATGGCTTCAAAGGCATCGGCAATTTCCGACAAGCCCGGCAGCAATACTTCAGGTACAAAGCACCCGCCGTACGGGCCAAAAAAACCGTTGGAGGCCAGTATTTGATCCTGATAGGTCGTTTGTGTAAGTGTCATGTTTATTTTTATATCATCGTACTGGTACAGTGATGCAAAGATAAACACTTCTCTTTTACTAACAACAATTAAATAATAGACATGAATTTATCTCCCGGCAAGAAGCATATTTGGCCTTGGAGGTATCTCCAAACAGTTGAATTTTTTTTATTATAACCTGAATCCTGACTTATGACAAAAAAACTGACGCTTTTGGTTCTGGCAACTTTGTTTGTCCATTTCTCCCTGTCCGCTCAATTACTTCAACCCTGCTCTCCGGTGGCAAAAGGCGCCGCTTCCTGCGCCTCGGCTTGTGCCCGTTGTACCTTTGGCACCATCATGGGGACTACGGACGACAACACTATTCAGAGTATCCTTCCAGATTTTTGCGGTACGCTCACCAAACCCGAGTGGTACGCCTTTGTAGCCGGCGCTGCTTCGGGCGAATTTTTACTGAACGCTTCCTCCTGCGACCAGGGCCTGGGCTTACAAATAGCGCTTTATGATGATTGCAGTACCGCTCCGCTGGCTTGCCTGGCCGGCGGCGGCCTATCGCTCACGCTACCGGTGAATAACCTGACGATCGGAGAAACCTACTTTCTGTTGGTAGATGGGTATCAGGGCGATGATTGCACTTATACCTTGCAAGCCGCGAATCCGGCCCTCACAACGGCCCCTGCCTTAGGTGGTAGTCCTGCGACACTGCCCGGTCCGGTCATCACCTGTCCGGGGGCTACCGTACAATATTGTTTGTCGCAGCCGGTGGCCGGTGCTTCACATTATACTTGGGAGGCGCCCCAAGGCGCATTTATCAATGGCAGTTGGAGCAGCCTCCTTACGCTTCCGGCATCTTCCGGCAACTGTGTGAGCATTACGTTTAGCCAGATAAGCGGTCAGGTACGTGTTACACCCGTAACGAGTTGCAGCATGGGTGCGACAATTAAGCGAAATATCAGCGTACAGAACCAGATTTTAATGCAGCTGCCTCTGCTGTTCGTGACCCAGGACGATCTCCCGTACAACTGGCAGCACGGCTCCTTTATGATTTTACAGGGCGATACCACTTATATGCTTCAAGCCGTTTTGGCATCACAATTCGGCTGCGATAGCGTCGTACACCAGCCGGTTATCGTGTACCAAAAAAACACGGCTTACGGACAGGTATATTGGGATGTGAACAACAACGGCGTTTATGATTTATCAACGGATTACCCCTATACCCTGGGCGCTATTGTACAATCGGCCAGCGGCCAATTCGGCGCTTCCGATCCTGCCGGAAAATTTAAAGTAAGCGGGCTGAACGACCAGGATTCCGTTTGGTTGACGCCTATTCCGGGCGTAACAGTTACTCCCGCGTATCAACCGTACAACCAGAACCTGTCGCCCTGGGTCTACCGCAATTTTGGCCTTTACCCGCCTCCGTCCGGCTTTGACCTGAAAACCTTTACGAGTAATCTTAACCCGGTACGGCCGGGTTTTTCCTGCGCTGTTTCGGTAAATTGTAAAAATAGCGGGGGGACGGCAGCCAATAATGTGGTCGTAAAACTGGCCTTGCCCGGTATCCTGCAATTTCAATCGGCCAATATTACGCCGGATGGTATGCTTGGAGACACACTATTCTGGAATGTCGGCACTATGGCAGCCGGCGCTACATTTAATGTGCAGGTCACGAGCGTCTGCGCGCTCGTCCCAATTGGTACACCTTTTCAAATATACAGCACCGCTGACGGCGTCCCGGGCGCCGATGAATTGAATCCGTTGAACAATCCGTTCATCCGTCATGGCACGGTAGTGGGCTCCTACGATCCGAACGACAAACAGGTCGATCCGGCATATATAACCCCGGATATGTTGAGCAGCGGTCAGGCCCTGGAATACACGATTCGTTTTCAGAACACCGGAAATTACCCGGCCGAATTCGTCCGGATCATCGACACCCTGGGCGCCGGCCTCGATCCGGGCAGTTTCCGGTTTCTGGGCTCCAGCCACCCCTGCACCTGGAAACTGAGCGGTAAAGGCGTCGTCGAGTTTTTCTTTAAAGATATAAACCTGCCCGACTCCGTCAGCAACGAACCGGAAAGCCACGGCTTCGTTTCGTTTAATGTAAGAATGCAACCGACTATGGGGCTGGGCGACATCGCGGAAAACTTCGCCGATATTTATTTTGATTTCAATGACCCGGTACGCACCAACACCGCCGGCACCCAAATCGTTTATTTTCTGCCGAACAACCCGCCAAGTGGCGCCGGTATGTCGGCGCGACCCAACCCGGCTTCTTACATGATTCACTTTGCCTGGCTCAAACCACTGCCGCAAGCCGGCGTCCTGCGTTTGTTTAGCGCGACCGGCGAATTGGTGCGTGAAACGCCCGTTTCCGCGGGAAGCGTGGGTATCGACGTATTTGTGGCCGATCAGGCGCAAGGTATATATTTTGCCATGCTGGAGGCAGGCCCGGTGAAATATGTTAAAAAAGTGATCATTCAACGGAACGCGTTACAGCCGGTGCGCAGGCCGGGGAGGGAGTAGGATTACGCCTTTTTCTCCGATTTAAATGCTGCGATGGCATGCTTCGTAAACTCCGACAGCGACAGCCGTCCGCTGATCGCGGCGCGTTCGGCCAGCAGGGTATCCCAGTGTTCCGTACCCTGCCAGAAGATTTTTTTCAGTTCCAAAAGCGCCTCCTGGTGATAGCCCGCGAGATTTTGAGTGAAATGTTCGATGTAGGCGTCCAGCTGCTCCACGGTATCGAATACCTCCTGAAACAGGCCTTTTTCTTTGGCCCAGGCGGCGGTTTGCCATTCGCCGGGGTTCAGCGCCATCTGGCTGAAAGCCGCGGCGCCCACCTTGCGTTCTACGGCCGGGCCGATGACGAAAGGGCCGAAGCCCACGGCCAGTTCGCTCAACCGAACAGAGCCATATTGCGAAGCCATACAATAGTCGGTGCCGGCCGCCAGTCCGACGCCGCCGCCCACGGCTTTGCCATGAATACGCCCGACGATGATTTTCGGACAGCGCCGCATGGCGTTGATCACGTTTCCGAAGCCGGAAAAGAAGGCCAGGCTTGTTTCATAATCCTGGATCGCTACCAGTTCGTCGAAACTGGCGCCGGCGCAAAAGGTTTTGTGTTCCGCGCTGCGCAGCACGATGGCTTTCACGGCGGGATCTTTGCCGGCGGCGACGAAGGCATCTACCAATCCTTGCAGCAGCAGGCTGGGCAGGCTGTTGTGGTTGGGGTGAAAAAAGGTGATGTGGGCAATGCCGGCGGAGGTGATTTCGGTTTGGACGTAGCCTTGCACAGTGGCGTCATTTGTAGGGCCGTCTGGCAGACGGTCCGGTTAAAAAAGTGGATGCCGCAAAGGTAACGTTTCCGTAAAATCTAAGTTTTTTTTCAACCTGAAGTTGTCTCATAAGTTCCTGCAACAAATTTCCCTGCGATGATTATTTGGTCTCCCGCAAATCAACGCTGATTTTCATTTTGACAACTCGCAAAAATAATCTGCAAAAATCTGCGGCATCTGCCGGATATGGGCTTGTAATACAGCCTCTTCATTGTCTCCGCTGTGACATATTACGCTACTTTGCCACATACCGTAACCAATAAAGCAGGGAACCCGGGTTACTTTGTTGTCTCATGCACAAAAACACACATACATCATGAACCGACACTTTTTCAAATACCTCGCCTGGTTGCCGGTATTGTTGCCGGTCGGGTGCGTACAAACGGAAATTATTCCCGAGGTGCTCGAACCTAAATTGACGCTTAGCCCGGCAGCCATTTCCCTCATGCCCGGGTTATCCGCAACCCTTACCGGGACCTATACGGATGAAATGGGCGAGGCACATCCGGAACTGATTCAATGGCAAAGCGCTGTCCCGCTTGTCGCGGAAGTGAACGGCACCGGGGTGGTGACTGCTAAAGCCACGGGCCAGACCTGGGTCATCGCCTCGGCCCCAAACGATTTGACCGATTCGGTGCTCGTTACTGTTGTAGCCAACGACAATGCCGTGGCCCGCGTGGAAATCGGCAATCCCCCGGCGACACTACAGGAGAACGCTTCTGCAACGCTACAGGCGAGGGCGTTTAATATGGCTAACCAGGAATTGACTGGACAAATATTCACTTGGGCCAGTTCTAACAACCTGGTTTTAGGCGTCGACGCTAATGGTACCGTAACCGGCCTGAGCGCCGGAACGGCGGCGATTATTGCGACTACTGCCGGTGTTCAAAGCTTGCCGTCGGAAATTCAGGTGCTGCCTGTCGGCGGACTTACCCGAAGCGGGCAATTTTCGGGCAACTCCGGCTACACGGTGAAAGGTACGGCTACGCTCCAGCAATCCGGAGATGATCTTACCCTTGTGCTGGGTAGTGATTTTATGTCCGGCAACGGCCCTATGCTGGGCGTTTATCTGGCTAAAACCGCTTCCGGCGCCTTGAACTCGCAAAACAGCCTGAAACTGGATAACCTGAAAAGCAACAATGGGATGCAAACCTATCCGGTTCCTGCGGGAGTGGGATTGCAGGACTACGGTTACGTGGTGATTTATTGTATTCCATTCAACGTCCGTTTTGGAACGGCAGGCCTATTGTAAACTATTTTAAACTTGAACATGAAAAATAATCGCACAATCATATTCACCGCATTGTTCCTGATTTTTTCGGCGCCTGCCGTATTTGCCCTGGGCTGGCCTCAACGCAAGGGACATGGGTTTTTCAAACTCGATTTTAGTACGATCCGGGCCCGGCAGTTCTTCGGTATGGATGGAAATATTTACGATATCAATGGCGCAGGTACAATACTGGGCAATTACACCACCTCGTTCTACGGTGAATACGGCCTGACCAAGCGGCTGACCGCCATTGCCTACGTGCCCTTTTTGGTGCGCAATACGGTGAACGAAGGAGTGGGCGCCATCACCGGCGAAGTGCTGCAACCAGGCCTTGAAAACACGGCTTTCGGCGACACCGACCTGGGGCTCCGGTATGGGTTTCTGCAAAAAGGTCCCTGGGTATTGAGCGCCACCGCTATGATCGGTATCCCCAGCGGCGACTACAAAAATGCCGACCTGCTGTACACCGGCGACGGCGAATTCAATCAGATGCTCCAGTTGGAGTGGGGCTATGGCGCCGCGCGCTGGTATGCCACCGGGTATGTTGGAGTAAACAACCGGACGAAGGATTTTTCTGAAGAATTCCGGTACCACGCCGAATTCGGCTACTGGCTGATGAAAAGCACTTTGCTCGCCGCAGTAAAGTTTGCCGGCGTAGAATCATTCAACAACGGCAATCCAACCGGTTCCGGTAACGGCTTGTTTTCCAATAATGTGGAATACGCTTCGCCGCAATTATCACTCACCTACGAGCATAAACAAAAATGGGGACTCACGGCCCAAATTGCCGGAGCCATGTCCGGCCGAAATGCCCTTGCTTCGCCGGCAATATCCGTGGGTGTGTATTGTAAAGTTTGAAGTTTGAAGTTTGAAGTTTAAAGTTGGCGCCCCTCGGTTCAAACTTCAAACTTTGAACTTCAAACTTTGAACTTCAAACTACCCAAGTACTTGTGCCGAATGATTTTCCGTATCCACCTTGCTGATAATCCGTTCGATTTTCCCGGATTCATCGATCACAAAGGTGGTCCGGTGAATGCCGTCGTAGGCACGGCCCATAAATTTTTTTTGCCCCCATACGCCGTAGGCATTGGCGACGCTGTGGTCTTCATCGGCTAGCAGGCTGAATGGCAACTGGTATTTTTCCTGGAACTTGACGTGTTTTTTCACGGAATCCGGGCTAACGCCGAGTATTTCATAACCTTTTGCCAAAAACTGCGGATACCCGTCGCGCAAGCTGCATGCTTCGGCCGTACAACCGGGCGTATCGTCTTTCGGATAAAAATACAGCACTAATTTTTTGCCTTTATAATCGCTCAAACTAACGGTTTGACCTTTTTCAGTCAAGGTGGCAAAATCAGGGGCGGGATCGCCTTCTTTTAAGTGAAACATGAATATAATGATGAATGATGAATGATGAATGATGAATATTTTCACCATCTGGTGGATTAGAAAACTACGAATCATTCAGTTTGTTCAAATTCATCATTCATCATTCATCATTCATCATTCATCATTCATCATTCATCATTCATCATTCATCATTCATCATTCATC
>CAUJEY010000100.1 GCA_963169325.1 Bacteroidota bacterium
ATGACCGACATGGGCGTGATGGTCACGTCTTTTTTTGCGGTGATTTCCACAATGCTCAGCGCACAAAAGGGCAGGTGCCGCAGCGCCATGACGGTGTGGCTGACCGCAATTTTGTCGCCAACGTTGAACGTCGTCGTCAGTTGGGCCTGCCGCATATCCAGTGTTTGGCGGTAGCCGGAAATACTGCCTCGGCCGACGCGCTGACCGTCTACGTCGAGGTCCATGTTCACGAAATTGAACCCTTTGAGGATATTACTCACCCGGCCGCGCTGGTAATTGTCGTAAGCGCCGTTGAGCACCACGTCTTTCACCTTCATCGGGTCGGGGCTGGATACCAGGCCGATCATGCCGTTGGCCACGGTGATGCCGTAGTAGTTGGCAGGGTCGATGTTTTCGCCGACGATTTTCCAGGCGTCGGATTGCGGATTTCGGATTTCGGATTTCGGATTGGTTTGCGCGGGCAGAGTGATGCCCACAAAAACCAGGCATGAGAGCAGGAAGTACAATGATTTCATGATGATGCGCTTTTACTGCCGTCTGAATTATATCTTTGACAGGATTGACATGATTTGCAGGATAATACCTGCCGCAGCAAAGATCAAAATAAGCTTATGAACTCCATGCTTAAACATTTCATTTGGCTGTCTTTTCTCCTGCACTCCGCCTGCACTCCGCCCCGAAAGGCGCCTTCGCCACAACATGGCATCAGCCTGATGGTGCTCGGCGTCGCCCAGGACGGCGGTTATCCGCACGCCGGCTGTCGGCGTGACTGTTGCCGGCGCGTTTGGTCGGGCAGGCAACCTCAAAGTTCTCCGACTTGCCTGGCCATAGCCGATCACCGCTCCCGCAAGGTATGGATGTTCGAGGCAACTCCGGCTTACCCGGCACAATGGGAACGCCTGACAGAAGCAACAGGCTGGGCGGATAAAAATGCGCCGGATGGCATTTTCCTAACCCATGCGCACATCGGCCATTACACGGGGCTGATGTACCTGGGTCGCGAGGCATTGGGCGCTACAGCCGTGCCGGTGTATGCGCTGCCGCGTATGAAAAATTTCCTCGAAACCAACGGCCCCTGGAGCCAGTTAGTCAGCCTGAAAAATATCGCGATACAACCCTTGCAACGCGATTCGGCGGTGGAGCCGGCGCCCGGTATCCGGGTGACGCCATTTATGGTGCCGCATCGCGACGAGTATTCCGAAACCGCGGGCTACCGCATCGAAGCCGGAGGCAAACGGATCTTATTCATCCCCGATATCGATAAATGGGAAAAATGGGAACGCGATATCAGCCGGGAAATTGAGGCCGTGGATATCGCTTTTTTAGACGCTACTTTTTATAAAAACGGTGAATTGCAACGCGATATGCGCGAAATACCCCATCCCTTTGTAGAAGAATCCATGCGCTTGTTTGATGTTTTACCGGCAACCGAAAAAGCCAAAGTGCATTTCATTCATTTCAACCACACCAATCCGTTGCTCTGGGACCCGGCCGAAGTAAAAGCCGTGGAAGCCCGGGGATTCCAAGTAGCGCAAGAGGGAGCGATTGTCCCTTTATCCGGGCAATAACATGTACTTTTGACTTTTGCATTTTGACTCTTACATTTTGACTTTACATGATTTCCGCACTCATTCCGATCCTCATAGCCGGCGCAGTAGCCTTCACGGTTTTTTCTATAAAAAGAGCCCGCGACCGCGCCCGGCAAAAGGCCATGGAACAACTGGCCCTACACCTGGGCATGATCTTTTCGACCGACGATAGTTATGGCTTACTGCCACAATTGAAGGGTTTCGAACTCTTTCGCCGCGAACGCAGGTGGCTGGGCAGCGCCGGGCGGATCAAAAACGTGCTGCGCAGTACGGTAGGCGATACGGAAGTGTTTCTGTTTGATTACAGTTATGTGGTTTCTACCGGAAAATCCGCCCGGCGCATCACACAAACCGTTTTTTTCGCCAATAACAAAAACTGGTACCTGCCAAACTTCCGGTTAAAACCCGAAAACTGGTACGGGAAAGTATTGGCCGCGTTTGATAAAAGTGACATTAATTTTTCAGAGAGCCCGGAATTTTCGAATCGTTTTTGGCTCAGCGGCGAATTCGAATCGTTGATTCGTAAAAAATTCAGCCCCACCGTACAGCAGTTTCTGGTCGAAAGCCCGCCCGCGCACCTCGAAGGCAATAACTACTACCTGTTGGCGTATAAACCGCGTAAAATGCTGGATGCCCGGGAGGCCGAAGTATTTTTTCAGCATTGCTGCCAGTTGGTTAAATTGTTTCAGGAAGAAGGAAAACTCGAATTACTGAACTTAGCCGAGGTAACGCCGGCGCCGGAAATCCCCCTCGAAATGCCGCCGATACCGGCGAAAGAAACCAGGCTGCAAGGAGATTAATTCGGGAAATCTTTTTTTCCTGCCTAAATCTGGCGAACTTTGGCCCGTTTTTTGACAAGTTACTTTTATAATCCATTTTAACGTTGCAAAACGACCTGAATTTCCCCCGAGCCCTCGGGGTTTTTCCAATCGACATCCTTTGTTATAATCCAAATCCAATTGTTATTCCCATGATTCAACGGTTACTACTTATCCTAGTAAGCCTTTGGCCCACTGCTATTTCCACGCTTTCCGCCCAGGTAGGATTCTCTTTGCCTTTCCTCAACAATGTTGACTCGGGCACTACGGTCACAGTGCCGGTCCGGGTTTCCAATTTCGATAGCATTGTTGCCGCGCAGTTTGTGGTCCAGTGGGACCCCGAAGTGCTTTCTTTCGTAAAAGTCATCTTGTACAACCTGCCGGGTATGGATTACCTGGATTTTGGTTTGACCGAAGCCCCGGACAGCGGCCTTATTCGCTTCGCCTGGGAAGCCCCGACCGGATCATTCAACTCCGGCGTCACCGTGCCGGACCAGACGGCGATTTACAGAATACAATTTAATGTAGTAGGCCAGGTAAATGCGGGCACTCCATTGCTCATTACTGAAATTCCGCCTACGGATTTCGAGGTGGTTCGGGTAGGACACCCTGCGCTCACCATTGATTCCTGCAGTATTGAAAACGGTTTTGTAGCGGTCGGATACACCGTGGCTACACACGAGCCGGAAAAAAATACACTGCCGGTCACAATTACGCCAAATCCCTTTTCCGACTCTTTTAGGGTAGTTTTTGACCTGGAAACCAACGAAATCGTGCATTTCCGGCTTACCGACGCTGCCGGACGATTGGTCGAAGAAAAAAAAATGTCGCTGTCCCCCGGTCAACATGGCATGGAAATTGTCTCTGACCAATTACAAGAAAATGGCATCTATTATTTGATAATCCGCACAGCCACCCGCTCGTGCATAAGTCCTTTGGTTAAGTTTTGACTAAAAATCTAAATTTTTTCATCATCCCTTTTTCCGCGTTAAAGATGAGACCGATTCTTAGACACCTTTTCACGGCAGGTTTGCTTTTGTTAACACTTCCCGTCATCGGGCAGGCGTTAATCACAACTTTTGCACCTGCCACGGTAAATGCCACACTTGGTAGCACCGTGTCCCTCCAGTTGAAGGTGACGAACTTCACGAACATTACCTCCGTTCAACTCCCGATCACGTACAACAGTGCGGTGTTGCAATTCACTTCGATCAGCAACGCCACATTGCCGGGCTTCACAGCGGCAAACTACAATGCCACAACCGGCAAAGTAACCGTGTCCTGGTATCCGGATCTGGGGTTGTATCCCAACGGTTTTACGATAGCGGACAACAGTTCGATCTTCACCGTCAACTTTACCGTATTAGCCAACGGCTCAAGTGCCGTAAATGTCGCCACCGTGTCGCCCGGCATCGAGGTCACGCGCAACAACAACGTGATCCAGGTCAATTTCGCCACCGGCGGCACCACCGTTACGGCGGGCTCCGGCGGCCCCGGCCCTTTGACCGGCTTTAGCATCCTGGCTAATACCATCAATATTCCGCAGGGCCAAACGGGCTGTATGCCGGTGACGGTGAACGATTTCGATAATATCGTATCGGCGGCGTATGCTATGCACTGGAATACCAGTATTTTAGAATACCAGAATACCATGGCCTACAACCTGCCCGACCTTTCGGCCGGCAATTTTAACCCCTTCGGCTCGGGTACCTTGCTGATGAGCTGGTACGACCAGACGCTCGTCGGCGTTACCCGCCCCGACGGTTCGGCTATCTATCAGGTTTGTTTTAAAGCCACCGGCCCGGTCGGCAGCACCTCTATGGTAACAATCGACGGCGTCGGTTTCCCGCCCGGCGGCGGTGGCGCAGAGGTCATCAATGCGTCCAGCCAAAACGTCTGGACGAACGGCGCAGGCATATCGGACACGATATTCGTCGTGACGGCCCCGCCGCCCGCGAATGCCGTTACCTTTACCGCCGATAAAGACACCGTATCAACCGGTCAAACGACCTGCGTGGATGTAACGGTGACGAATTTCACCGATGTCATCTCCATGCAGTTGGGTATGACTTACGATGTGACTAAAATTCAATTCCAGTCCTTCCAGTTCGGCGCCAACCCATTGGGTTTGAGCAACGCCAACTTTAACCCGAATATCCCGGGTGAAATCAAATTCACCTGGTTCGATGCGCAGGCATTGGGCGTGGATTTACCGAATAACACCGTCATTTTCTCCGTATGCTATACGGCCGTAGGCGCCGCAGGCATGACATCGCCCTTCACTTTTACCAGTTTGCCGGGTTTCGCCGTGGAAATTGTAAAAGAACCGGGTGGCGAGGTTATCCCGGCGCTGAATAACGGCAGCGTTTTTATTTCGGATTTCCAACCACCAAAAGTCGTGGTGGATAGCGTTACCATGGTATCCTGTACCGGCGCTGCTACCGGCGCAGTATTTATCTCTACACTAAACGGCACGCCGACCCAGTACAACTGGTCGGGTAATATGATGGGCAACCCGGATGATCTGATGGGCATTCCGGCCAATACGTACACCGTTACCGTCACCTTTGCCGGTGGCGCTACGGCTACTGCCACGGCCACGGTCAATCAACCGACGACGGCACTCGCGCTTGCCACGCCCACGGTCACTAATGTAAAATGTTTTGGGGGCCTGGACGGGGCTATCACCGTATCGCCTTCCGGCGGTACCACGCCCTATACCTCTTATAAATGGGCCGGCAATACCAGTCCGCCCTTCGCTCTTACCACCACCGTGCCGACCGTTACCGGATTAAAACCCGGCTTGTACACGGTCACAGTCACGGATACGAGAGGATGCACCATCACCAGTACCGCAACGATCGCCCAACCTTCGGCAGATATCAGCGTACCTGGTGGACAGGTTTCGATAACGACGGTCAGCTGTTTCGGGATGACCAACGGCTCAATCACGATCCTCAACCCCACCGGCGGTACGCCGCCTTACGCTTCCTACAGCTGGGCCGGTACGGGTGGTTTTACCGCCGCTACCAAAAGTATAACCAACCTCGGCCCCGGCAGTTACACCCTGACCATTACCGACAGCAACGGATGTACCAAGGCGATCGCGCCCTATACGATTACTGCGCCTTCCGCGCCGCTTCAGGCTTCGCAAACAGGTGCGGTGACGGATGTTACCTGCGCCGGCGCCAACAATGGAAAAGCAAGTGTTACGGCTACCGGCGGCACACCGAACTATACCTACTCGTGGCGCCTCGGATCGCCTACCGGCCAGATATTCGGGAACGGCGACTCGCCGAATAGCCTCGTGCCAGGCACGTATCATGTCGTGGTTACTGATGCCAGAAGCTGCACCGCGGTGGCCAGTCCTCTTATTGTTGTCGGAGGCCCTGTTGATCCGATTGCCATCAGCACCCCGACGGTGACCCACGTCAAATGCGCCGGCGACGACGACGGCTGCATCACCATAGCACCGAACGGCGGTAATGGCGCACCTTTTACCGTGAGCTGGTCGAATACCACACAAACGACGATGCAAATCTGCAACTTGTCCGGCGGAACATACACACCGGTGGTAACAGATAGCAAAGGGTGCTCTTATACCTTTGATAACATTACAGTCAATGAACCTTCAATCATAAAAATTGACAGCACGCATAGCACGCCACAAAATGGGCTTACGGCAAATGGAGCAATTGAAGTAATCGGACTTACCGGTGGCACTACACCCTACTCTTATCTCTGGTCGGATGGTAAAATGACCAAAGATATATCCGGATTGACAGCCGGCACCTATACGCTTACCGTTACAGATGCCAACGGATGTAAATTTACCGTCACGGCTGAAGTGAAAAATACGAACCTGCTGGTACTCACCACCTACACGGTTACCCCGGCCTGCAATGTCGACGGTTGTATCAACCTGACCATCCCGCAGGGCGCACCGCCGCCATTCATTGTCTCCTGGAGTGGTAACTCCAAGGTAGATACCAGCTACCAGATTTCGATCTGCGGCCTGGCGCCCATCGCCTATTCGGTAACGATTACGGATGCCGGCGGCAATGCGCATACGATAACCGCGGTGGTGACGAAGTTGGATGCCGCATTGGTCGGTTCCTCTATCACACAACCTTTTGACGATTCTCAAAACGGCTCGATCGTACTGACGCCCATTCCGCAGGGTACCCCCCTGACCTATGCCTGGGCACACGATGCTACGCTCACGACCGGTACATTGATGGGGCTCGACTCCGGAACTTACGTCGTTACGGTGACTAACCCGGCATCCGGTTGTACGAGTGTGTTCTCTTACACGCTGGGTCGTACCTATTTGCCCTTTTTGGTCAATCAGGCGCAGGCTACCCCCGCCAACTGTCTGAATACGGCCAACGGCGCCATCGTCATCAATGTGCAGGGCGGCAAAGCCCCTTACACCTTTCTGTGGACCGGCCCGAACGGCTACACGGCTAACACTAAAGATATTTCCGGATTGCTTCCGGGTGACTATACGTATGTTTTCACGGACTTTAATGGCATGGTAAAGACCGGGACCATCCCCGTAGGCTCGCAATCCAACCTCCAGGTCACCAATGTAAACGAGTTATCGGATTACAGCGGCTACCAGGTGAGCAGCACGGCCTCCTGCGACGGCGAGGCTTCGGTGGTATTCACCGGCGCCAGCGGCAGCGTGTCCATCCTGTGGAGCAACGGCGTCAGCGGCCCAAACAACCTCGACCTGTGCGGCGGCGCATACACGGTGACGGTAACGGATAACCTGGGTTGTACCTCTGTTTGGTCCGACTCGCTCACGGTGCCGGCCTCGGTAGTATCGGCGTTCACGGTGATTACTGACTTCGACGGTTTCGGCGTGCCTTGCAACGGCAGCTGCATCGGCAAAGCCCGGGTAACGGTAGCCGGCGGTATTCCGCCCTATACGGTACGCTGGCCGAGCGGCCAAACGGACCAGATCACGACGGTGAATGGCATTTCGCAGGCTGAACAACTCTGTGGCGGCGATTACACCGTCACGATCACTGATGCCTACTCCGCCACCAACGGCCTGAATTACACGTTCACGGGCACGATCACCGAGCCCGAGCCTTTGGTGATCGAATTCGCAGACATCACACCGGAAACACTGAACTCCTGCGACGGACAGATCATCGCTTCCGCTCCGGCAGCCAACGGCGATATCACGTTCATCTGGTCGAATAAAAACACCGGCGCCAACGGCGACGGCCCAAGGGTCGAAGACCTCTGCGCCGGCCATTTCGTCGAGTTTATCGTGGAAGACGAACAAGGCTGTATCGCCAACGCTACCCACCAGGTACCGTATCCCAACTGCTTGGACGTGCGCCCGATCATCACGCCCGGCCAGCAAGACGGTTTGAATGATTATATCCTGATCACCTGCATCGAAGACTTCCCGAACAATACCTTCGAATTGTTCAACCGCTGGGGTCAATTAGTCTTCCAACTGCGGGGCTATAAAAACGAGCCCTCGCTCGACAACTTCCGGGGTACGGGTAATATCGGCGCGACCAATGGCCGCGATCTGCCTGAAGGCGCGTACTTCTTCGTCCTCAAATACGTCGACGACCAGGGCAACGACCAGACCCGTAAAGGTTACATCAACCTCCTGCGCTAACTTCTGCTAATTGGCAATAAGCAATTAAAACTGGCAAACTATTTGTAATGTATTAATTGCTTATTGCCAACAGACAGTAACGTTCTTTTCCATCATTCCCAACCATCGATTATTATGAAAAAGATATTTTTTACCCTAATATCAGGTTTGTATTTTTTAGCCGCTGCGAATGGCCAGGAGCAAGCCGTTTATCACCACTACCAGGTTTTCCCCACACTCGTCAACCCCGGCAGCGCCGGCTTCGACAATAGCCACACTTTCCTGATCAATGCCCGCAGCAGCTGGACGGGTTTTCCCGGCTCGCCCACGACGTACACTGTTATGTACACCGGCCCGGTCGGTGACAAACTGGGTTTGGGCGGCAGTGTTTTTTCCGAAAAAGTAGGCGCCCAAACGGTGACCCGTCTGCAAGGCATGTATTCCTTTCGTTTTCAGTTGCAAAAAGCCCGCATCGGGCTGGGGCTGACCACCGAATTCCTGCGCCGCCGGGTTGACAGCGACATACTGAACAACCCCCTGGTGCAACCGACCGACGAAGTACTGGAAGGCTGGGTTGATGGACAACGCGTGTTTACCTCTTCTTTCGGCGCTAATTTTATGTACGACGACCGCGTGTTCGCGCACCTGGTGTTACCCAGCGCCATTCGCGCCCGTTTGGATGAAATACCGGTAGACGAGGAAGAAACCAGCGGCTCCGGCATACAATATTATATTTTCCACCTGGGAACTATCCTCGACATACCGAGCCAAAACTTCAAACTCGTGCCCTCCATTGCCATCCGCAACCTGCGCGATGTGCCGTTTCAGGTCGACCTGAATCTGCAGGGCCGGTTCCTCGAAGACAAACTTATCGCCGGCATGACCTATCGCCCCAGCACCGGCGGATCGATGGCCTTTTTGATTGGCACAAAATATAAACAGTTCAACCTGTACTACACCTACGATATCTCCTTTGGACCCTTCCAGCAATACAACGGCGGCTCACACGAAATCAGCGCCGCCTATTCCTTCGAACGCAAAAAACCGCGTATTCCGCTGGAAAACACCGATTTGTATCAGCAGGATTAAAATGTCTGCTGTCTCTTAAGATAGATGTCTTTAACAATTGGTTTTTGGGATGGCCTCTCTGCGAAAAGTCGCTGAGGGGCTTTTTTAATGTAAAAGTCAAAATGTAAAAGGGCCGGGCGAGCGCCCCTTTTACATTTTACATTTTGACTTTTACATTTTGACTTTACATTTTGCCTTTCCTCAGCCTTTCCACTATTTTTTCTGCCAATCCAAAACTGGTGCTTTGTGAAATTTGTGCCTGTATTAGTTCGCCCTCCAGTTCGCAGGCGGCAAACACGTGGTAATTGCCCGAGGCATCCCGGGAGGCATGCACCCCGAGTGGCAGTTGGCAGCCGCCGTCCATCAACTGGAGCGCCCGGCGTTCCACATTGGTGACGGCCGAAATTTCCGGATGATGCAATTGTTTCAGGATTCGGCGGGTGGGCAGGTCGTCGCGATGCGTTTGCCAGGCCAAAACGCCCTGGGCCGGGGCGGGCACGAATTCGCGGGGGTTGAGTTCCACGACTTCCAATCCGGACAGGCCCAATCCCAGGCGGCCCACGCCGGCGGCGGCCAGAAAAATGGCGTCGTACTCCCCGCGGTGGAGTTTTTCCAACCGGGTGGGCACGTTGCCGCGCAGGTCTTTTAATTCCACATCGGGCCGGTAATGGTGCATTTGCGCTTTACGCCGCGCCGCCGAGGTGCCCACTATGGCGCCGGGTTTTAGTTTAAATATTTGTCCGGGCGTCACCGCTTCCGGGCGAATCAGGAGCAGGTCCGCCGGGTTGTCGCGATACGACACAGCGGTGATGACCAATCCTTCCAGCTGGCTGGTCGGCAGGTCTTTCATGGAATGAACGGCCAGGTCCACCTCGCCGCGAAGGAGGGCGTCTTCTATTTCTTTGGTAAAAAAACCCTTGCCCTCCATTTTGTCGAAACTCAGGTGCTGCACGAGGTCGCCTTTGGTCTTGATAATGACCAGTTCGCTCTCTACGCCGATACGGCGGAGTTCAGCCTGGGTGAATTCGGCCTGCCAAAGGGCCAGTTTACTACCGCGGGTACCTATCCTAAGCATTAGATTAGTTTGAAGTTTGAAGTTCGAAGTTTGAAGTTCGAAGTTTGGAGTTCGAAGTTTGGAGTTCGAGGTTTGAACTTCGAACTTTAAACTTCAAACTTCAAACTACTCCACTTTAACCACACTTCGCTCCAACACTTCCTCATAGTATCTTTCATAATCCGGGAGGATTTTGTGCAAGTCGAAACGTTTGGCCTGGGTGAGGGCATTTTGCCGGAATTGCTGGAGCATTTCGTCGTTTTGCAGGAGTTGTATGGCGTAGCCGGCCATTTCGTCGGTTTTTCCGGGATCGCTGAGAAAACCAGTGACGCCGTGAATATTCACCTCGGGCAAGCCGCCGCTGTTGGAAGAGATGACGGGCACTTCGCAGGCCATGGCTTCCAGGGCCGAGAGGCCGAAACTTTCGCTTTCGGAAGGGATCAGAAACAGGTCGCAGATGGCCAGCAATTCCTCGATAGGGTCTTGTTTGCCAAGGAAACGTACGTCATCGCAGATACCCAGTTGGCGCGACAGGCGCTCGCTGTTTTGCCGCTCCGGGCCGTCGCCGATCATCAGGAGTTTGGACGGCACCTGATCGTGTACTTTTTTGAAAATATGGATGACGTCTTCCACCCGTTTTACCTTGCGAAAATTGGACGTATGGGCTAAAATACGTTCGCCGTTGGGCGCCAGGATTTTTTTAAAATGGTCTTTATCCACTTTTCTAAAGCGCTCAAAATCAATAAAATTATAAATCACCCGGATATCCCGCTCGATGTTGAACAACCGTTGGGTGTCCTTTTTCAGGCTTTCCGAAACGGCCGTTACGCCGTCGCTTTTATTGATGCTGAACTCCACTACCGGTGCAAATGCGCGGTTGTTGCCCACCAGGGTGATGTCGGTGCCGTGCAGGGTAGTGATTACCGGGACGTAGCGGCCCTGGCTGAGCAGGATTTTTTTGGCCATGTAAGCCACCGCGGCATGCGGGATGGCGTAGTGTACATGGAGCAAATCGATATTATGATATTGCACCACATCCACGATACTGGACGTGAGTGCCGTATCGTACGGCGGATACTCGAACAGGGGGTAATCCTCATTGTCCACTTCGTGGTAAAATACGTTTTCGTGGAAATGGGCCAGCCGCACCGGACGGCGGTAGGTGATAAAATGTACTTCGTGGCCTTTGCGGGCCAGGCCGAGGCCCAGTTCGGTGGCAATTACACCGGAACCGCCATAGGTTGGGTAACAAACGATACCAATTTTCATGGAGACTTTCCTGCTGATGATGCACCGTTCAGGTATTCAGACGTGGCGTATATTTTCCATGCCTGCGTACCCCCGCGGTGTGTATTGTTTTCTTTGTCGGTTGAATAAACAACGAAAATCGGGAATGGGTCGAAAATTCCGACAAAAGTGCAGAAAATTACCCGCAAGGCGTCTATTTCACATGGACTGTATATGTTTTTTCAAAAACGCGGAGCGTATCGTTATGCCTGTTGCGTGTCTCAATACGGATAAACAATGGTTGGGCGCCGGCTTTATCAAAGGAAGTAGTAAATTCAGCATATCCGTTTTTAATTGGGGCTTCTTTTGCGTTCATGAATACTTTCGTGTTGCGTAGGCGCAAATAGAGGTGCGAATAAGTGCTGAGAAAGCCGGTCATAATAAGCGCCTCATTAGCTGTGGGGCATATTATTTCCGGTTGTAAAAAGAGAGAATATTTGTCGATCATTCCACAAAAGGAAATTTGTTGCATCAGGTAATTCAAAACCTTCCATCTGGCGAGATGGATATTTATCTGCAAGTCACTGCGGAGTGTGGTTTGTTGAGTACCCCCTGCATCTGACAGAAAACGCATCAAATCTAGTTTGCCGGACCGCATCAAAGATGCACGGAACTGCGCGCTTAATTCCGGATCAAAATCCACACAGGCGCTCAATGAATCGGACAGGATAGATAAATATTGCGCTGCCGTTTCAGCAGGTAATTGCGCATTATTCAGCACTTGTATTACGCTGTCGCAAAATATATCCATCTGGGTAGTCTTACTCCAAAATGCCTGATTAAGACTGTTATTATAAGCGTCTGTTATTCGGCGCACATAAACCAGTTGAATTTCGCTGGCTTCTTCCAGTCTCTCCCGGGCTAATAAGTGGGTCTCTTTAATAGTATGAAACAGATGGTCTTCGCCATCCCGACGAAGGTCCTGCCAGACGAAATAACCGAGTACGGCGAGGGCCAACACGTGCAGGCAATGCACTATTAAGGTTCGGATTCGGGTATTCATGGCTATTGAACGGTTATTTTAAAGTCTTTCAGGTAGGTCCTGATTTCTTGGGTTAGCGGGTATAATACTTGTACTTTGACTCGCCGGGTGTGTACGCCGGGGTTTGGAAAACGTTCCTGGTATTGCACTAATCCCGCAGTAGCGTGGTATTCCCGGCCATCGATGAAGTACCGGACGTTTTCAGCATATTTGGAATAGCCGCGGAGGTATATCTTTCCCGAAAAGGGTTTGCCGGCCTCCGCGCAGTTTTCGACTTCCAAAACGGGGAAATAATCATCAAAGCGAATATCGTACTTTTCCATCTTTCCCAAGATATCGCCCAACACAAGTCGCAGGGCCAGTTCCGTTTTCCAGATTTGGTCATCCAGGTATAATTTGGTTTGTGCGTCGCGGGCATTTTTGAAAAACCCTGCCATACCCGGTGTTTCCATCCCGGCTGCCGGCTGATAAAGCAGCGCCGTGAGGTCGGCGGTGGCGCTGGAATCCTGGCTGGAAAATGTGAGCAGGGAATCCGCCAATTGCCGCAGTGTATTGGCTAATTGGTTTAGTTCCATGCGGTGTATGGCATTTCGTTTCGCCTGTATTGCCCGTATCTTATTTTGGCAGGTATCGGTTTGTTTCCTGGCGGCTAATGCCTGTCTCCACAATGTTTCATTTCCATTCGTCCGGTAAGTTTCGACGTTTTTCTGCACTTCATTGAGGAACCATCCATTCACCCGTTGGGTGACTTTTAACCCCAAGGCATTGGTGTTTTCTAAAACCGGCGCTATTTCGTCATAATGATCCGTGTAACGGTCATACGCCATGTAGCCGGCCAACGGTAGGATCAGCAGCCAGTAAAACAGGAAAATACCTTTCTTTTGAAAAATGGGCGGGAGCGGCATCGGGCAGGCGTTTTATGCCGGATAAAACGCCCTTGTGCGGTCGCTATTGCATTAAACTCTAATGCTTCTTCTCTCCCTTAAAATTACGTTCCCCGGCGTCTACTGCCAGTTCCAAATGATTTTCCGGCGGCGGAATCGGGCAATTATACCCGTCGCTGTAGGCGCACCAGGGGTTGTAACATTTGTTGAAATCGAGCATCAGCGTACCGTCGGCCGTGATGTCGCCGGCATGCAGGTCGAAATAGCGCCCGCCGCCGTACGTGCTGTCGCCGTTGGTGTGGTCTTTGAACGGCAGAAACAGGTGGTCTTTATACGCCTCTTGTTGGATCAGGGTCAGGTTTTGGTACACCGACAATTCGTACGGTTTTCCCGAAACCTCGAATCGCAACACGCCGTATTTCACATACCGCCGGGTAATGCCGCTGTAAGTGGGCAGATCAAAGGGCTGCGCATCGGGTGTGCGTTCGAACCGGGTGGCCACGCGCCAGGCGGGATCGGCGGCAAAAAAATCCAGAAAAGCCGTGTCGGGGGCTTTCAGCGGCGAACGCGGCTCGGTCAGAAATTCCTGTTTGTAGTGCTCGCGGTGACCGGCGATTTCGGCCGTGAAAGCGGAGTCGGGATTCTGGGCAGCTATCCAGGTATTGGCCAGGAGACCGATTAGCGACAAGATGTACCGGATCATTTGAATTGTGATGGTGTTTTTTAAAAAATTTGGACAGGATCGACAGGATTTGCAGGATTTTTATTTCGAAAAACTGATCCTGCAAACCCTGTCGATCCTGTCTAATTTATGCGTTCCGGATGGCTCGAACTTCAAACTCCAAACTTCGAACTTACTTATTCCCTCCGGATAGCCTCCACGGGGTCCAGTTTAGAAGCTTTCATCGCCGGGTAGGTGCCAAAGATAATGCCCACCAAAATGGCGATGACCGAAATGGTAAAAAAGGTATTCCAGGTGTAGGCCGCGTCGAAGGGCAGGTCGGTCAGCGCTTTGATAATCGGGATGATTGCCATGGTGGCGAGTACACCGATAGCCAAGCCCAGGAAGCTGCCGAATGCCGACACGGTGATGGATTCGGCCAGAAAAAGCCGCAGGATATCGCGGCGATTGGCGCCCACGGCCTTGCGGATGCCGATTTCCGAGGTGCGTTCGTTGACGGAGATCAGCAGGACGTTCATCACGCCGATACCGCCCACCAGGATGGAGATGCCGACGATGAGGCCCATGACGATGCGAAACAACATGAATCCCTTGGCCGCTTGCTCTACCTGAATGTCGTTGGTGAAAATTTCAAAATCAGCGTATTGCGGGCCGAAACGGCTTTTCAGGCGCTCTTGAACCAGTGTTTTTAGTCCGGGCAGGGTTTCTACCGTGGCGGCTTCGATGAAGCAGGTCGGCGGCTCCTCCCGCAGTTCCTCCGGAGTAAGTAGGGTGACCGGCAGGAAGGCTTGCGGCGTATGGCGTTCATCGGTTGTTTTGATCACCCCGGCAATGACGAGTGAACGGTTGCCAAAACGCAACGTTTTGCCGATCAGTTCACCGTATCGCTCGTGTTTGAGCGCCTGTTTGGCCAGGTCCTGATTCACGACGATTACCGGTTTCCGTTCGGTTACTTCAGCGGCGCCCCATTTTTGTCCGGCGGCGAGTTCTATTTTTTCGCTCAGGTTATCCGTTTGTGCATGCAGGAGCGCGCCGATCGTATCGGTATTACCTTCTACCATCACCGCTCCGGCCATCCGGGTACCGAGCGCCGATTTGAGCATATTGGGAAGCCCTGCCGTTAGTTCGCTGTAGGTTGCATAGTCGAGCAAGGCAAAGCTGTCTTTTTTCAAACTGATTGCACCCACTTGCCGGCGTTCCACCGTGCGGATCATGATGGTATTCAGGCTGGTAGACTCCGTAATCTGGTCTTTTGCAAATTTTTCCAGTCCGTCGATGAAGGACAGAATAGACACCAGGGCCGCGACGCCGATGACGATGCCCAGTACCGAGAGCATCGTGTGAAACAGGTTGGAGCGGATGTTTTGGATGGCGAGCGCGAAGGAAAGGATTGTTTTTTTCAACATCGTTTTACAACAGTTTTTCTAAATAATGCTCCCGGATACCAAATCCCGCTTTCAGCGCCGCCACCTTTTTCAGTGCCTCCTCCCGCCGTCCGCCGTCCACCGCCCGCCGTCCACCGTCCACCGTCTCCCGTCCACCGTCCACTGCCGTGATCATCACATTTTTAGCCGTATGTTCGGTGGAAATAAATTCGAATACGTTGGTTTTGTATCCGTTGGCTTCGAGCAGCAGCGCCCGTATACCGTCGGTCACGATTTCGGCTTGTCGTTCTTCGAGGATGCCGTGGCGGAGGATCGGCGCCAGTTCGTTGTGGGTTTCCATGTCGCGGCGGACTTGCTTGTGGCAGCAGGGCGCTACGATCACGATGCCCGCCCGGGCATGGATACCTTTGGCTAAGGCCAGGTCGGTGGCGGTATCGCAGGCATGCAGGGCGATCAACAGGTCGAGGCGTTCGGGCTGGAAGTCGTTAATATCGTTGGCGATGAATTGTAAGCCGGCGAAACCCGCTTTTTGGGCTATTTTATTGCAAAAATCTACTAAATTTTGCCGCAACTCAATGCCGGTAACGCTCGGGCTGAGTCCTGGCCGGCGGCTCAAAAAGTCATAAAGGGCAAACGTGAGGTATCCTTTGCCGCTGCCCATGTCGGCTATTTGGGCATTCGGCGGCAGGGGGTGGTCCCGCAGCAGGCTATCTACTATTTCGAGGAACTTGTTAATCTGTTTCCATTTGTCTTGTGCGGTGGACAACACTTCCCCTTTGGCGTTGGTAATACCCAAGTCGTGCAGCCAGGGGGCGGCAGGGTCGAGCAGGCGGTGTTTTTCGCGGTCGTGACGGGTATCGGCGGGTTCGGTTTGGGTGGGCTTTTTGGCAGAAAGGGTGGCCTTGCCGTTTTTCGCGAAGGAAAGGGTGACGTCCTGTTCGGTTGTAAACAGATCGGCATTCAAAAACAGGGCGCCGAGCAGTTGTTCCAATTGTTGTTTTGCTTCTGCCAGGGTGAAATTTTTTACCTCGTCGCGGGTTTTATAGCGATACGTGAAGGCAATGCGCGGCCCGGCTTTGAGTGCCACGGGACGCAGGTAAATATTTTTCAAACCTTCCGGTGCGGTGGGCACGGGTTTGCTGAGGGTACATTTAAGAAATTGACCGGAAGAAAAAGCCGTTTCGAAAATGTCCGGAAAACGCTGAATAACAGGCTCCAAACTTAAAACTTAGGATGAATAAATGACCAATGACGCAATGACAATAATGACCAATGACGTAATGACAATAATGACGCAATGTCAACAACAACCAAAACTCCCCTTACATCCGCGCGCTCCGGCCGAGTTTGGCGGCGCGGCGGCGCAGTTCGTCTTCAATGGTGCGGAGGGTAAATTCCAGTTCGCCGCGGCTCTCAAATTTGATTTTTAAAATCCATGCGCCCACCAGAAAACCTAGCAGCGAAAGTATCATGACGCCGAATGCCAGGCGCGCCAGAATGCCTTCCCCGGCCCAGGCGGAAAACCCGCCTAACAGCAACCAGCCTGCGGCGGTAGCGCCGATCAGCAAATTGAACCGCCGCCAGCGATCGAACCGCGCCAGACGCCAATGCATCCGGTCGCGCAATTCGACCAAATGCTCAGCACCGAAGTCCTCCGGGCCCAATTCGGCCAGCAGACGGAAGTCGTCGTTGCCTTCGCGTTCCAGGCGTTCGAGGGAGGATTCGTTAGATTTGCGGAAAAACATGATACGTAACAGGCGCTTGTGTTTATTTCATATAAACGAAAAACCGGTTCAAAAGGTTGGTACGCAGAATGAAGAATCAGGGTTGCGTTTTCAATACAAAAATTGATTACGCAAAATAAATCTGTTTTTCTGACGAATCTCAAACAAAAGGCCTTTTTTGTTGAAAAAAGTCGGGTTTCCATCACTTACAACCAATATTTTTTCAAGTATGCTACATTTGGCTTTCGAAAAAACGACTTTTCGTTTATGAAGACTCCTTGCCTGTTCTTTTTCACTGTTTACGCGACGGCGCTCATGTCCCAACCTTCATTTTCCATCACCTTCCCGGCCGGCCTGGGCCCTGCCCCCGCGGATGGCCGTTTATTGCTGTTATTTTCCAAAAATGATACTGCCGAACCCCGCTTTCAGGTCAACGAGGAATACTCCAGCGCGCAGGTATTCGGCCTGAATGTAGACGGCTGGTCCGCTGGACAGGCGCAAATATTTCGGGGCGATGAGTCCGGCTACCCGGTACGCAGCCTGCGCGACCTGCCGCCCGGCGAATACCTGGTGCAGGCGCTCTTGCACCGCTACGAAACGTTTCACCGCAAAGACGGTCATGTCGTGAAACTGCCGATGGACCGCGGTGAAGGCCAGCAGTGGAACCTGGCCCCCGGTAACCTGTACTCGGTACCGGTTAAAATTCAATTCGACCCTAAAAAGAGCGACATTTTCCGGATTAATCTGGACCAGGTCATTCCACCCATCGCGGAACCAGAAGACACCAAATACATCAAACACATCAAAATTCAGAGCAAACTGCTCACGGAGTTCTGGGGACGGCCCATGCACCTGGGCGCACACGTGCTGCTGCCCGAAGGCTGGGCGGAGCACCCCGACGTACACTATCCCCTCGCAATCTATCATGGGCATTTCCCGGCTGATTTTTCCGGCTTCCGCACCGAACCGCCCGACCCCAACCTGGCGCCCGATTACAGCGAACGCTTTCACCTGCACGGCTACAACCGAATCGTGCAGCAAGAGGCGTACGATTTTTATAACATGTGGAGCGGGCCCAACTTTCCCCGGGTACTGGCGGTGGAAATCCAGCATCCCTGCCCGTATTACGACGACTCATACGCCGTCAACTCCGCCAACGTGGGGCCCTACGGCGATGCCATCATGTACGAACTGATTCCCGAAATCGAACGCCGCTTCCGGGGTATCGGCGAAGGCTGGGCGCGGTTTACTTATGGTGGCAGCACCGGCGGCTGGGAAGCCCTTGCCGTACAAACTTTTTACCCCGACGAATTCAACGGCTGCTATGCCGCCTGCCCTGACCCCGTCGACTTTCGGGCCTTTGTGACCGTCAACCTGTACGAAGATAAAAACGCTTATTACCGGCAGGGGGATTTCGATCGTATCCTGCGCCCCTCCAAACGGAATTACCTGGGACACCTTTCGGCCACGCTCCAAAGCTCCAGTCACCTGGAATTGGCCCTGGGCGACAAAAGCCGCAGTGGCGGGCAGTTCGATATCTGGGAAGCGGTGAATTCACCCGTCGGCCCCGACGGCTACCCCGTACCGGTATGGGACAAAGAAACCGGCGAAATCAATACCGCTGTGACGGCGCACTGGCGTGAAAACTACGACCTGGCCTATATCCTGAAACGCGACTGGGCCATTCTGGGCCCCAAGCTCCGGGGCAAAATCCACGTTTACTGCGGCGATATGGACAACTTCTACCTCAACAACAGTGTGTACCTGCTCGAAGACATCCTCAAAGCCCTCGACAACCCGCCCTACGACGGCGAAGTGGCCTACGGCGACCGCGCCGAACACTGCTGGAATGGCGATCCCACGCAACCCAATGCCATCAGCCGGTTGCGGTATCACCGGTATTTTATTCCAAAATGGACGGAAGAGATGCAGAAAAGAGCGCCGAAGGGAGTGGATTTGATGGGGTGGCGGTATTAGCCCTAACGTTATACGTTAGGGACCGGACTCATCTCTAATGATAATACTAATCTACCCCCAAGACCTCTTTGTACTATGCGCATCAAGGTAGATAAACGGATGTCGGAGCCATCGTTTTCAATGCGGGAAATATATGCCTTGGTCGTACCGGCTCGTTCGGCTAATTCTTGCTGTGTCATGTTGAGGCTTCTGCGAGCCTCTCCAATCAGTACCCCTAGTTTGAATGCTTCGTATTCTTGCTCGAACCGTGTCCGACGGGGTTCCCCTCGTTTGCCATACTTCTTTTCCAGATGGGATTCAAAAGTGGTAATATTTTCATTTTTTTTCATCGAAGTATTCTTTCATAATTTAGGGTTTGAAAATGAGAATAGTTCTCATGGCACAAAGTTATCTAATTAGGAAACTTTTTACAAATTTGTTTTTATGTGTCGCGCAAATTTAAAACAAAAAAGTATTTTTTAAAACAAAAAGGTTTAAGTTAGTAACTTATTCTTAAAATGCTTTTGAACAAAATTATTAAGCAAATGAAACCATCCATCTCCCTCCTTCTCCTCTCCCTCACCACCACATTCCTCTCCGCCCAAACCGACGCCCGCCTCTTCCGCATGCCCGACGTATCGGCCACGCAGATCACGTTTGTGTACGGCGACGACGTATGGATTGTGTCGAAACAAGGCGGCACGGCAACCAAAATCAGCTCGCCGCCCGGCTCGGAAATGTTTCCGCGTTTTTCACCGGATGGCCGCAGCATCGCCTTTACCGGCAACTACGACGGCAACCCCGACATCTACACCATTCCCGCCGCCGGCGGTATCCCCACCCGCGTAACACACCACGGCATGTCTGACATCCTGCAGGATTGGTTTCCCGACGGGAAAAGCCTGCTGTATACGTCCAGTATGCACAGCGGCAAACAGCGGTTTTCGCAATTTTACAAAGTATCCGCCGCAGGCGGGCTGCCCGAAAAAATGCCGCCGGCTTTTGGCGAGTTTGCTTGCTTTTCTCCCGACGGGAGCAAAATCGCGTTCGTACTCAAATCGCAGGCCTTTCGCACCTGGAAACGGTACCGGGGCGGCACGGCAGCCGATGTGCATACCTTCGACCTGAACACGCTGGCTTCTGAAAACATCACGAAAAACGACGCCAACGACGAATTTCCCATGTGGCACGGCAACCTTATTTATTACCTCTCCGATGCCGGACCGGAAAAACGCCTCAACATTTGGTCGTACGACCTGCGGTCGAAAAAACGGGAACAAATCACCAAATTCAAAGACTTCGACATCGCGTTCCCAGCCCTGGGCCCGGAAGATATCGTCTTTACCGCCGGCGGTAAAATGTACCTGCTGAAGCTGGCCGGCGAATCGCTCTCCGAAGTGAATATCCGGGTGGTAGCCGATTTTGCTGCCGTCAAACCCCGCCGGGAAAACGTTCGCAAGTTGGTCGCCAATTACAGCCTGGCGCCCGACGGCAACCGGCTGCTGGTGGAAGCCCGGGGCGAAGTATTTAATGTACCGGCGCAAAAAGGATTTACAACTAACCTCTCGCAAAACAGCGGCTCGGCGGAACGTTTCCCGGCCTGGTCGCCCGACGGCCGGTATGCCGCCTGGTGGTCCGACAAAAAAGGCGAATACCAACTGGAACTGCACGATCTGACCCGCCCCAACCAAACCGAAACCCTGACCAACTTCACGTCCGGCTTCCGGTACAACCTCTATTGGTCGCCCGACAGCAAAAAATTGGTTTTTGTGGATCAGGCGATGAAAATTCAGGTGTACGACCGCGATACAAAAACCACCACTGTCATGGACCAGGCGCTGGATTTTTTCGAAGGCGCCCTGCGCAATTTCCGCGTATCCTGGTCGGCCGACAGCCGCTGGATCACGTATGACAGGGGGCTGGACAATGGCAATCCGGCCATTTTTCTGTACGATACCCGGGATAAAAAACTTCACCAGGTGACCTCCGGTTTTTACGCGGACTACGGTCCGGTGTTCGACCGGGAAGGGAAATACCTCTACTTCCTCACCAACCGGCAGTTTAGCCCCACGTACAGCGAGTTTGAAAATGCCTGGGTGTACAATAAGTCCAGCCAGATCGCCGCAGTTACGCTGCGTAAGGATGTCGTTTCGCCAGTGTATATCCAAAACGATACGGTGGCGCTAAAAACAGATAAAAAGGAGGACTTAAAAGAAAAGGCCGATGAGCAGAAAGACTCTACGAAGGTAGAGCCGGTCAATATCGATCTGGACGGTTTTGAGCGCCGGGTAGTTATCCTGCCACCGCAAGCCGGCAACTACGGCGCCCTTTCCGTTTCCGGTGATAAGTTGTTGTTTTTGAAAGTTCTGCCACCGTCTGCCGAAGGAGAACAGAACGTTGCATTAAAGTTTTTCGACTTTAAAGCACGCGAGGAAAAACAAATCATGGACGGTGTGAATGGTTATGAACTCTCGGCCGACGGCAAAAAAGTGCTGGTGATCAAAAAGGACGCTGTGGCAGTAGTGGCGCCGGAGCCCGATCAAAAAATGGACAAGCCGGTGCCGCTCGACAACCTGGAAATGACGCTGGCGCCCCGCGATGAATGGCAGCAGATTTTTGCCGATGTCTGGCGCCTGGAGCGCGATTTTTTTTATGAAAAAGAAATGCACGGCGTCGACTGGCCGGCCATGCGCAAACAATACGGCGACCTGATCGCTTATGCCGCTACCCGCAGCGATGTTAACTTCCTCATCGGCGAACTGATCGGCGAACTCAACGCCTCCCATACCTATCGCGGCGGCGGCGACCTGGAACAGCCCAAACAAAAAAATACCGGTTATCTGGGCGTTGATTGGGTTGCGGAAAACGGTTACTACCGGATCAAAAAAATCGTACGCAGCGCCCCTTGGGATACGGAAGTACGTTCTTCGCTGGATGCGCCCGGCCTCAACGTAAACGAAGGTGATTATATCCTGGCCGTGAACGGACAACCCTTAGATACCCGTACGGATCCCTGGGCAACCTTCGAAGGACTGGCCGGCGTCACGGTCGAGCTCACGGTCAGCACCACTCCCGGGTGGAACAATGCCCGGAACATTGTGGTGACCACCCTCAAAGACGAAACGCGTCTGCGAAACTTGGCCTGGATTGAAGAAAACCGCCGGCTGGTGGATCAGGCTTCGGGCGGCAAAATCGGCTATATCTACGTGCCCAGTACGGGCATCGACGGGCAAAACGAACTGGTGCGGATGTTTTATGCGCAGTGGAACAAGGATGGCCTGATCGTGGATGAGCGGTTCAACAACGGCGGCCAGATACCCGACCGCTTTATCGAACTGCTCAATCGCAAACCGCTGGCTTTCTGGGCCGTGCGCGACGGCAAAACCTGGCGTTGGCCACCGGTGGGGCATTTTGGACCAAAAGCCATGCTCATCAACGGCTGGAGTGGTTCGGGCGGCGATGCTTTCCCCGACTATTTCCGCAAGGCCGGTCTGGGCCCATTGATCGGCACCCGCACCTGGGGCGGCCTGATCGGGATCAGCGGCTCTCCTCAACTCATCGACGGGGGTAGCGTGACCGTGCCCACTTTCCGGATGTATAACCCCGATGGAACCTGGTTTAAGGAAGGCTACGGAGTAGATCCCGATATCGAAGTGTTGGAAGACCCCACGGCGCTGGCTCGCGGGAAAGACCCACAACTGGAACGCGCTATTCAGGAAGTGATGCTGAAACTAAAGGACGCGAAACCGGTGGTGCCGCCGCCGCCGGCGAAGGAGAACCGGCAATGAAGGAAGGGGTTATTGGGGTTGTGAGAAAACAATAGTCCAGGATTTTAAGAGTGGGGCTGTGTCAAAAGGGCATTCTACATTTTTCCCGCAGTAGATTATTTTAATTCACCACGGAAGTAGAATATCGAATGTCGAACAAGGAATATCGAATGTCGAAGTTGCGTAGAGTACACCGCATCACGGAACGCACTACGGGTATTTCGACATTCGATATTTCTTGTTCGACATTCGATATTCTCCGTGTCTCTGTGGTAAAAAATTTGTCGCAGTCTTCTTGCAAAAGACTTTTGACACAACCTCACTCTAAAACTGCCCGGACTATTAATTCAACTGAAATGCCTTTTGGATATCCGCCACGGCGTCCAGTTTTTCCCAGGTAAACGTCTCGACCTCCCGTTTTTCCGCCTTGCCGTTGAGGCCGATGAGTACGGTTTTCTTCTGCGGCTCCCGGCCGAAGTGGCCATAAGCGGCAGTTTCAGAGAAGATCGGATTTTTCAGTCCGTAACGTTTTACGATGGCTGCCGGGCGCAGGTCGAATATTGCCGACAATTTTTGGGCGATTTCGCCGTCGCTCAGACCTTTTATTTTACAAGTGCCGTAGGTGGTAACATACAAGCCCACGGGTTTGGAAACGCCGATGGCATACGCCACCTGTACCAAAGCCTGGCTGCACAGGCCCGAGGCCACTAAGTTTTTAGCAATATGGCGGGTGGC
Source organism: Bacteroidota bacterium (assembly GCA_963169325.1). GTDB lineage: Bacteria > Bacteroidota > Bacteroidia > Chitinophagales > Saprospiraceae > M3007. Next base: position 23,558 of record CAUJEY010000100.1, read on the forward strand.
ATAAGCCGCCGAGCGGTCCACTTTGGAGGCGTCTTTACCACTGAACGCGCCGCCGCCGTGGGCGCCTTTGCCGCCGTAGGTATCCACAATAATTTTGCGGCCGGTGAGGCCGGTATCACCGTGCGGGCCGCCGATAACGAACTTGCCCGTCGGGTTGATATAGTATTGGATATCGGCCGTAAAGAGGCGTTGCAGCCGTTTCGGCAGATTCTTTTTAACACGTGGGATCACGATCCGCTGAATGTCGCGGGAAATTTGTTCCTGGCCGACGTTTTCGTCGTGCTGGGTGCTGACCACGATGGTGTCGATTTTTTTCGGCACGTGTTTGTCGGTGTATTCGATGGTCACCTGACTTTTAGCATCGGGGCGCAGGTATTTCATTTGTTTACCTTCGTGGCGGATGGCCGATAGTTCGAGCAGGATGCTGTGGGCCAGGTCGAGGGCCAGCGGCATGTAATTATCCGTTTCGTCGGTGGCATAGCCGAACATCATGCCCTGGTCGCCGGCGCCCTGGTCATTTTCGCTTTTACCAACGTCAACGCCTTGGGCTATATCGGCGCTTTGTTCGTGTATAGCGCTGATTACGCCGCAACTTTTCGCCTCGAAGTAGTACTCGGCCTTAGTGTAGCCGATGCGTTCGATGGTGCGGCGCGCGGTTTCCTGCACGTCAACATAGGCATGCGAGCGCACTTCACCGGCCACGACCACGAGGCCGGTGGTGACGAGCGTTTCGCAAGCGACTTTGGAGTTAGGATCCTGTTTCAGAAACTCATCGAGAATGGCGTCGCTGATCTGGTCCGCTACTTTATCGGGATGTCCTTCGGATACGGATTCGGAAGTGAATAGGTATGACATGAAAAAGTTTTGAGTTTTGAGTTTTGAGTTTTGAGTGGTGGGTTTTGAGTTAATGGGTTGGTTTAAACAACTCAAAACTCATTACTCACCACTCAAACCTGTAAAAGCGGCGCAAAGGTAGAGATTCCCCGGCGGAAAAACAGGTTTGAAAAGATCGACTAACCAAAAAGTGTGCCACCCACAGCAAAATGCGGCGGAATAACAAAATGTGGCGCGAGGTTATTGATTGAAGGATTTTGACCGGATTGTTTTTAAAATTCTGCAAGGAGCGCGTCGATCTCTTTAAACGCTTGTAAATCCTTGATCACATACTGTACTGCCCCGGAAGCAATAGTCTGCAACGCTACGCCGTAATGTTCCTGGGCGGAGAGCATAATGACCTTTTGGTCGGGCGCAGTTTTGTGAATCGTTTGCAGAATGGCCAGGCCGTTTTTAGCGTCCTTTACATTGGAATCCAGGTAATAATCGAGAATGATGACATCGGGGTATTCATCGAGGTGCTCTAAACATGCTTCACCGGTGGAGAAGGTGGTAACGGTGTATCCGCCCTGTTCTTCCAGGTGATCGGCCAGCATGGTAGCGAACATTTTGTCATCATCCACTACGAATATCTTCTTGCTTGTATTTTCCATCACTTCGTTTGTTTTGCCGCGAAGATAAACAGAAAAGTAAATAATCAGCAGATCAACGTTTTACGGAAATGGCTGGGCGGCCGGCCTTCAAATTTTTTAAATTGCAGGGTGAAATAGGCCAGGTTGTTGAATCCGGAGCGGTAGCAAACATCGGTGACGCTGGTTTGTGGTTGGGTGAGCAATTGTTTGGCTAATTTGATGCGCTCCTGTAAAATAAATTCCAATGGGGAAATACCGAGTTCCTGCTTGAACCGCCGGAAAAAGTGGGGTTTGCTCATACAGGCCAGCCGGGCCAGTTGCTGGATGCTCAGGTTTTCAGTCAGGTGTTCGCGAATAAACTGAACAACATAAGCGAAACGATGGCGGGTCTGTAAAACGGTGCATTGTTCCAGAAAAAGGGTGCGGACCTGGGTTTGCAACAGCCGGATCAACAACTCCTGAAGCGTAACATTGGCCAGTGCATCCTTTGCGATGTTGGTTTCGCCGGGAATGCGGATCAGGCGGCCCACCGTGTCGGCCAATTCATGCGAATTCCGAATATGAAACTGGTCCGGATTGACCGCCCAAAGACCGCTTTCTTCCATGCGGGGGTACTTTTCGTTGAGCAGGTCGAGCGTGTTTTTTACCTGTTGCCGGTCAATTTCGAGGGCAACACACTGAGTTGGATTATCCGGACGGGATTCCGGGAAATCGATCACCATGGGCGATGATTCGGGTACGATCACCGATTCGCCCGGCAAATATTCAAAGGGTTCTGCCCGCGGCAAATACATAACTTTTTTCCCGCGCAACATCGCAGTATATACCATGCCCTGAAACCGCAGTAACACCTGTTCGGTCGTTTGATGCGTTTCAAAAATGTTCAGTTCACAGTTATTGAACGAATAAACCGTACGGTTTTCCACCAGCGTCTTCAGGTCCCGTTCGGGTGTCAGCGCCACGGGTCGCAAGGGTATTCCTTTCAGTAAGGTATCCATATCAAAGTTCGGTGAATCTCAATCGGGTGCTATTTCTTATGGCATTATAGCCCGGTTATTGCAGCCTTATTCGGCTTTTTTTCTCAAAAGTAAAGGGCATTATCCAATTCTTGTTCGTTTCGGGGCTTTGAATGCAAAAAAATGATACGATCCTTATAAAATTGGATAGGATCGGGGAATAGCGCCGGCAGACAGTGAAATAATTTTGTGTATCAAATTTTTTATAAAATTTTTTAACACAAAATAACAATATAGAAGATGGAAACATTGGAAATGAGCAAAGTGCGCGTCGGCTTTCCCGACTTTAAAAACCGCTACGGCAACTTTATAGGCGGGAAATGGGTGGCCCCCGTACGGGGCGAATATTTCGACAATATTTCGCCCATCGACGGCAAACCTTTCACGCAGGCTGCCCGATCCACAAAAGAGGACGTGGAACTCGCCCTCGACGCGGCCCATGCCGCCTTCCCTTCCTGGTCCAAAACTTCGGCTACGCAGCGCAGCAACCTGTTGCTCAAAATCGCCGACATCATGGAACGCAACCTCGACTACCTGGCCCGGGTGGAAACCGTGGACAACGGCAAGCCTATCCGTGAAACCAGTGCCGCCGACATCCCCCTCTGCATCGACCACTTCCGGTATTTCGCCGGCGTCATCCGGGCCGACGAAAGTTCCGTGGCTGAACTCGATGAGAGCACCGTTTCGATCAATATTCATGAGCCCCTTGGCGTAGTCGGACAGATCATCCCCTGGAATTTCCCGCTGCTGATGGCTTCGTGGAAAGTTGCGCCCGCCCTCGCTGCGGGTTGCTGTGTCGTACTGAAACCGGCCGAGCAAACCCCCACCAGCATTGTTTGTCTGATGGAACTGATCCAGGAAGTGTTGCCCCCGGGTGTGCTGAACATCGTGACGGGATTCGGCGTGGAAGCCGGCAAACCACTGGCTTCCTCCCCACGCGTGGCAAAAGTGGCGTTCACCGGCGAAACCACTACCGGCCGGCTGATTCTGCAATATGCTTCCGAGAACATCATTCCGGTAACGATGGAGCTGGGCGGGAAATCACCTAACGTCTTCTTTCCCAGCGTGATGGATGCCGACGACGAATTTCTAGACAAGGCAATCGAAGGCGCTGTGTTGTTTGCTTTCAACCAGGGAGAGGTGTGTACCTGCCCTTCCCGCATTCTGGTGCATGAATCTATTTACGAACCCTTTATGCAGCGGGTGATCGACCGGGTGCGCCGGATCAAAATGGGCGACCCGCTCGACGCTTCAACCATGATGGGCGCCCAGGCATCGAACGACCAGTATGAAAAAATACTCAACTACCTGGATATTGGTCGCGACGAAGGTGCGGAAGTGCTGGTGGGCGGCGCTGCGCATTTCCAAAACAGCGGCCTGGAAAAAGGTTATTACATCCAGCCGACCATCCTGAAAGGCAACAACAAAATGCGGGTATTCCAGGAAGAAATATTTGGCCCGGTTACTTGTGTCACTACTTTTAAAACCACGGAAGAGGCCATCCAAATTGCCAACGATACCTTTTACGGTCTTGGCGCCGGCGTTTGGACGCGCGACGCCCACGAAATGTACACCGTGCCGCGCGCCATACAGGCCGGTCGTGTGTGGGTCAACTGCTACCATGCCTATCCGGCTCATGCACCGTTCGGTGGGTATAAAAAATCAGGATTTGGTCGTGAAACGCACAAGATGATGCTCAACCACTACCGGCAAAACAAGAACCTGCTGGTTTCCTTTAATAAAAACAAACTGGGTTTTTTCTAAAAACAAACACACGCATTCACCTTTGTTTTCCAGTGCGGTTCCCGCCGGGTTTCATCCGGCGGGGCCGTATTTATTCGCCCTGTTATGAAAAAAATAAAACGTGTACTGGTTTCAAGCGAAGCGGCGCAAGTAATTGAGCGACTGCGCCGGGAGCACGGCCCCCTGCTTTTTCACCAAAGCGGCGGGTGTTGCGATGGTTCGGCGCCCATGTGTTTTCCCCGGGGCGAGTTCCGGGTAGGCGCCAGCGATGTATGGGTGGGCGAGATTGCGGGCTGCCCTTTTTTTATGAATGATTTTCAGTTCGAATATTGGCAACATACCCAGTTAACAATCGATGTGACGCCGGGGCGGGGCGCCAGTTTTTCGCTGGAAATTCCACTGGGCCTACGTTTTGTAGTCAAATCGCGTTTGTTTACGGCGGAAGAGGAGGGGTTGCTGGAAGCCGTTTTTTCGGGCGAAGTATATGAAACCAAAGAATATTGACAGGATTTCACAATATGATTTTTTAAAAGGTGGTGCCGGAAAACATGTTTTCTTCCAACCTTTTACCGGACAAGCTATGTCTTGGTTTTCAGAATCTGCTTGCAACGGATTATTAAAAAATTTAATTACCATGAAACCCAGCAACCTATTTTTTTCGGCATTTTGTTTTTTCAGTATCTGCCTTTTATCAACTGCGTGCAGTAAAGATGATAAGACGAACAACGATCGCTGCCAGTTGAACCCTCAGCCTGGCCCCTGCCTTGCTTCATTCCGGCGGTATTACTACGATAAACAGGAAAAGAAATGTAAGGAATTTATTTGGGGTGGATGCGGAGGTGTTGTCCCGTTTGAGACACTGGAAGAATGTAAAGCATGCGAATGATTAGGTGCTGCAACAACAGTATAAATTCATTTGCCGCAGATGTGAGAGATTCGCAAGGTAAACCATCATTTCAAAAACGGCTGAAAAACTGCCAGAGAATGGCGAATTGCGGTCAGCAATTGCTCCACATTACCCGGCAATGTATCCAAAGCCATCCCTTCCACCGCCTGTGTTTCAATAACCTGTGCCAGATCGGCTGTCTCTGTCATCCCGATCATACGAAGCTGGGGTTTGATCGTATGCACTGCCCGGCGTAGCGCTTCGCGGTCTTCTGCCGCCAGGGCCGATTCTATATTGGCCAGGCTTGCCAATGCCGATTCGAGGTACAGGCCGATATATTTACGCAGGCGGGCCGGATTGCCGCCGGTGAGTTGTTCCAGGAAGGTGAGTTGGGGCAAAACGGTATGTTCAGGCTGGAGATCAACCGTTTCTTCCGTTTGGTCAGGTGATTGCTGCATCTCGGCTACCGTAACATTCGATCCGGTCACGGCTACTAAGGCGCCGAGGAGTTCAGATTCTTTGAAGGGCTTGGGGACGCACGCATTCATGCCGGTGCTGAGGCATCGTTTCACCTCTTTGTTCGTCACCGAGGCAGTAAAAGCGATGATGGGTATCAATTTTTGCGGTCCGGGCAGCACTCTGATGGCCCGGGTGGCCTCCAGACCGTCCATTATCGGCATCGTTACGTCCATCAGGACGACATCATACTGCTCCGTTTTGACCCGTTCCAACGCTTGAAGGCCATTTTCCACGGCATGCACGACAACTTCAGGAATCAGCAATTCCAGGGTTTCGATGGCTACAATTTGGTTGAAATAGTTGTCTTCGGCCAACAGGATACGCATACCGCGCAGGGCCTGTACAGCCTCTGCGATGCTGGTTTCCGCTTTCCGTTGTTCCGTGCTGACGGCCAGTTCGATATCGAAGCGGAAAGTGGATCCGGCGCCCAGCGTACTTTCCACTTCGATGCGGCCGCCGAACAATTCAACCAATTGTTTGGAGATGGAAAGCCCCAGGCCGGTGCCTCCGTATTTACGCGTGGTGTCGCCGGATGCCTGGCGGAAACTTTCGAATACAATGCTCAGTTGTTCCGGCGTCATGCCGATGCCAGTGTCGGTTACTTCAAAACGGAGGCGACAACGCCCGGCATTTTGTTCCAGTACCCGGGCAGTCACGTTTACCCGCCCTTTTTCGGTAAATTTTACGGCATTGCCGGCCAGATTGATCAAAATTTGCTGCAAGCGCACCGGATCACCGGTGAGTGCAGGGGGCATGTCCGGGTCGCAGTCGACCTGAAACGACAGTCCTTTTTCTTCGGCCCGGAATTGCAGGGTGGTGTACATGCCGTCGAGGATTTCCGGTACACGCATTTCCGTCCACTCCAGTTCCATCCGGCCGGCTTGTATTTTGGAGATGTCGAGGATGTCGTTCAGGATGACCAGCAAGGCTTCCGACGACTGGCGGATGCTATCGAGGTAGCGCCGCTGATCGTCGCGCGGATTTTTTTGCAACAACAGGTTGGTCATGCCCATTACGGCGTTCATGGGCGTACGCAATTCGTGGCTCATGTTGGCTAAGAATTGCTGCTCGAAACGCTCGCTTTGTTCGGCGCGCTGGCGCTGGAATTCGGCTTCCCGCATTTGGGACTCGGCTTTGGCGCGCAATTGTTCGGCTTCTTCTTTTTGCCGCATCAGTTCGGCGGTACGCTCGTCTACCAGCAGCGTCAGTTCTTCTTCGCGCCGGCGCAGCTGTTCCAGGGTTTGATCGGTCTGGTGCCGCAGCCGTTGGGTAAGCAGGCCGACTATTTTCTCCATCACACCGGGGTAATCGCCCAATACTTCGAAAAACACCTCACGATCAATGCGGGCCAGCAGGGTGTGCGCTGTGGCCGTGACCGACATGGAGCGCGGGCCCTCGTCGAGAAGTGCCATTTCACCAAAACAACTCCCGGCGCTCATCTGCGCCACCACATAGTCGCCGTCGTGCACTTTGGCGTCGCCTTCCAGCAGCAGGTAGAACGAGCGGCCCGGTTCATCTTTGTTAAAAATGGTCACCCCGGGGGCTACTTGTTCCTGACTGCTTTTTTCCGCCAGTTCCAGCAAAATGGGCTCGGGGATGGACCGGAAGAGGTCCATTCCGCGGAGTTTGAAGGCAAGGGCGGCGGTGGTGATATGCATGATAAAGCGGCGGGTTATTATGTGCAAAGCAAAAGTAGGGGTTTGCGGGGAGTGTAAAGCATCGCATGTTTACATCCCGATTTAATTGATCTTTTTAAACCCTTTTCTAAATGAACTACATCACTCAATTTAGCTGCATTAAAACTAATGCGGAGGATGTCTTCCATCAATTCGAAAATACCGCCATTCCAATCCTTTCAAAGTATTCATCTGAAAGAACTCAGTTCGCCTAATTTTTAGGGGTGCGAATGTCCTTATTAATCGCCTAACGACGACTAACAACCCAATGACAACCAATGACGTTCAATGACGACCAATGACGATCAATAACGTTCATCCTCCGCCTTCAAAAAAGCCGCCCTGCGTGGTGCAGGCATCTCTGAATCTTCGCCTTTGATGGCTTTCCACAACACTTCGTTGAATTCCAAATCCGGCACGCGGTCTTCCTGCGACATGTCGAAGTTTTCCGAGCGCCGTTGCAGGTCGTTGACAACCGCATTCCGATCGTCCAGATTGACGTTAGCCCCGCGGGCTTTGTAAGGCGTCAAATCCATTGTATTGGTAAAACAACGCCACATCGGGGTGGCCGCCGCGTTCTGCTGGCTCATGGGCGGCAATCCGAGAATGAGCTCGATGGTGCGCAACATCGAATTGGTGGAGTACATGGTTTGATCCACGTAGTTCCGGCGGGTAAACGGGCTGATGACATAAGCCACGGACCGGTGGGCATCCACGTGGTCGGCGCCGTTTTGCGCATCGTCTTCGAGCACAAAAACCGCCGATGATGCCCACGCCGGGCTGTTGGATAAATGTTCGATGAACAACCCCAGGGCCAGGTCGTTGTCGGCCATCTGGGCAAAGGGAGTAGGTTTGCCAAGCCGCAGGCCTTCCGTATGGTCGTTTATCAGCCGCAAGGTATTCAGGCGAGGCAAGGCGCCCGCCACAACGAGGGAATCGAAATCCTGTTTCCATTGCGAAACACGTGTGGTGTCTTTTACCGAAGTCACCCAACCGGTGTAATACGGGCAAAAATGCCCCTCCAACGCCGGAATATTGGCTTTGTAATCATCGGCAAACTCGCCGTAAGTGCGGTAACTGACGCCTGCGCGCCGGCAATGATCCCAGATAAATCCATCTTTTGGCCAGGCCACGGGGTTTTGGCCTTCGTAAACGTATTCGCCGCCCCGGCCGCCGTAACTCGTCACCCATGTTTTTTCGGTGTAGTCGTTGGCATATCCGGCCGTGCTCCAGTTGTGGCCGTCGGCGCTGACTTCTGCGCTGACGTAAAAGTTGTCCAGCAACACAAATTCGCGGGCCAGTGCATGGTGGTTGGGGGTTATCTTTTCGGGGAACAGGCACAACGACTTGTCGCCGTTGCCCTCCGGCATATCGCCCAGCACCTGGTCGTAGGTCCGGTTTTCTTTGATGATATAAAAAACGTGTTTAATGGGCGAAGGGTCGCCCACGCGCTGCGGGATGGGGTTGCCCGGTTCTCCCTCGGCCAGGCGCTCGCGCGCTTTGGTGTACGGCGAATTGTGATACACCTGTCGCGTATATTCCTCCAGTTCCTCCTCACCCGGCGCCGTAATGATGCTCATGGTGCCCTTCATCAGTCCGCCGATATATTCAATTTTTGCAATAGCTTCAGTGTCGCCCTTTTGGTAGGCCACACGTTGTTCTTTACTGGTCGGGTCGGGGCCGTTCGGGTTGGGAAAAGAGGAAAATCCTTTACCATTGGCTACAAACACCTTTTTGCCCACGATGCGCACGCCCGTCGGGTACCAGCCCGTCGGGATAAAACCCAAAGAACGGCTTTGCCCGGGTGTAGACACGTTGAAAACCGCCAGGCAGTTGTTGTCGGCGTTGGCGACATAAAGCGTTTTTTCATCGGGAGAGAGCGCCACACCGTTGGAGGTAGAACCGGTAGGCGAATCGGGAAATAATGCGGCCACGAGCGTTTCCACTACTTTTTCCCGGTACAGGTCTACTACGCTCACGGAATTGTCGTCGGCGCAGGCGACGTAGGCATATTGGCCGTTTTGGCTGATTACCAGATCGTTCGGGTTGTCGCCGACGGGGATACGGGTGGTCGTTCGGCGTGTTTCAGTGTCCCACACCACCAATTCGTTGCCGCCCCAGTGTGTCAGGTATAGTTTGCGGCGGTCGGGCGAAAGCGCACAGGTGTACAATTCCTTGCCGATGCTGTCGCGATGCACAATGGCTTTGGTGCGGGTGTCCAACACGTAGAGGCTATGGTTTTCTTTTGTCACGACGTATAGCAGGTTGCGGGCATCGTCTACGCAAAGTCCGGCCGGCGATATTCGCACCGGCCAGGGTTTTCCGAGCGTAAGGGTGTCCTGCAGGATCAGCCGTTTTTTCGCCACCTGGTAACGCAGGATGGCATTGCTGTTACCACCCGACACGTACAACGTGCGGTTGTCGGCGGCAAAAGCGAGCCCGACCCAGGCGATCGGGATTTCAAACGAGTGTAGGAGTTTGCCTTTGCGCGCATCGATCAGTTGCAGTGATTGCCGTCCCTGGCCGTTGTTGGTCACGGCGAGGTATTTTTTATCGGGAGAAACGGCGATGTTGAGGGGCAGGTCGCCCAGGGGTAATGATTTACCGGCCGGCGTAAGCGACCAGCCCGTGGGCAAAAGGACTGCCGTGTTTTTCGCTTGTTTTTCTGGTTTTTGCTGCGCAAAGAGGGGGGATTGTGCCCATAAAATGGTTGCGGCGAATAACGCGGCGGACAAGTATTTTTTCATAACACAGAGCAGTTTGAACCTACGAAATGGTAGTGGTCAAAAAAGCATAAATGTCAGCATGACCGGCGCAACGGCGGTCTTTTTTGCAGCTAAGTCAGCGTTAATTTATGCGTCGGATTATTAATACGGACTTAATGGCGCAAATTATCAAAGGCGGTGTCACTTACCCAATTTTGCCGGCGAAATGTTCATTCTCTCACACTTAAAAGAAAAAACAATGTTCAACGAAACACAATTTGAGTCCGCAACCGCGCTTTCTGACGCTGAATTGGAAGTAGTAGCCCTGTTGGATGGCGAAGAAGAAACGACGGAAGAATCTGTAGAAGAAGAATTGCTTGACGACGACGCTGAAGCGGAGGGAGAGGAAGAAGAAATGGAAGAGGGCGACGACGAAGACCTGGAAGAGGAAGGCGACGACGAAGCGGCAAGCGATGACGCTTCTGATGAGCAAGCAGAGGGTTAATTCCTGGCGGTTTAGAGGTTTTTGAACCACATTAGGCCACATTACCCGATTTCGATTGGTTTGAACGACTACTTAGTACGCTCAAAAATCCCACTCGAAATCGGCTAATGTGGCCTACTGTGGTTTCCTATTGTTCGTCCCCTTTCCGCACATTAGCGGTACCGTCCACTTTTACGGTGCTACTGCCGTCCGCTTTGACGAGGGCATCGGTATTCACGTTTAGTTTGGCCTTCGAGCCGTCAGAAGCGGATATTTCGACGCGGTCAGTACGCCATCCCGAGGCTTCCAGTTCAGCGCCGTCGCTTAGGTTGGCACTGATTTCGCTGCCCGATCCAATCAATTCGACGGAGCATTTACCATTGAGTGTCAGGTTCAGGTTACTGGCGTCCAGATATCCTTTTATGCGCGAATTGCCTTTTGCCGAAATGGAGGCTTCTGTCACGTCGAAACCACGAATGGTCACCAATCCGGTGTTTTCAGCAAAAATGGAGTTAAAATCCGGTGTTTTTATGATGCATCGCAGTTGGCCCGACAGGTTTTTGCCACGGGTGGTCAGGGTGAGGTTTTCACCTGTACGGATCGACTCCACCGCGTCGCGATCGGTTTGTGGCCCTTCAAATTCGATGCTAAAATCATCATCCTTTATAATTTCCGTATCGAAATTGCCTTCGAGCATAAACTTCTCATAGTACCGGCCGCTGCGGTAACGCCGGTCGCCGAATTGCGGGCAGTCGCTGCAAACCAGCCCCCGGTTGGTCATCCGGAATACCCTGTCCGGATAATCGTAAATGTTGTAATCATTATCGGATTCGGCATAGTCCACATCGCGGACGCGGTTGTTAATCCCCTCGCCAAAAACGACTGATTTCCCTTCCGGTACGCTGATGGTAATTTTGACCTCTTGCACCCGCCACTTATTCCCTTCTTTGATCTCATACCCATGCGGTACCCGCAAAATTTTGCCGTCAAAGGTTACGTCAAAATCCGTTTTTGCGGCATTTTCTTCAGCTTCGCCGCCGGTAGCGCCGCGAGCGCGTATCGTTTGTGTACATTCGAAACGGCCCGTCTCACTTTTCCGAATGTTAATACGAATCATCTCTTTTACTCTCATGCCTTTGCCACCGATATAAAAACCGTCGTCGCCGTTGAACCAATAGTCCTGCTCGCCCGGCAGCCCTTTGCTGGCCCATTCCAGCCGCAGCGTATCGGAGTCTATCTCCGACAGGTCCATATTCCTGGAAACCGAGCCTCCCTGGCGAAAGCTTTGGGCGGCCCAGCCTCCAAGTAACAGCAGCGAAATAAAGTTTAGTACCCAAAATATACTCAAACCAGAGCCTAACCAGGCCGGTGATTTAAAACGGAAAATAGTACGGCCCAACCACAACACCAACCCGACAATTGGAATGCCGATCAGGAAAAAGGCGTTGAAAAACGCGATATAGGTACTGCCCGTGGAGAGCGGGCTGAAATAGGAAACGTAGGGTTGGGCGGTCATAAATGCCCAGATACCGGCCACCCAGGCCGAGCCCAGCCCCAAAACCATCATAATGGCCACAAAAATGACCAACCCGAGAATCAGTTTGCCAAATACCGTCAGGCATCCTCCGGCAACCGACGCCGTGGTACGCCCGGCCGAACTGACAGCCTCTGACGAGCCGAATTCATTGACTTTTTTGGACAGTCGCTCGAATCCCTGCTCGATCTCGCGGGCGATATTTTCCACATTGGCGGTTTCGCCACGCATCGCCAGCCGCTCGGCAGCGGTGCGTGCCGGTGGGACCAATATCCACAACAGCAGATAGGCCGGCACCCAGAAGCCGAACGAAACCAGTGCCAGCAGCACAAAAATCAGCCGCATCCAGATCGATTCCTGCATACCGAAATAGGCTGTCAGGCCCGAACAAACACCGCCGATGACGGCATCCTCTTCGTCGCGGAACAGTTTTTTGCCGGGGCGGAAGGCTTTTTTGCCCGAGGCGCCGGCGCCGGGTTTTTCTACCGGCTCACCGCCGAAATCTTCGGGTTTACCCATCACCTCAATCGCGGCTTCCACGTCGGGCAACATCACGATGGTGCGATTGCCCATGCCGTTGGTGATGAGCTCGCCCAGACGCGATTCAATATCGTGCATAATCTCGTCGCGCCCTTCGCTTTCGCTGAACCGCCGTCGGATGCTGTCGAGATACGACGAAAGATATTCGTAAGCATCGTCATCTATGGTGACAGCATATCCGCCAAGATTGATATTCAGTATCTTATTCATTGTTTGAAGTTGGTTGAAAAAGTAAAAGGTTTCTAAGGTTACTGGTTTCTAAGGTTTCTGGTTGGAGGGTTGGGGACATAGGTTGCGTTTGTAGGCCAGGCTTTTAATCCGGACACTTTTGCGTTTAAGCGTCTGGCAGCAGGGGTTCGATATTGAGGGCGCGGGGGGCATCCGGTTCACTGGCATTGCCGGGGTCGTTGTTTTGCGCGGGGTTGCCTGCAATGGTCTGATCCACGGCATGTACCAATTGCTGCCAGCTGCCGGTGAGCTCCTCCAGAAACTTTTTACCGTTTCCGGTGATGGTGAAATATTTGCGCGGCGGGCCTTTGACGCCTTCGCGCCAGATGGTGTCCACCAAACCATCGTTCTTCAGGCGGATCAGCAGCGGGTACAGGGTACCTTCCTTGACGAAAAGGTTGGTGCCTTCCAGTTTGTCGATAATTTCCGGGGGGTAGGTTTCCCGCCCGGCAATGACCGCCAACACACACATCTCCAGTACACCCTTCCGCATTTGTGCCTTGGCATTTTCCAAATCCATGTTTTTGTTTTTTAGTTGTTGCCTCGATTGCGGCAGGACTAAGCGGTTGTAGGAAATTCCCCGTTGTTCCCAGCCCTGCCAGCTATTTGATGGCACAAACATACGGTCAAGTCAAGTATTATGCAATACAAGGAACTAAATTTTGCATAATATTTTTTCTAAAAAGATGCCTTGTTTGTTTTAAAAACCTGTTTATCAGATAATTGTGAAAAATATTTATTTTAAAATTTTTTTAAGAAAAAAAGTGGCCGTCCTGAGAAAAGGCGGCGCGTTATCTGACGTCTATTTTTCACCTTAACATTCTTAACATAATTTTAAGAAAACCTTAACGTTGTAATCTCAATTCTTAACTAAACCCATTTCCAGCACATGAAATCCGCAATAAGATTATCCAGTTTGTCCGCAGGGTGCAGCCTTCTTTTTCTGCTTGTTTTTGCAAGTTCCTGCGCCAATGTTTATTTTGAAAACCCGGTACCGCAGGGCGGTGATGCGCTGCGGTCCTTTCCTGCCGAATGGGCCGGTGTGTACGAGGAACCGAATTCCGGAGAAGAAAAGGCCATTTTTCTCAATTGCCTGCGGCTTGAGCGCCTGAGCGATACTGAATTGATGGTATCGGGAGAAACGCGTATTGCCCGGGAAGACCTGCCGGCACTCCGGGCAGATCTGGAGGCGCAGAAAAAAAGCGGCAAACTGATCAGCTACCTGCTGACGGAGCGATTTCTGATTACGACTGCCCCGGTCGCGGATGAAAACCGGCCGGGCGTGTCGGAAGAGCAGCACTTTACGCAGTTATATAAAGAAGGCAACTGGTACATATTGGGAAAAACGCCTGAGCCGATGATCCTTTTTGACCTGGAGTCAGCCCGGATGACCCGTTTTGAAAAACAAGGGCAGGGAAAATCCGATAGCGGGTTGTTTCCGCAGGCCGACAGCCTGTCTTCCGAACAAACCCGGCTCGTAGCCAGGCAAAAGGGCAACGGAATTTATTTGAATATGCTGAAAGATGACAACAGCTTGTGGGAATTGTACTACATCACACAACCCGCTAAAAGCGAGCTCGTGGTAAAAACCTCCGTACTGCAAGATGAAAAGACCCTGGACCGGCGCCTGGATTTTTATAACGGGATTACGCCGTTCGTCAAATTACAGGACGGAAAGAATTACAAAATCGCGCCGACCGATCGGGCATTGGAACAATTACTTGCGGAAAAAGACCTCTTGCAAACGACAGTGCTGAAAAAAATCAGTGAATAACAATACTGCCCCAAAAGGGGCGTGGGCCACAGTGCTCTTTCGCACCGCGGCCCACGCCTATAATAATCTCATGAAAAGTCGAATTTGTTGGTCAAGGTTAATCCCGATCGCTGCGCCTCACTTGCTATTCTTTCCTTGACAATACAAAGGTGCAAGATATTTTTTATAAAAAAAGGACAATTTTAGCAAATTCATTCGGAGATGTTTTCAAGAAATTTATCGCCTTTTTTACACCTAAAAAACTCATTATCAATATACTAACTAATTATAAAAGTGAATTTTTCTACCTTTTCAAGATATCTTATTTTAAAATTTTGTTCGGGTATGGGCAAAAAAAAACCGCGGCACTCGTTTGTGCCGCGGCGGTTTCCCGTATAATCTCATGAAAAGTCTCGAATTTGGTGGTCAATTTTTCCGCTTCTTTTCGTTTCGCCGCCGTTATCTCTTATTGACAGTACAAAAGTGCAGCGTATCCGTCCAGTACCAAAGGACAAAATAAAGGCTTTGTTGAGTATTATTTCAGATCAAAAAAATGCCTACTATTCACCATTTTTTATATAATTATTTATTAATCAAAGATTTATCTAAAAATAAAATTATCCGCGACTTGACGTATTTTCCAATTTTGTTGAAAATAAAATAATTTTAAGTGGCGAAAATTTTGTAAAAAAAATTTCCAGAGAGGATAAAATGCCTTTCCACGATCATCTTGTTCCTTTTTAAACTCAACCGCATGAACAAAATCTACCTGCTCCGATACTGCCCTGGCCTTTTTTCTATTTTCTTTTCCATTACGGCATCCGGACAAATTCCGGCCGACACCCTCCTGCAAAAACTCCTGGGCCGCTGGGAAGTGGTTGCCTACTCGGAGCAAGGCGTGCAGGTGGACAAAAAAGCGCCCCCCCTGCCACAAGCCCTGGAAGTATACGAACATGTTCGTCGGCAACGGGCTGAACAATGGTATGGATACCACGAGTATACCGAAATGAGCCGACGCGAAAACCGTGATTTCCAGCAATGGCAGGAGCGGGACAGTAGTATGGAGGTTCGCCGGTTGGCCGAGGCTATTGAAATGCCTTATTACGCCGTCTTTTTTGCCGACAGCACCATCTCCATCTACAATAAAGAAGCCACGACCAGCCGCATATTTTTCCCGGAGGCAAGGCATTATTCCTTTGCCCCGTCCTTCATGAGCATCGACATATTTAACCCGGGCGGATTTGGAGTACAGTGGAAAGCGCAGGTATTGCAACTCAGCAGCGACCGGATGACCTTGTTTCTGCCGGAGGAAGCAGAAATCGTTGAGTTGGTTAAAACCATGTTTTCATTGCCCTGAGCACTGTAAGCGCATCAAATCGGAAAGTCTTTTAGAAAACAGTCTGACATGTATACGTATGGGCAAAAAAAAACCGCGGCACTCGTTTGTGCCGCGGCGGTTTCCCGTATAATCTCATGAAAAGTCTCGAATTTGGTGGTCAATGTTTTCCGCTTCTTTTCGTTTCGCCGCCGTTATCTCTTATTGACAGTACAAAAGTGCAGCACATCCATCCGCTGCCAAAGGACAAAATAAAGGTCTTGTTGAGTAACTTTTTCGTACACGAGTGATGGATTATCTGCTTATTTTATAAACTAAAATATTGATAAACAGTATTTTAGTATTATTAATTTAAGAGTTAAAAAATCAATTTTGTTGAGAAAAAATTATTTTTTCGACTCCATTTTTTTTAAAAACATTTTTACCAATCCGAGGGGAGGAAAACAATATTTGCGGTTGAAATGCGCATATAGTGCTGTAAATGAGATAATTGTATAAATTACCTCTGCATCACCAGCAATTTCTAATGTAAAATATTTACGCGGTTACGCCCGTGCTACCCCTATCCCCTTTCCCCCCCGAACTTGTCATCCCGGAGGGAACCGTCCGCTCTACGAGGGGAAAACCCGCAGGTGAGGCCCTTGTAGAGCGGACGGTTCCCTCCGGGATGACAAGTTCGGGGGGGAAAGGGGATAGGGGTAGTTCGCGGGTTATGTACGGCTGAGGCTGGGATAGCGGCTGATGACAAACAGGAGGAAAGAAGAGGAAGAGGGGACAGCATGGGCGTAATTGTTTTAATGACCTCTCCGCAACTATAAGATACCGGTCATAACGGCTCGTTCAGGACTTGAAGGTTTATATTCGCACTTGCATGCCAGGCACACCCAATATTTGACCTCTCCGAGGTCGTCCAGAATTTTGATATGTTTGCCCCTTCCCCTACGGCTTTTTTATCTTCAAATGAAACCTCCCCTCCGTCATAGCAATACTGTCCGGAATATTGGGCCAATAAGTATTCATCGGTTCCTTTTTCAAAAACACCTGAAAACGCCCTTCGACGGTTTGCTCCACCGAATCGTAACGGATGATCTCTACGAAATGATCATTACGGGTTGTATCAGCACGAAAATTACCGACCGGGATATCGTAATCTCTAATGTAGGAGAAAGATGCTTGTGGAATTTTATTAGTCAAACTTGCCTGTGTAGTAGGGTATTCTATGGGATATTTTCCCACCTCACACGGTATATCCTGTATCGTAAATGAATCGTATGATAAGTAGGAAAGAACAGCTTTTGCACCGAAATAAAACCTTGCAGTGGTTTTATAATGAAACGTTGCTTCAAAAGTCGGACTCCAATCTACGCCATTGTTCAAAGCAAAACCTTTTCCAAGATCGATTATATGCGTGGAAACCGGCGGAGTATCTATCGGGACTTTTATGGTATCCACGGGGTCTACTGGTTCATAGATGGGCGGCTGATTTTTTTTGCAATTTGAAAAAACCAGCAGGAAAAGGGCGACATAAAAGAAGATTTTATTCATGGCGGGTTAATTTTGAGCGATAATAAATTTGAAATTTTTAGGCTGCGCGGAGGTCGGCAACAATCGAAGCAGGT
This sequence comes from Bacteroidota bacterium, assembly GCA_963169325.1. Taxonomy (GTDB): domain Bacteria; phylum Bacteroidota; class Bacteroidia; order Chitinophagales; family Saprospiraceae; genus M3007. The sequence continues at coordinate 41,063 of CAUJEY010000100.1, forward strand.
AAAGACCCGGGGGAAGTGTTTGTGCGTTTATTCGCAAGCGACCCGCTGCATCCGCGACGTTACTGCCGGATAATAAAATGCGTCCGCTTATGTCGGCAATCGAATAATGCAGGTTGTCCTCTGATAAACTTTTTGTTTCCAGATTGAGAAGTTTAACACTTAACAAAGATAAAAAATTTATACGAAAAAACCATTTCCACAATATTTAGTTGCACTGAATAAATTTTAAGATTACTTTTGTAAAAAATTTAGGTTAATCTAAAAATTAGATTCAATGCTGCGAAAAATACTTGTGTCGGCTTTGTTCTTTCTGGTATATAACACGGGTTGGAGTCAAAATGCCTCCTTTCAACTTCAAATTGTTGACGCCCGCACGGGCGAACCGCTGGCCTTTGCCACGATAAAAATACCGGAACTAACCACCGGCGCGGTGGCCGACAGCGCCGGCCGGGTAGAATTGGCGTTGCCGGCCGGTACCGCCTCGGTAGAGCTCAGTGCCCACATGCTCGGCTATGCATCAAAAACCCTGCGCATACGGCCCAGCCACGAGCCGGTGCGCATCCACCTCGAATCCCTGGCTGAAACGCTTGGCGAAGTAGTCGTCAGCGGCACGCTCAAGCCCATGGCCCGATCCGAAAGTCCCGTACCTATCGAGGTGTACAGCCCGAAATTCTTTCGCGCCAACCCGACACCCAGTCTGTTTGAAGGGCTGGGCATCGTGAATGGCGTAAAACCCCAACTTAACTGCAACGTGTGCAACACCGGCGACATCCACATCAACGGTCTGGAAGGCCCCTACACGATGGTGCTCATCGACGGCATGCCGATCGTGTCGGCCCTGTCTACGGTGTACGGCCTGCAGGGAATTCCCAACAGTCTGGTGGAGCGGATGGAGGTGGTGAAAGGCCCGGCGTCGACGCTCTATGGCTCGGAGGCGGTGGGCGGCCTGATCAATGTGATTACCAAAGACCCCCGCAACGCCCCGCGTTTCAGTCTCGACCTCAACCAGACCTCCTTTGGCGAAACCGGCGCCGACCTGTCTGGGCGCGTCGGCAAGGGCAAGGCAACCGGCCTGGTTGCAGCCAACCTGTTCCATTTTCAACGCCGCTGGGATGTGAACAACGATAATTTCACCGACGTAACCCTGCAAAAGCGCGCCTCCGTTTTTGGAAAAATCGCCTTTGAGCGCCCGCAAAACCGCATCGCCAACATAGCCGGCCGCTATGTGTGGGAAGACCGCTTTGGTGGCGAACTGCAATGGACGCCCCGCTGGTACGGTTCCGACAGTATCTACGGCGAAGCTATCCGGACTAACCGTGCCGAACTGATCGGCAACTGGCAATTACCGATGGAGGAAAAAGTGACCCTGGCCTATTCCTGGAACCTGCACGACCAGCGCTCGGCCTACGGCACCACGAACTACAACGGCCGCCAATCCATCGCTTTTGCCCAGATGATCTGGGATAAAAAATTCTGCGCCCGCCACGATGCCCTGCTGGGCCTGGCCACACGCTTCACCTGGTTCGACGACAATACCCCGGTGACGGCAGCCCCGGAAACCGCCCAAAACCGCCCCTCCCGTACCTGGCTGCCCGGCCTGTTCGCGCAGGACGACATCCGCTTTTCCGACCGGCACCGCCTGCTGCTGGGCCTGCGCTACGACTGGAACTCCACGCACGGACATGTGCTCTCGCCACGCGCCAACTGGAAATACAACCCCAACGAATTCAATACCTTTCGCCTCTCGGTAGGCAACGGCTACCGTGTAGCCAATGTATTCAGCGAAGAACACGCCGCCCTCACCGGCTCGCGCCGGGTGGTGCTGGCCGCCGACCTGCGCCCCGAGCGCTCCTGGAATGCCAACCTGAATTACACCACCAAATTTTTCCCGGCTTTTGGCTTCGTCGGGCTGGACGCCACGGTGTTTTATACCCATTTTTCCAACCGTATTCTCGCCGATTACAACACCGATCCCGACCTGGTCGTCTTCGACAACCTCGACGGCTACGCCGTGTCGCGCGGCCTCACGTTGAACACCGACTGGAACTTTATCCACGGCCTGAAAATTTTAGCCGGATTCACCTTGATGGACGTGTTTGCTGAAGAAAACGGCGCGCGCGCGGCGCAAATTCACGCTCCGCCGTTTTCAGGCACCTGGTCGGCTTCCTACACGATTCCCAAATGGAAACTGACGGTCGACTACACCGGCTCCGTGACCGGCCCTATGCCCCTGCCGGTGGTACCCAACGATTTCCGGCCCGACCGTTCGCCGTGGTTTAGTTTGCAAAACGTCCAGTTTTCGCGAAAATTTAATCAGTTGGAAGTGTACGCCGGCGTCAAAAACCTGTTCAACTTCCTGCCCCGCGACCCACTGCTGCGCCCCTTCGATCCTTTCGATAAATACGTGAACGACCCGGTGAACAACCCGCACGGGTACACCTTCGATACGACGTACAATTATGCGCCGATGCAGGGGAGACGGGTGATGCTGGGAGTAAGGTGGGGGATTTCGTCATAGTTTTTTAACCTGATACACCACCCCTGCCTGCACGCCGAAATTGAAATACCGCTGCTTCAGTTCATAATCCGTTTTGGTAACTGGTGACAAAGGCATTTGAATATTGGCCGATACCTGCCAGCGCAGTTTGTCCGTCAGTTTTCTGCCGTAGGCAAACGAGGCCCACCCACCCAAACCGGTGCTGCGCCGGAACACTTCATCGTAAAACATACTTCCACCCTTCAGGGGTGTCGGTTCGTTGAAGCGGTTGTAAATCGTACCGGCGGCGCGGAAGAACAGATTGACATCTACCCCGGCGGACAATTCCCAATGGCTCTTTTTCCCGGCCTGCCGGTGTCCTATCCCTACTGGCAGGTTGACAAACCGGTAGTGGTTGTACGCGGTATTGGCGTATTCTGTTGTTTTGGTAATTGTTTTTGGACCGGTAGTTTGTCCAATGATATTGCCGGAACCGTCCACGGTCACGGTCACTACGCCGTTCAGTTGTATGGTTTCTGTTTCGGTAAAAGCCAGATGAAATTTTTCATTCGTTTGCCGGTAGTCCAGCCCGGCTTTTAGTACCAAACCTTTGCGGGTGCTGGCAGAATAGAAAAAGCCGGCGGTAAAGGATTCCAGGCTTTTCTCCGTTGATTTACGCCCTGCCAGGTACCCGTCTGCCGGATCGCTTAGCCCGCTGCGCGCACGCAGTTGTCTGACAGCCAGGGCAGGTCCGGCCTGCACACTCAGGTGTTCCTCCCATTTAAACTTGCGTTTTTTCCGCTTTTTACCCGGCTCTTTTGGCTTGTCCTTCGACGTCTTTTTATCCGTCTTTTCATTCACCTCCTTTTCGCTCCTTTCCGACGCGGTATGCTCCTTTTCAATATTTACAGGCTTTTCCGGGTCACCCTCTCCGGTAAACTCGGAGTTGCCCGGTTCCTCATTTGCGGCAACTTCGCGATTTCCCGGCGTGTCGTTTTCGGCTATTCCCGGCGCTGCTGTTTCCGGAACGGCATTATGACGCGTTTCTTCTGACATCGGTATTGCGCTCTTTGATACCTCCACCGGCCGTCGCTCAGCGACCGGGGACTCCGTTATGATAGCGTTTGTAGTCTTTGGTCCGCTATTTTCCGCCGTTCCGGCAAATTTTACAGCGACGCTTTTATCCACCGGAATGGGTTTCACCTGCGGTACAGCGGCCGGGTTTTTGGCAAAACGAGTGGCTGAGTCTCCAGTGTCTGCGGCCTTATTCCGGCTCCGGGGTTTAGCCGCTGTTTTTTCAGGTGTGGAAAACGCGGGCATTTTGTCCGGCGCCGCCTTTTCCGGCGGAGGTACCACCACACGCTTTTCGATAGCGGAAGAGGCCTTTGGCGGAGCGGCGGGTTCCCGTTCGGAAACCCACCAAAAGAGCATCAGAAAGCCAAGGCCCAAACCCCACCAAAAGAAAATGATGGCCCGGCGCTTCTTTTTCTTTTTAAGATGCGGTTCGATGTTTTCCCAAATGGCATCGTTGTCGGTGGCCGGGCGATGGCGCCCGAAGGCTTCTTTTATCCGGTCCTCAAAATTATCGATATTCATTGTTCAAAGTTTCTTTCTTCGTGATCAATACCTGCAGCGCCGCCCTGGCGCGGGTGAGCAAGGCTCTGGAGTTGCTTTCTCCGATGTTTAGTTCCCGGCTGATCTCTGCATGGGAGTAGCCGTCCAACACGTTGAGGTTGAAAACCAGCCGCTGGTTTTCGGGGAGCGCGTCGAGGATTTGTAAAATGTCGTCGACGCCCATTTTGCTGAAAATGCCGGGCGATACGGCGGGGTCGGCGCCGGTTTCCAACGATTCCGTCAGGAGGGCCTTTTTCCGGAATTTTTGCAGGCAAACGTTGATCGCAATACGCCGGCACCAGCACATAAAGGCCTTTTCTTCACCGCGGCACTGTTCAATATTGTTGAAAATAAGGATCAGCGCTTCCTGTACGAGGTCTTGCACGTTGGGGTGCGACCTTTCGTAGCGTTTGCAAACCGCAGACAGGAAAGGCGCCAGCAGATCGACCATCTGTCGCTGCGCCTTCCTGTCGTAGTTTTTGCAGGATTTCAAGATTTGATTGAAATCTGATCGCATTTAGAATTCCTTTTTGACCTTGAAATCCCCGCTGATGGCGTGGGGGGTGCTAAAGTTGTCGTATGCCGTTCCGGTGATGCTGCCGCTGATGAACTGGCCATCGTCAGCCGTTACGGTTACGATAATATCGGGGCTGGCAGCATCCAACACCGGGTACTGCGGCGCGTCGGGTTTGTCGGTGAGGTGGAAAAAGGCGTTTGTGTTGTATAGGCCCACACCGGCGTATTGCCGCAATTCGATGCTGAACGTGCCTCCTGTGGTGATGCCTTCCAGCACCATCCAGTGGGTTGTGACATTATTTTTCAGGTAAAATCGCGTTGGTGCGGCGTTATAGGTAATTCCGTCGGAGCTGAGGTGAATATAATCGCCGGGGTCTTCGCAGGCTGTCAGTACGCCGAGGTCCACATCGCTGGCGTCGCTGTAAAACTGTACCGGCGTCGCCTTAAAAGCGGTGAGGTCGTAGCCGGTGATTTGCAGTTCCGGGAATTCGATACAGTTCAAGGCCAGGTCGAAACCGAATACGCCGGGGGAGCTGAGGGGGAACAGACGGATTTTCCCGGGGTATTGCACGGCAATTTGCCCCCCGGTTACCGGCACGCCTGCGCAATCGTTCAATTGCCCGGCAATATGAATAAAATACTGTTGCAGGGTTTGGGTAAGGTAAATATCCCCCAGATCGGTATCCATGGAGTACGGCCCGATATTCGCTTCGTAGAGGATGTTGTCGCAGAGGTCTTTGACCGTGATTTTCAGCGGCGCGCCTTTCGGCACAGCGCCGCAGAAAAAGCCGTTGAGGTCGGTATAACCCCAGTAGATAAAATTGTCGGTGAGGTCTTCCACGATCACTTTTGTATAAAGCGCCGGGGTACTGTCGCTTTGGAAAAAAGTACCTGAAAGGCAGATGGGCTCCAGTGGGATGTCGCAGTTCCAGTAGCCGCCTTTGCCTACCTTACAGATATAGGCCATGCCTGTTTTTTTGCAGGTGCCTTCCAGCAGCCAGCGTTCTTCCTCCAGGTCGAAGTACCAGAGCGGAATTTCAGTGGGCGCCGTTCCGGCCAGTTCGGCGGGAATAGGTATTTCGATTTCCACAAATTGGCCGCTTTTCAGCACGAGGTCTTCGCCGGCGGGCGTTTTCAGTTCGAATGCTGCCATACCGTAGGTAGCGAGCACCCGTTCCCGGCCATCGTCGTCGCGGGCCATGAGCGCGCCGGGCATCAGGGCGCCCAGTTCCGGGCTGGTTGGATCGAGCCAGCGGGCATACACTTCGGCGGGGCCATTGTACAGGCTGCCATCGGCGCGCTGCAAGGTATTGGGTTGTATTCTGACGGTAAGGCCGCCCGGCCAGTTGAGTGTAGCGCCGGCGCCGGCATTGATCATCTGCGCCGCGCCTTTTTTCATCAGGGTGACGCGGACGTAGTTTTGACCGCCGGCGCTGTTGCCGCTCATGGCGGAGCCTGTGAAATAGCCGTCTTTTTCCACCTTTACCAGGGCGGCGTCCTTTGGTGCTTCGATGTTTTTAAATTCGAAAAGTCCTTTCTGGTTGGTCATGGTGGTCTCGTTGAACACACGCACCCGGGCGCCGGGTACGGGTTCGCCGTTTTCGTCCACTATTTTACCCTTGAAGGAACCTGCCACCAGCACCAGGGGCGGATCCTCATCGATGGTCACTTTATTGATGAGTTCGCCTTTCCGGCAGCTGAACAGCAGCAGGATCATGACGGACAACAAGCATATTTTTTGCATGGAAATGATTTTGTAACGTTATAGATTTGATTTGGGAAGCTTCCTTTCTGTTAAGGATGCAGGATGGGGGAAAAACGCTACAAGGCGGGTGGGCTGAAAAAAAATCGATTCCGCTTCATATTAAAATATTTGGCCTACCTTCACTGCCGCAGCCAGTATAACCCAAACTTATGTACTATGCCATCTTACCGCTGGCGCCAGCTACCTGCCGACGAAACCCTCGCGTCGGAACTACATGAAACCTTGCGCATTCAGCCCGTGTTCTGCCGCTTGCTGGCACAACGGGATATTACCAACTACGATGCAGCCCGGTCCTTTTTTCGTCCAAGGCTCGACGAACTCCATCACCCTTTTCTGATGACCGATATGGAGCGCGCCGTAGAACGGCTCGACCGGGCTATTCGCGAAAACGAACGTATCCTCCTGTACGGCGACTACGACGTGGACGGCACCACCAGTGTGGCGCTGATGTATTCCTTCCTTTCCAACCTCCACAAAAATCTCGACTATTACCTGCCCGATCGCGATAAAGAAGGGTACGGCGTCAGCTTCGCCAGCGTGGAATATGCACGCACTACCGGTGCAACGCTCGTGGTGGCGATGGATTGCGGAATCAAGGCGCATCAAGCGATTGCACTGGCCAAATCATACGGCATCGATTTTATCGTCTGCGACCACCATTTGCCGGAAGGCGAATTGCCCACCGCAGTGGCCAACCTCGATCCGAAACGCCCCGATTGCCCATATCCGTACAAGGAACTGAGCGGATGCGGCATTGCTTTCAAATTAGCCCAGGCGCTGGCTCTGCGCCACAATACCCCGGCAGAGGAAATCAGCCATCTGCTCGATCTGGTGGCCGTCAGTATTGCCTGCGACATTGTGCCGATGACCGGTGAGAACCGCATTCTGGCTTATTACGGCCTTCAAAAACTCAATCGCGACCCGCGGCTTGGCTTCTGGGCCCTCATACAGCGCAGCGGACGTCAATATCCGCTCACGATAACCGACGTCGTGTTCGGTCTCGGCCCGCTGATCAATGCCGCCGGCCGCCTCGGCGACGCCCGCGACGCCGTGCGCCTGTTATTGGCCGAAGAACGCAACAGCGCCCTGGAGGCCGCCGGAACCCTGGTACAACGCAACCGTCAACGCCGGGAAGTGGACCATGCAACAACAGCCGCGGCCAAACGACTTGTGGAATCGGACCCCCAACTACCGGCGCGCAAAAGTATTGTGCTCTACGACCCCTCCTGGCACAAGGGCATCATCGGCATTGCGGCCAGCCGCATGGTAGAGACCTTTCACCGGCCGGCCGTGGTGCTCACCCACAGTGAAGGGCGGGCTGTGGGGTCGGCGCGTTCCGTGCCGGGTTTCGACCTGTATGAAGCCCTGGGCAGGTGCGAGCATCTCTTTTTATCCTTTGGGGGCCATGCACATGCCGCCGGCATACAATTATTGGAAGAAAACGTGCCGGCTTTTATCCAGTTATTCGAAGAGATTGCCCGTGAAACGATGCCGCCCGAAGCGGAAACGCCCGAGTTAGCCATCGCTGCAACTATTGATTTTGCCGACATCACGCCCAAATTCTGGCGCACCCTGCAACAATTTGCGCCCTTCGGCCCTGGGAACATGAATCCCGTTTTCCAGGCAACCGGCGTCACAGATACCGGACAAAGCCGGATGCTGGCCAACAACCACGTGCGGTTGTCGGTACGGCAGGGCAACGGCCCGGTGTTTACCGGGGTGGGGTTCGGGCTGGGTGAGGCATTCGCCGCCGTGGAAGGGCAACCTTTTAACCTGGCGTTCAACCTGTATGAGGACGCCTGGCACGGGGAAAAGATCGTCGCGATGATGGTAAAGGACATTTCGCTGTTAACATTTTGAAAACTCCCACTCCTGACGCCTCATTTCCGGCTGCTTTCCTAACTTTGCCGACCTTTTTTGCAATTTTTTTCCAGCTTATAAAAAACTGTCCTTTCCATTATGGTCAAACAGTTCATCGCCTCGACCTGCCTGCTTTTTCTGCTCGCTGCTCCCGGTACCGCTCTGCTTCGGGCTCAATCTACCGACCCGGTACTTTTCACTGTAAAAAACAACCCCGTTTATCTCTCCGAATTCCGACAGATTTACGCTAAAACCAACCAGCAAAAGGCCGACTTTTCGGAAGCTTCGCTGCGGGAATACCTTGACTTGTATGTCAAGTTCAAACTTAAGGTGCAAAAAGCCCGCGATATGCACCTGGACACCGTAGAAGCCTTCAAATCCGAGCTCGACGGCTACCGGCGGCAACTGGCTGCCACCTACCTGGTGGATAAAGAAGTGACCGACAAACTCATCCATGAGGCCTACGAGCACATGAAACGGGATGCCGACATCAGCCATATCTTTATCGCCTGCGACAAAAATGCTAAAGCCGCCGACACGCTCATCGCGTACAACCGGGTCATGAACCTGTTAAAAATGATTCAGAACGGCGCGGCTTTCGAACAGGTGGCCCGCGATAGTTCGGAGGACAAATCGGCTAAGGAGAACAGCGGAAATCTCGGCTACGTGACCGCCATGCTGCCCGACGGCTATTATAACCTGGAAAAAGCTGTTTATAGCGCCAAACCCAGCGAAATACTCCACCCGGTGCGGACCAATGCCGGCTACCATATCGTGCGGGTGCATGCTTTCCGCCCGGCCCGCGGAGAAATGGAAGTGTCGCAAATCCTGCTGCGCAAAGGCAGCAGTGAAGAGGAAAATGCGAGAAAACGCCTTCGCGCCGACAGCATTTATGCCGCCCTGAAAGCGGGGGCCAAATGGGACGATATCTGCGCGCAGACGTCGGAAGATCAGATGAGCGCCGGAAAAGGCGGATATATCGGTTTTTTTGGAATCAACCGCTACCAACGTGCCTTCGAGGATGCCGCGTTCGCACTAAAAAATGACGGCGACATTTCAGGACCGGTAGAAACCTCCATTGGTTATCACGTGATCAAACGCATCAGCCATCGCGGCGTGGGCAGCTTCGACGATTTCCGGCGCCCGCTCACCGAGCGCGTAAAACGCGACAGCCGCAGCGAAGTAGCCAAACAAAGCATGATTAACCGCATCCAAAAAGATGGCAACTTTAAGGAATACCCCGATGCATTGGCCCAGTGGACGGCGCAGCAGGTCGACTCCGTTTTCCTGACCTTTAAATGGAAACCAGACCCGGCCAAACCGCAAACGCCGCTTCAACGCTACGGCGATGCCAAAGCCTACACGGTAGCCGATTTTGAAGAATTCTGCGCACGCGCCAGCCGCGATCGGATGCGCGGTATCGGCAACCCCGTGAAAGAAATGGTGGACAAACTGTATAAAAACTGGTCGGACGAAGTAGCCCTTCAGTTTGAAGAAAGCCAGCTGGACAAAAAATACCCCGAGTTCAGGTCGCTGATGCGCGAATACGAAGAAGGCATGCTGCTCTTTGACGCCGCCAAACAGGAAGTATGGGATCGCGCCAACTCCGACTCTACCGGTCTGGAGCAATACTTCAACCAGAACCTGTCGAACAAGTACAAATGGGACGAGCGCGCCCGCGTGAGCATCTACACCCTCAAATCGGACGACCCACAACTGTTACTTAAGGTGCGGGAGTTTTCGGCTAAAAAGTCCGCTGAAGACGTGTTGAAGAAGTTTAATAAAAAAGAAAATGTGCTGACTGTAATCGAAAAGATCTACGAAAAAGGCAAGAACAAAGACCTAAACGACGTTTGGAAAGCCGGAAGCCTCACCAATGCCAAAACCGACGCCGGCACCAAAACGGCCAACTTTATTAAGGTGGAAGAAATCATTCCGCCGACGGCTAAAACACTCGGCGAATCGCGGGGTTACGCGGTTGCGGACTACCAGGATAATCTGGAAAAACAGTGGGTGGAAAAATTGAAGACAGAATATCCGGTGAAAATACAAGAGGGTGCATTCCAGACTTTGATCAAAAAGCCGTAAAATTTCAGTTAGGAACGGCATAAACGCAAAAAACAAGAGCCACCCCAGACCCGGGGTGGCTCTTATTTTGAGCAGGCGTTGAACACTGCCTGCCGTTGATATCCTGAAAAATTGCTGTTCAACTTTATATAACCTTTTTCTCTACATAAAACTGCCCTTCCCGTTATGGTCAAACAGTTCATCGCCTCGACCTGCCTGCTTTTTCTGATCGCTGCTCCCGGTAGCGCTCCGCTTCGCGCTCAAACTACCGATCCGGTACTTTTCACGGTAAAAAACAACCCTGTATATCTTTCTGAGTTCCGGCAGCTTTACACCAAAACCCACCAGCAAAAAGCCGATTTTTCGGAAGTTTCGTTGCGGGCATACCTGGATTTGTATGTCAAATTCAAATTAAAGGTGCAAAAAGCCCGCGATATGCGCCTCGACACTTTGGAAGCCTTCGTGACCGAAATAGATGGTCAACGCCGGCAATTGGCGGCTTCCTACCTGGTAGATAAAGAAGTGACTGACAAGCTTGTCCTGGAGGCTTACGAGCGTATGAAACAGGATGCCGACATCAGCCACATCTTTATCGCCTGCGACAAAAACGCTAAAGCCGCCGATACGCTCATCGCATACAACAGAGCGATGAACCTTTTTAAAATGCTCCAAAACGGCGCTTCTTTTGAACAGGTGGCCCGCGATAGTTCGGAAGATAAGTCGGCTAAGGAGAACAGCGGAAATCTCGGCTTTGTAACCGCCATGTTGCCCGACGGCTATTACAACCTGGAAAAAGCGGTTTACAGTGCCAAACCCGACGAACTACTCCGCCCGGTACGCACCAATGCCGGCTACCATATCGTGCGGGTGCATAGCTTTCGCCCGGCCCGCGGCGAAATGGAAGTGTCGCAAATCATGTTGCGTAAAGGAACCAGTGAAACCGAAAATGCCATAAAACGCCTGCGTGCCGATAGTATTTATGCCGCCCTTCAAGCCGGCGCCAAATGGGATGATATCTGTGCGCGGACTTCGGAAGATCAGATGAGCGCCGGGAAAGGCGGATATATCGGCTTTTTCGGGATCAACCGCTACCAACGTGCGTTCGAAGATGCCGCGTTTGGGCTAAAAAACGACGGCGATATTTCAGCGCCTGCTGAAACCTCTCTCGGTTGGCACCTGATCAAACGAATCAGTCACCGCGGCGTGGACAGCTTCGAAAACTTCCGGCGCCCGCTCACCGAACGAGTCAAACGCGACAGCCGCAGCGAAGAAGCCAAAAAAAGCATGATCGCCCGCATCCAAAAGGAGGGTGATTTCCAGGAATACCCCGACGTTTTGGCCCGGTGGACGGCGCAGCAGGTCGACTCTATTTTCCTGACCTTTAAATGGAACCCCGACCCGGCCAAACCGCAAACGACGCTCCAACGATATGGCGATGCCAAAACCTACACGGTGGCCGATTTTGAAGAATACTGCGCCCGCGCCAGCCGAGACCGGATGCGCGGCATCGGCAATCCCGTGAAAGAAATGGTGGATAAACTGTATAAAAACTGGTCGGATGAAGTAGCCATACATTTTGAAGAAGGCCGACTGGAGGATAAATATCCTGAATTCAGGGCGCTGATGCGGGAGTTCAAGGAAGGAACATTGATGTTTGAAGCCACCAACCTGGAGGTGCGGGAACGCGCCAGTTCAGACTCTGTCGGCTTGCAGCAATATTTCAACCAGAACCTGGCGAGCAAGTATAAATGGGACGAACGCGCCCGCGTGAGCATCTACACCCTCAAATCGGAAGACCCGCAACTACTGCTTAAGGTGCGGGAATTTGCTACTAAAAACGCCCCCGAAGCCGTATTAAAGCAGTTTAACAAAAATGAAGCGGTACTAATCGTATTGGATAAAACCTACGAAAAGGGTAAAAATAAAGACCTGAACGACGTCTGGAAAGCAGGAAGCCTCACTAACGCCAGGGCCGACGCCAGCACCAAAACGGCTTACTTTATAAAGGTGGAAGAAATTATTCCGCCGACGGCGAAAACGCTCGGCGAATCGCGGGGTTACGCGGTGGCGGACTATCAGGATTATTTAGAAAAACAGTGGCTGGAAAAATTGAGATCAGAATATCCGGTAAAAATAGAGGAGGCCGTGTTTCAAACCCTGATTAAAAAACAGTAAAAAAGCCCTCTTTTTCCGCTACTTTTGCGGGAAAAATGCCCTTTATCCGGGCCAAGACAAAAAAATGGGATTTCGCGCTACCCTCATCCGCCCCTTTGCTCGCCTTGTTGCCCGCCGTATCAATCGTATGGCCGCAAATGCTGTGGCCAGCCAGGAAAAAATATTTCAGCAACTCCTGATTAAAGCCCGGAACACAGCCTTCGGCCTGGACCACAACTTTATGGAAATCAACGATTATCGCGATTATACGGCGGCAGTTCCCATCCGCGACTACGAAGACCTGAAACCATATATCGAGCGGATCAAACAGGGCGAATCGGACGTACTCTGGCCGGGAAAGCCGGCCTACTTCGCCAAAACGTCGGGTACTACCTCCGGCGTAAAATACATTCCGATGAGCCGGGAAAGCACCCCTTTGCACTTCGGAACCGCCCGCGATGCGCTATTCAATTATTTTGCCCAAACGGGCAACGGCCAATGGCTCGACGGCAAAATCATCTTTCTTTCCGGCAGTCCCGAACTGGAAGAAGTGGCGGGTATTCCAACCGGACGTCTGAGCGGCATCAGCAACCACCTCGTACCGGCCTGGCTGCGCACCAACCAATTGCCCGGCTGGCGGACCAATTGTATCGAAGATTGGGAAGAAAAACTCGAACGGATAGTAGATGAAACGATTGACGCCGATATGCGCCTGATTTCCGGTATCCCGCCCTGGGTGCAGATGTATTACGAACGCCTGCTGGCCCGAACGGGTAAAAACGCCGTGCGCGATATTTTTCCAAACTATTCGGTATTTGTGTACGGCGGCGTCAACTTCGAGCCGTATCGCGCCAAATTGGAGGAACTCGTCGGCGGCCGTATCGATACGGTGGAAACCTACCCCGCATCGGAGGGCTTTATCGCTTTTCAGGACACATTCCCTTCTACTGACGGCGGGCTTTTGTTGAATGCTGATGCGGGTATGTTCTTCGAGTTTGTGCCTGCTGATGAAATATTCAACGAAAATCCAACGCGGCTCTGGCTCCGCGACGTGGAACTGGGTGTGAACTACGCCCTCATTCTCAACACCAATGCCGGTCTTTGGGGGTATAATATCGGCGATACGGTGCAGTTCGTGAGCAAAAATCCGTACCGCCTGGTGGTAAGCGGGCGGGTAAAACATTTCATTTCGGCTTTTGGGGAACACGTTATCGGAAAAGAAGTGGAAGAGGCGCTGCTGCCCGTGGCCAATGCCGCGGGGGTGCGTATAGTTGAATTCACGGTGGCCCCGCAGGTTAATCCGGCGGGCAGCGGACTGCCATTCCACGAGTGGTTTATCGAATTCGACAATCAACCCGCCGATCTCAACGCCTTTGCGCTCGATGTGGATGCCCGCTTGCGCGCGCAAAATATCTACTACGACGACCTGGTGACCGGCAATATTCTGCGCGCGCTGGTCATCCGCCCGTTGCGCCGCGACGCTTTCCGGGATTATATGAAAGCCGAGGGAAAACTGGGCGGGCAGAACAAAGTGCCGAGGTTGGCAAATGATCGGAAAATCGCCTCCGTTTTGGAAGGGTGGATACGGGTATGAAGATAAAAACCTCAAGGTTGCCGATTCCGGAAAGGCGGTTGAATGGAAGGTGTGGACTGTTTCCGACAATCAAATCGCAGAACAAGAGGGGGATATTAACTATAACCTCCTTAAACGGTAATACTAGCTCCTGCTTTTCCAATGCTGACGTGCCTTTATTCACTAAATCCGCCTTGTTATGATTAGAGTGTTTCTCCCAGGCATCTTTCTCGCTTTTTTTATCCCGTTCCTGATTTCTGCCCAGGCGCCGCTCCCGGTGGCCGATCAAACCTTCCGCATGGAAGGCGAGCACGAATTTGTGTACGCCTTTGCCCGGGGCGACGAACTAACGCTTCATATTCAGTTGCTGGTAGGCAGACAGGTAAAAACAGTGGAGTTTGTGCAGCACGGCGGCCCGACGCTGTTCAGTACCTATGCCTTGGATTCTTCGCTTACCCAAACTATCCTGATCCCTCAAACGGGTATTTATCTGCTGCGCTTTCGGGAAAGCGGCATGGGAAAAAAGGTATGCCGGTTCAACCTGCACCGCGCGCCGGCCGACGAACTGACGAAACGTATGGATACGCGGGTGCCCTGGGATATCCGGCAGAACCCGCAATTCCGGGAGCTACGGCGCCTGGTACCGGCCGGTAAAAAGACGGATGTACATACCTTGGGCGGGCAGATTACCGTGAATGCCGCCAAAATGGGCCTGAGCAAACCCGTGAGCGCCTATTATTTTACCCTGCCGCCCAACACCGTAAACTGGGCGTACCGGATTTCCGTCGGCCAGGCGCTCACCGAGGCCCGCAAAAAAGACGCGGATCAACTGACCAATGCGCTGAATTCCGGCGCGTCCAAACTGTTGCCTGTGAGCCCCCAAACTGCACTTGCCGCCTTTGCACTTGGTATGGCCATCGACCTCACCGTGCCAAAAGCCGGTGAAAACGTGGAATACGCCTTGCTAACAGCGGAAAACCTGCCCAAATTCAACAAACGGGAACGTTATGACGCCTTTATCTGGCAAGGCGATATTAGTGTGGACGTACAGCGCCGGTACAGTCCGCTGGAAGGCAGCTACTATTTTGCCTTTCGCAGCGACAATTGGGTAGATGCCATTGCCATTACGATCGATATCGAGGCGGTGACTGAAACGCCCATATTCGGTGAAGAAATTTACTTAGCGCCGTTTTAGTGTTTCGGTGTTTTAGTGTTTTCGTGCCTCAGTGTTTTAGTTCGCGTAGGCACTAAAACACTAAAACACCGAGGCACAAAAACACCTGAAAAAATGAAAAACCCCCGCTTCCCGGGATTCGGGAAACGAGGGTTTGGGTTTTTCATGGTTTGGAGGCTGTATTTGGTTAGGGATAAGCCTCCAGAGCCGTTTTTGTGCTGTATTGCAGAATATTGTTGAGTACGGATGGGGATGGGTTGAAATGCGCCTTGGGCAATTGGGTTTTGGCTAAGATCAAATCGTCGAAAAGCGCCCGGGTATCCGGATTTTCATCAATTTGATCGGCCGTATCCACTGCTTCTGCGGCAGACATTTCGCGGTACAGAAACTGTACGAGGGAGTTGTATGTGTAGTTTTCTTTCATAGGCGGTAAAAAACGCAGATTTGGTAACTTGTGAAAAAAATCGGCTATAAAACTAAAGGAAGCGGTCGGTTATTTTACCAAACCGTATATAATTTTCCATATTTAACATTTAGTTTTTATTAACGCGCCACAATCATATTCCACAAAATACATGTCTATTTCTCCTTTGTTCTTCGCGGCAAGGCGTCCGCGGTAAGTACAGGGGAAAATATCCTTCACCAGTTGGTAGGTAGTTTCTGAAACGTTGATTTTGGTCGGTTCGCTGCCTTGTTCCAGGCGGGCGGCGGTATTCACGGTGTCGCCCCAGATATCGTAGGCAAATTTGTGGCTGCCGACCACCCCGGCTACTACCGGGCCGGTATGAATCCCGATGCGCATTTCGAAGAGCCGTTTGCCCTCCGCCTGTTTTTGCTGCATCAGGGCATGTAAGCGGCACTGCATCTCGATGGCTGCGCGCACGACGTCTACTGGGTGTGTTTGGTTGGCGACCGGCAGTCCGCCGGCACACATGTAGGAATCGCCGATGGTTTTTATTTTCTCCAGGTTAAATTCGGATACGATGTTGTCGAACAGCCGGAAACAGCCGTCTAATTCGGCGATCAACTCCTCGGGCGATACGGATTCCGCGATTTTAGTAAAACTTTTAAAATCGGTAAACATCACGGTCACCGACTCGTATCGCACGGGTTTTACGGTAGCGTGGGTTTTGAGTTCGGCGGCCGTGGCGGCGGGCAGGATATTGAGGAGCAG
Organism: Bacteroidota bacterium; assembly: GCA_963169325.1. Lineage (GTDB taxonomy): Bacteria > Bacteroidota > Bacteroidia > Chitinophagales > Saprospiraceae > M3007. The sequence continues at coordinate 57,436 of CAUJEY010000100.1, forward strand.
CTCGTCGGAGCGTTGGCGTTCCTGCTCGATGAGTTTGTTTTTGGCATCCAGTTCGCGGTTTCTGCGGGCACGCATCCGGTTTCGGTTGAACAGTAAAGCGACCAGTAAGAGTAGGGCTGCGGCGCCGCCCAGCAAGGCAAACAGACCAATACGTGATTTAGCCAATAAGGCTTCCTGAAGTTCTAAGGCACTCTTTTGTTGTTCGATTTGCTGTTGCTTCTTTTCATCAGCAAACAGCCTTTCATTTCGCACAAATGAGGTAACAAACTTACTATTCAGCCTTTTGTATCGTAATTCATCGTACTTAACCCGGTAATCGTAAGCTTTGTCGTAATCGCCTATTTTGGCGTACACTTCAGAGAAGTCCTTGTACGCGCTTTGGATAAATTTTTGGTCATCAATTTCATCTGCGATCTTATAATATCTTCGAATCAGTTCAAGCGATTTTTCCTGCTGGCCGGCGCGGGAATACACATCGCCCATGGTGTTATAACATTCCATGAGCCCCTCATTATACTCCAAATCCAGACAAATTTTTTCTGACTGGCGCAGGTAATCAAATGCAATTTGGTAATTCCCGAGATGTTTGTGTGCATCGGCGAGATTGTTTAATATGTTGGCTTGACCTTGTAAATCGTCCAGTTTTTTCCACAAATCGAGTGCGCGGGCATAATACCGGAGTGCGACCCTGGAAGAGTCAAGGCTCCCCAGTTCATCAAGCGCATTGGCATAATCGCTCAACGCTTCTGCCAGCCGGACGGGATCGTTTAATTTCTGGCGCATAAGAAGCGCCTTTTCATACAAGGCACGGGCCTCCTCATATTGGTCTAACTCCAGTTGAATATGTCCAAGCAGGGTAGTCACTTTGGCCACGCCGTCCTGATCATTGAACGCTTCGAGAATACCCCGCGCATCGTATAAAGATTTCTGTGTTTCCAGATATTCCCCCATTTCCATACAAACCCCGGCGATGTTAAAATGCGCCCGCGCCATTCGAACCGTATCACGGCGTTCCTTTTGAATTTCCAGGTTTTTACGGTGATACACCAAGGCAGAGTCGAAGTGACCGGTTGTTTCCAACAGTACGCCGATGTTGTTGAGAGTGGCGCCTATTTCCCCCAGATCGCCCAACCGGTTGCGCAAATCGAGCGCTTTTTGGTAGTTTTGTTGCGCAGCCGTGTAATTACCCCGGTTCTCTTCCACCACGCCGAGGCGGTTCCAGGCGGCGGCTTCCCCCTTGGTGAATTTAAGTTTTTGGGCCAGCGCAATAGCTTCCTGCAAATGTTGGGCAGCCTGGTCGGTGTGGGTTTCGTTGATCTCCCAGGCAATTTCGTTAAGCAGGTTTACTCGGTTTGTATCTGCCGGCGCAGTGACCAACACACGCGCGAGTGAGTCGGCAAGGGAAGTCTGTGCAGCGGCGCACAATACCTGAAGTAACGCCCAAAACAGCGCAGGCATGGACTTATATATCGGGTATCGCCTGTATTTCATTTTCGCCGGGAAAAATAAGGCATTCGGGTGGGTTGGGCGGCACATTATCCGTTTTTTCGGCCAACATCGGTTGGTCGTGCATGGTTTGGTCACCTACAGACTTTAATTTCCCGTAATTTTGTCGCCGAAAGCCGAACCTGAAAAAATCTTTTTTCTTTCCCCTGCGTTATCTACGCTCAAATAAATATGACTCGCTTATGCGCCGGATACTTTTTGCCTTAGCCCTGATGGCCTGCGCCGCCTCCCCACTACGCGCCACATACATGCTTATCCCGATGGATGAAAGCGCTCAAAACAATCACCTCAAGGCTTATGGAGTTACCTACTGGGTTATTTCGCAAGGGGTGGAAGCGTATTGGCTGCTGAATTACCGGGGCGGAAGTTTTGCGTTCCCGTACACGGCTACGTTTGATAAAGAATGTAAAACGCGGAACGTGAAATTCGAGGTGATTGCAGACGCCCAGTTTGCAGCCATTCAAAATGAAATCCTGAACCCGGAGGTGAACATGGACGTCATCAAACTGGAAAAAGCGCCGAAAATCGCCGTTTACTCCCCGGATAAGGATGAAAAAGGTGAAATTATTCAACCCTGGGACGATGCCGTTACCCTCGTGCTGACCTACGCCGAAATACCCTACGACGTAATATACGACACGGATGTTTTGCAGGGCAAACTGCTCGAATACGACTGGCTGCACCTGCACCACGAAGATTTTACCGGTATGTACGGTAAATTTTACGCCAGCCACAGCAACCAGCCCTGGTACCGCGACCATGTGCGCATGATGGAAGGCCTGGCCCGGGAAAACGGATTCACCAAAGTGAGCCAGCTCAAATTAGCCGTGGCTAAAAGGATCGCCGAATACGTATCCGGCGGCGGATTTATGTTCGCGATGTGTTCCGCCACCGACACCTACGATATCGCCCTGGCCGCCGAAGGCCTGGATATCTGCGCCGAAATGTACGACGGCGATCCCGCGGACCCCAACGCCCAAAACAAACTTGATTTCAGCAAAACCCTGGCCTTCGAAAATTTTCAGCTGATTCGCGACCCACTGACTTACGAACACTCCACGATCGATCATAACCTGGGCCGCAATGTAAACCCCGAACAAGATTATTTCACGCTCTTCGATTTTTCCGCCAAATGGGACCCTGTGCCCACCATGCTGACCCAATGCCACACCCGCACGGTGAAAGGATTTATGGGTCAAAGCACCGCTTTTATGAAGCCGACCATCAAACCGACCGTGCTCATTATGGGAGAAAACAAACCTGCTAATGAGGCCCGGTATATTCACGGCACCTACGGCTACGGCTTCTGGACCTACTACGGCGGCCACGACCCGGAAGATTACCGGCACTTCGTCGGCGACCCGCCCACCGACCTGGCCCTGCACCCCAATTCTCCGGGTTACCGCCTGATTCTCAATAATATATTGTTCCCTGCTGCGAAGAAAAAACACCAGAAAACGTAAGGGAGGTTTAGGGGTTTGGAGGTTTAGGGGGTTGGAGGTTTGGGGGTTTAGAGGTTTGGGGGTTTGGGGGGTTGGGGGTTTGGGGGGGGGGTGGGGCGGGGGGGGGGGAGGTAGGGAGGCG
>CAUJEY010000101.1 GCA_963169325.1 Bacteroidota bacterium
ATTTATCGTCAGGGTATTGCCTGCCGCAACCGGCGTTCCCCCCAGCGCATCGGCATACCAAAAATACTGGCCGGCTGGTGTGCCCGGAGCCGTCAAAACGGCGGTTGAACCGGCGCAGATTTCCACAGTATTCGGTGCGGCCGGCATGGGTATGGCCATATCATCGGCCATGCCGTTGCAATTTTCGTCTTTTTGATTGCACAATATTTCCGGCGCGCCGGGGTAAACGGCGGGATCGGCATCGTCACAATCACTATCGACGGAAACATAACCGGGCGGCGCAACAGGAAAACAAGAGATCACCCGCACATCGGGATCGCCAAAGGAATCGCCATCTGCGTCGGCATAAAACTCGTAATCCGGTGTACCGGCGCCCTGCGAGCCGTAAAATGCCAGATTATCCATGGCGAGGTCGCCATAAGCGCCGAACACACCGGTAGCCACAAATTGGAACAAGGCAGTTTGTCCATCGTAAACGCTGAGGTTTACATATTCCCGGCGCCAGCGTTTACCCTGGTTGCCACTCCAGGTTTGAACGGTATCCCACATCAGCCCGCCGTCCGTAGAGGCTTGCAGCATCAGGGTCCCTGGCTGGTTGATTTTGGTATTCATATACAAATCAAAGGAAAAATGGCAGGCTTGGGCGGGCGGAGCCGATACCGCAACGCAAAGGGTACGCAAAATAGCCGCTTTTCCAAAAGCGCCGGTTGGCGAGCAGGCGTTGCGGAAATACAGGTAGTTGCCGGCGCCGTCAGGGGCCGACGCCGGCCCGGCAACCGGCCAGGCAAGCCCTGGGCCATTGAATACCTTCCATTCGTAATCGTCGTCCGGTACGTTTTGCCAAAGTCCGGGCAGCGGGCAGGGATCAGCGCAGCCGATAGAACAAGTGGGCAACGTATCCACCGTTTCCAGCAACGTAGACGCACAATTGGTAAAAAAACGGGCACTAAATGAATTCGGCCCCCAAACACCCGGCGCACACTGGCGGCGGATATATACCTCGTATCCCTGCAGGGTTTGCAAACCGGTCAGCGGTATCGGAGCACTAGCGGGCTGTGGCACGAGGATGGCAGTAGCACCTGCCCCGGGTATTCCTGCCGTACCCGGGATAAATCCCACCGGCCCGTATTCCAGAAGCAGGCTGTCGCCAAGGGCGTCCGTTTGCCAGGAAATTTCTGCTGAATTTTCCGTGACGTTGCCGGCGACTACATTTTCCACTGCGGCACAATCCGCGCGGGCGAACACCAATTCAAAAAGCAGCAATTTCCCCCGGTGTGCTACTTTGCTATCGCAAATTTCCAACTGCCAGACGCCCACCGGGTTTTGGCCGGTATGCAACCCTGCCAATGCCTCTGCGGGCAGGTAATAGCCGGTGATATTGTCTTTTTCGGCGGCAGTGCTCAGGGCTTGCCCTACAGTGGCATTATCGGTCAGTTCCACAAATTGAGCACAGTCTGCGCCTTGTGGGTCGCCGATATTCTGGTCGCCGGCGTTCAGGCCGCCGATCAGTTGAATGCGGGTGCTGTCGGGCGAAACGAGCCATATACTCAAATCTGAACGCCAGGGATGTTCTACCGCGATACGGACGCCCCGGAGCAAAACATCGGCGCCAAGCGACAGGCCGGGCGCTGCGTCGACGTGTACCTTGAACACCTGGATACTATTGCAGGAGGTATCGCGCAGGTCGAGATTCAGGGGGCAGGGCCGGGCATTGTTCAAGTCGGTAATAAAGCTGCGCGGATTGGACCACACGCTCGACGTCGTATCGTCGCACACGGTGCGCACCTGGAAACGGTAGTTCCGGCCCGGTGTCAGGCCGTTTATATCAAATGGCGGATCGGCATTCACCACATAAGTAGGCATTCCGGTGAAAGGATCGGCGCCCACGGCCAGTTCAACTTCATATTTGTCACCCACGTCCGACCAGGTCAGGCGTGCTGTGGAGTCGGTCACCTGATTAGCCTGAAGCAGTTCGGGGCGGGGGCAGGCGTCGGTTTGCGGCTTGTAGCGCCCATCCCTGATGGGCGACCGGTGCGTGTCGCTCAACATCAGACGTTCATACCGCCCATCTGGGATGTGCGGTACAGGCACGCCGGAAGCCGAAAAAAGAACGGGAGCAATAGCTAGCAAAAGGCAAATACAGCAAAGGAGCCCCGTGAGCCGGGAGGTGGAAATATGTGTCATGGTGTTGGATTACGGTTTTGAAGGCAAGGTGGATAATGGATTACAGGCTATCGAGTTTTTGGGTGCGAGCGGCCTGTTTAGGAACGGGTGAATATTAACTTGTTCCTTAGTTGGCGAAAGTACGGGGATTTACGAATGTTCTGGCTCAGAAAAGGTATGTTTTGTTGGAAAGCGGAGTTTTTCGACATTTGTCGTTTTATCACAACTTGTCCGGGATACCCATTCCGCTCCCGCTGTACAAACCGCATGACACGTTTTTCAACACTTATTTTTAGCCTGCAAAAAGCATAAATACAAAACCATGTCCGACTTTTTTCAAAATAAACGCATCTGGATTACCGGCGCATCCTCCGGTATCGGCGAGGCGTTGGTTTACGCCTGCGCTGAAGAAGGCGCCCATCTGGTTCTTTCGTCCCGCAAGGAACCGGAACTGCGGCGCGTAGCCACCACCGCCACCGAAAAAGGCGCCGCCTCTGTTATCGTGCAACCCTTAGACCTTGCTGATCACACGAGCATCCCGGGTATTGTCAGTTTGGTATTGCAAAAGACCGGAAAAGTGGATATTTTAATCAATTGTGGCGGTATTTCCCAACGCGAGCTGGCGATGGATACCACACTGGAGGTGGACAAAAAAATTATGAATATCAACTATTTCGGCACCGTGGCCCTCACGAAAGCCCTGTTGCCCGGCATGCTTACCCATCAACTGGGCCATATCGTGACGATTACATCCGTAACCGGCAAGTACGGCACCCCGATGCGCTCGGCTTACGCCGCTTCCAAACACGCCCTGCATGGTTTTTTCGACAGCCTCCGGGCCGAATTGGGCCACACGCCGATCCGGGTCACCTTGGTCTGCCCCGGATTTGTACGCACCAACGTAAGTATCAATGCACTCGCCGGCGACGGCCGGCCACAAGGCATCATGGATGAAGCCACGAACAAGGGCATGACGCCCGAAGAAGCCGCACGGCGTACCTTACGCGCTATCCGGCAGGGGAAAGAAGAAGTATGGTTTGGTGGCAGAGAAGTGGTTGGTATTTACCTGAAACGGTTGTTCCCCGCTTATTTTTCCAAAGTCATCCGGCGAGTGAAGGTTACTTGAGGAAGGTCATTACGTCATTGGGTCATTGGAGGGCTTAAACATCAACTCATCCTACTAACCATCGGCATTTTTACCCGATCGCCCCAACTTCGAACTTCAAACTTTAAACTTCAAACTTCGAACTTCAAACTCTCGTAGTGGCCAGCAGCTTCTTAATACTATACCGGCCGCTGCCCTTGCCTACCAGCATTAGCAGACCGCCGGTGATGGCGATATTTTTCATAAAGAGAATACTTTGTATCCGCAACTCCGGCGCAGGGTAAGTCCAAAAGTCATGTACGATAAAAGTAACAGGCACCCAGTACGTCAACAACAAAATGGCGCCTAACGTAGACCTGTACCCTGCCAGTACCATCAGTCCGCCTGTGATCAGGAGGAAAATGGCGCCATACAGCATCAAATCCTGATTCCACGTGAGACCGAACTGGTTCATCGTGATTTTAGTTTTTTCAAAAAAAAGGGTGGTATCAATGGCCTCGAAAATAAAAATGGCGGAGAGGAAAATCCGGCCGATCAGATCAGTTATGTCGCGCATAGGAAAGGTTGGAAGGGTAAAGGTAGAGGTAAAAGTCAAAATGTAAAATGTAAAAGCCAAAATGTAAAAGTTGACTGCTCGGGGCACTTTTGACTTTTACATTTTGACTTTTACATTTTGACTTTTACATTTTCCCTTCAAATAAAAAAGCCCCCCTCCACCTGTGGAGAGAGGCCATCCCAAAAACCGATTTTAAAGTATGTTAAAATCGATTCCCAGTCTTATAAGTTTTGAGTTTTGAGTTTTGAGTTTCGAGTTTTGAGTTGCACAAGTAACTCAAAACCCAAAACTCAAAACCCAAAACTTTTACTTCGTCTGAATCATCTTCTTCGTCGCGCTGTCCGTAGCTGTTTCCAGTTTGTAGTACAACACACCCGTTGTGTTCAGCACCGAACGGTCGATCGTAACGGCATTGTAACCGCCCGTGAAGTCGCCCGTTTGCGTGAAGATCAT
>CAUJEY010000102.1 GCA_963169325.1 Bacteroidota bacterium
CCGCGCTGTCCGGCACGATATCAGGATCGGCACAGGAAACCGTCACATCGGGCGGGAAAAGGATATCGGCCAGTTTGCGCTGGCGGTTGATGACCTGGATGCAGGTAGCAGAATTGCCCGACTCGTCGCGGGCCGTCCAGAACCGGTGAATATAACCCGTAATCGTTCCCGGTGAGTCACAGGGCAGGTTGGCCGTCGTATCGACAAAGGAGAGCACGATAAAGGGAGAGCCGGAGCAATTGTCCATGGCCGTCGGCATGCCGGTGGTTATACCTAAACTGTCTTTCAAAAAAACAGGCGTCAGGTGATCCGACGGCAGGGCGCAGGGCACGTTTATGACCGGGCAATCCAGCGCTGGCGGCAAACTGTCCACGATTTTGATATTTCCCCAACATTTATTCCCGTTTTTGGAATCCGTGACCCGCGCCTGGTAGGTTTTGCCGAGATCAGTAACGGTAAGGTTGGCGGGACTCCAGGGCCCGTTGCCGAAAGGCATCGTCTTGTCTACTTCCACCAGGTAAATACCCGGACAACCGTAGGGCGGAATAAGCATCTCCTCCGGGGACACGCTCACCTTGCAGTCGTCGTCCAACTCCACAGTGAGCGTCGCCTTGCAAAAGAGCGACGGGCCCTGGCCGCCCACCACCTGCACCGAAAACGAACAAGAAGCCGTATTGCCGCCGGCATCGATGGCTAAAAAAAGGTTCACCGTGGCGCCTACCGGAAAAGTATCGCCCGGTTGCAGGCCGGTCACTAAACCGTAAGTTACCCCGGGCTGGTCATCTTCCACCGTGACGGTATATTCGTACACCGTGTCGCAGGTTGTGGCTCCCAGCGTCAGGGTGACGTTCGGCGGGCAGGTGATGGTGGGCGGTATGGAGTCGACGGAAATATTTCCGCAAAACAGGAAACCGGGCGTGGCGGCATGGAGATAAGTCAAAGCGCCAAAAAACAGGAAGGATAGTACAATTCGGTTCATAGAGTAAAGTTAAGTTTATAAAAAAAATCCTTTTTACCGCACCACCGTCACATCCCCCTTCAACAACTCCACCACCCCGTCCGCGAACTCCACTTCCGCGTACCACACGAACACGCCGGGTACCGGTTTATTCCCTTTTATAGTTCCGTCCCAACCCTGCGCAAACTCGTTGGGCGCAAAATTCAGCCGCTCAAAAACCAGTTCGCCCCAACGATCGAAAATACGTAGCGACCGGATTTGCGCCAGCGCGCCCGGCCGGCTGTACAAGGTAAAATACCCGTTATCCGGATTCGTGGCATCGAAGGCAATCGCATTCGGCGCATACACGCTGTCGCGCAGCACTTGCACCAGCACCTGCTGCTCCCATACACACCCCTGCGGGGTAGAAAAACGCACCGGATAATACGTGGTACCAAAGGGTTTTACCCATAAAGTCGGGCAGGTATCGCAGGCCGTAAGCGCCGATGTCAGATTGAACCATTGAATATCGACCGCGATGTCCGGCGGCAAAGCGGGATTGATTTCCGTGTACAACAACACGCTGTCGCCCAGGTGAATGATCGTATCGGCATACACCCGGCCCAGTTCCAAAGGCAGTTCGGGCATCTCGTATTCAAACTGGAAAACACATCCCAGCGAATCTTCTACATGCAGTACATGCCCGCCGCCCCGCACGCGCTCGAACAGGGCTGTTTCGGTAAAAGGCGGCTGATCGAGGCCGTACAAAACGCCGGCCGGCAAACCTTCCACCATCAAAGTGCCGTCTGTTTTTCCGGCGCAGGGCAGTTGAATGGCTGTAAAAACCGGCTCATAAGGCGGCGGCTCCTGAATAGTGGCCGATCCGGTTATTGTGCAGCCGTTGGCATCGGCGAGGGTGACAGTATAAGTCCCTGCGGCCAAATCGTTCAGTTGGGCGCCGGCAGACCCGTCGGACCACTGAAAACTAAACGGCGCCACTCCCCCACCCTGCTGCGCGCTCACTTGTCCGGTACTGCTGCCCTGGCAAAGGACATCCACCACCGCCAACGTCAAACCCAGCGGCGCGGGCGCCGTCAGCACGGCGTCGAGCACAAACACACAGTCATTTGCATCGGTAATTGAAAAACTATAGGCGCCGTCCGGCAAACCGCCGACAACCGGGCCGGCAGGGCTGTATTGATACGGCGGCGTTCCTCCGGTGGGTACCAGGTTTATTTGCCCGCTGCTGTCGCCAAAACAAGCCGGTGGCGTCAGGTTCGCCGTAGCCGTCAGCATCGGTGGCTGGCCGATTTCGGCAGGTACCGGGTAAATACAACCCAGCGCATCGGTGACGGTAGCAATATAGTTTCCAGCCTTGCCTGTGTATGAATTTCCACTTCCGCCGCCCGGCCAGGCATACAGGAAGGGCGGATAACCGTTGCCCTGTATGGAAGCCGCCCCGTCGTTTCCGCCGAAACAATCCACCGAATCGGTCGCAACGGTAAATGTGGACAACAATGAATCTATCGTCGCGCTGATTTCAGCCGTGCAGTTATTGGCGTCTGATATCGTTACCGTATATAAACCGCCGGGCAGGCCGTTTTGCGTGTACACCGCGCCGGACACCGCCTGTCCGTTAGCGCTGAACGGCGACACGCCGCCCTGAATCGAAACGGTCAGCGCGCCGTTGGCGCCGCCGGGACAAATCGCATCCGTCACGAGGGTATCCAATATTAAAGCCGTAGGTTCGCTCAGGGTGGCCGCGGTTTCTGCGGTACAGCCGTTCGCGTCCGTGGCCGTCACGGCATAGTCGCCGGCCGTCAAATTTCCTATCATAGAGCCGGTTCCGGCCGGCGACCAGGCAAATTGATAAGCGGCTGTTCCGCCTCCGGCATTTGCCGTGAGGCTGCCATCGCTGCTGCCCGCGCAAGTCACCCCGTACCCGTTGTAATCCGATGCCGTGAGCAAAACCGCCAGCGGTTCCGGTTGACCGACCGTAGCCGTAACCGTATCCATACAGCCCAGCGCATCAGCGACGAGCAATGTATAGTTGCCGGCGGGCACGTTGTTTAGTTGATCGCCTGTGTAAGCCGGATCGTTCCAGGTATACCCGAGCGGCAATTCAGCGCCCTGCACCGACGACGTTATGCTACCCGTAGAATCACCGAAGCATAACGCGGGCGTTGTTGTCAACGACAATTCCAACAAACGGGTGGTAATCCGGATGGTATCGAAGGAAGCGCAACCCTGCGGCCGGGTCGTTTTTAAAATAAGCGTTTCTGAAAAAATATGGCTGCCGCCAAAATTGCCGGTGTACAAATAACCGGGATTCGGCACGCCGGGATCACTCAAATAAGGCGATGCCGGCATCCATTCATATTGGTAATTAGTCACCGTCGCCGCGCCGATCTGAATACTTGTTCCTGCACATACCGTGCTGTCTGTCCCCGCATTTTCCAGCGGCACAAAAGGCAGATAAATCGAGCCCTGCAGGCAGGAACAAGCCGTATCCGTCAGCACCAGCCAAAGACCGGAACAGGAGGCTATACCCGGCACACCCACCGTTTCTGAAAACAGTTTGCCTGCGCCGGGCAGCAGGCCGTTGACGTCCGCGGCAATTGTTTGTATCAGCGCGTCGGTGGGGTCCAGTTGGCCGTTCTGGTCAATATCCAGCCGGATGTCTACCTGCAACGCGCCGCCGCCGGGCAAAGCGCCCGAGGTATTGTTGATCAAAAACTCTATTTGCCATTGTTCCTGGTTCGCATTCAGCGTTTGGCCCGTGCCGCCTGGATCGGACAAGGTAAAGGTCGGTTTTTCAAAAAATGTACTGAAAGACGCCTGCCGCGTGATAAAATCAATCGCACAACTCGTATTGCCGCAGGCCACGTCTTCCGTTTGCAGGGTTTGTACAAAAAGGTCGTAAGCCGCGTTACAGCCCGCTGTAATGTCGGTATTTTGTATTTTAAATAGAAAAACAATAGAATCTCCGGCAGCAACGCCGGGTGGCATATCGAAATACAGGAAGATCACGTCGTCGAACGGCGCCGGTGCAGACACGCCGGCCGGACCGTTGTACACCGGTTGGTAAGAGCCCGGCACATAGATAAAATCGCCGGGCAGCACCACCCGTATTTTTTCGTTGGCGGCCGTTAGTCCCTGGTTTCCGGGATTGATCACCGTAACCCGAACGGTATTTTCTGCACAAAAAGAAGCCGGAAAGGGCATTTGTAATAATAACTGGTAATCGTTGCTCGCGGTCGGTGCGCCGTTGATAGACAACTCCGGCGCTACGAAACGGGAGGTGCTATGCCGTGTGCCGCAGGCATTGTCCCAGGCTGTGGAATAGAAAAACCGGGTTCCGTCTATATAGTCGCAATTGGTTTCCACCTGAAAACGGATTTCAAAGGCGTTGGCCGGGGCGGAGAATACCCCCGGAAGTCCTTCTATGGCAAACGGCGGCTGCGAAAAATCAGGCGTCCACAACAAACCGTCGGGTGTGACGGCCGGATCGGGCAAGGGTATCGTTACCCCGTTGTACGTGATGGTGGCGCTACCCGGCGCGTACACCTGACCGGCTTGCGGCAATTTTACCAATACGTCCACCTCATACAGGTTCCCTTCTTCCACATTGATCACTTTGACCGTATAATCGATCGGATCGCACAAATTGACCGGCGCGGCAGGGCTTTCCGTCACGTTTACCTGGGCCGAGCCTTCTTTGGGGATAAACACAAGCGTCAGCGGGCGATCCAAAATACAAGGCGCCGCGCCGCTGCATTGTATGCCCGGCCGAAGAATCAGCGTATCCAATACACATTCGATCAGATCCGCTTTCAATTCGATGATACGGCACTGGTTTTCTTGTAATAACAGCCCGCGTACCTGCGCCATGTTGATGTCCGGAAAACTGATCGTCAGCGGTTGCGGCAGGCCGGGGTCGGTGACATCGACGGCGGAACTCAGTTGCAGAGCGGTTCCCGACTCTATAAAAAGGACAGGCTCCGGAATATCAAACGAAACCGCAGGGTTACAATATTCGATATACCAGGTTGGAATTCTGTTTACCGACAGCGGGGCAAAAGCCGACAGGCTCAGTTCGTTGAAATCCGGCACCCCGGTAAAGCCCGTGTTCTGGAGCATATTTATGGAATCGAGCGTGGCCAGCAGGCGGTGCCCGATGATATCCACCGTCGTTTTTGTCGTATCGGGCGGGCAGGTCAGGCGGGCATCCAGATACAGCACGGCGGGCGCCTGACCCTTGTAATAATCCGTCACCGGAAGTCCGGGCGGGCGCAGAAAAAGCAACCCTGGCGCCCCGGATGCCAGCGTAACCGGCGCCGGATCGGCCAGCGGAATCAGTTGCGTAACCGGCAGGCCGGTGCCCCCGTCGCCTTCGTCGTATTGCCACACCGCGCTGCCCGGCACATATTCGTAGCCGGGGCCGAGGCCGACAAAAAGCGAGTCATACACGTACAACGGGCGTATTTCGCCTGGAAAAATATCCGAATTAATCGCCGCTGAAAGGCCCTGGTTGAAATACACCTCGAGCCGCATGTTTCCACAAACCTCCACCGGAAAAATATTATTGACGGCGAAGGAGTAATCCGGGTTAATCACGCCGAATTCGGTATTTTTCATTTTACACAATACCGAATCGCCGTGGTACATAAACGGAAAACGTACGCGCAGGTCGTCCAGAATAGTCACTTCGTTGTTGGGCAGGGCTTCGTTCAAATGGGCTTTGATCTCCACCTCGATCCGGTCGCCCGGCGTGAGGTGGACGCCGCCGGCAAACAGGCAGCCGCCCGGCTGAGTCAGCGACAAGAGCGTAATTTCCCAGATATGATATCCGTCTAAATAAGATTCGCCGGTAACGAGTTGATCGCATGGAAACGATTGACCGGTCTCCGCATCCACCAGGGTAATGGCGGTGTTGAGGTGTTGAAAAAATGGATTGAGCGAACCGTTGTAATAGTACACCTGAATTTGGGCGCTGTCGAACAGGTCGCCCGCCGTACCGTCGATCAGGGCCGATGCGCGGAACAACACGGTGTCGTAGGGAATGCCGGTGGTCAGTTCCAGTCCGGGCAGGTTGGGGTCAACCCGGGTGGTCAGCGTATGATCGGTAAATCCGAGCGTGATACGTTGCACCCAAAAACTATCGGCAAAAATGCCGTGCATTTGCGACGTGTCGTCGGGCCGCGGACAATCTAGGGTGAACGGGTCGCCGGAGTCGCACAGCAGTTGCAGCACTTGGTCGCAGCCGTTGCCGCAGGTCCAGGTCATTTTAACTTCCACTTTATATGTTCGCGGCTCGTACGGCGGCGTACAAATGGCAGAATCGTCGATATCCGGCGGGCAAACCGTCACCAGGGGCAGGATGAGATTGCCGGTGGGTTTGGGCAACAACAGGTACAGGCTATCGCCCTGGGTCCACCACGGAACGGCCACGTTGTCCAACAGCGGCTGAAAAACGGCCGGCACTTCCAGCACTTCCGGCAAAATATATTGCAGGATTAAACTATCGTTCGGGCAAAGGGCGTCCAGCCCTGTAAAACTCACGCCCAGGCTGTATTCAAAATCATACTGGTTGCCGGCTTCCAGTAAAAAATCATTCGCGTCGGTGAATCCGGAGCCCGAAAAAGCAATACCGGTTTTCAGATTGGTCGGCCAGGCCGACGACACCGTGCTCCCGCAGGGATTGGAAAAAGTGACACGGGTGCCGATAAACCAGTCGCTGAGCACGCTGTTGCAGGCCGTACAGGCCGGATCGAAGTCGATGGACAAGGTCAGCACCGCCGAATTGCCCGGCGCCAGGTCGTCGAACTGGCCGTCGCCGTCTTCATCCGAAAGGCCGCCCGGCCCGTCGGGATCGCCCGCGAGGGTCGATAAGGACATGCGGTAAGGATCAATGGCCCCGGGCGCCGAAACATCGGCCAGGCTGGTGAAGGCCGCCCGAAAGAGGCTCATCGGCAAACAATCCACCTTTTGCCAGGCGGTCTCCGGGTTGAGCGGATCTATGTAATAACCCGTGATCCATTCGAGGTTCAGGGCCGGCGCTGTCCCGGTGTTTTCTATTTTGATTTCCAGCGGCGCCGGCTCGCAGGGCCGGGGCGACGTGAACGGGACATTGGCGCTCACCACCACGTTGGGCGCCGGGCTCAAGCCAGCTGAAATCGTATAAAAGTCAAATTTAGGCGCCAGGCAAACCTCTCCGTCGGGGCAACGCCAACCGAACTGTACGATGAATGAGGTTTCGGGACAGCCCTTCATGCGCAGCGTTTGCGTCACCACCACCGAATCCTGGTGCGACAGCAGGCTGTCCGGCCCCAAATCGGTACCCGTCAGGATCAGGGTATCCCCGGTCATGGTTCCCGTGGTATTGATCAGTTCCAGGCCGGCCTGACTGAACGTATCGACGACATACAGTTGATAAATGGCGCCGAAACCCTCGTTTTTAAGCGTAAACGTGCGGACAAAAACGTCGTCGGTCGCCCCGGTATAGTTCCAGTTCTGGCCGGGCGTGAGGGTGACGACGGGCGCGCGCACATTGTATTCGCTCCCGAACAAGGGGTCCTGCGCAATGCCCCCGGTTGTGATTCGTATGGTATCACGAATACCGCCCTGATCCTGGGCGGCGCAATCCACGCGTACCCGGAGTTGGAACGTGAGTGCGGCATTTCCATTGATAGAAGGCAGTGAAAAAACGGGACAGCGCAAATCCGACAGATCGGAAGCGGCAAGTCCTGTTACCCCCGTGTATTTCAGCCCTTCGGGCAAACAATACTGCAGGGTGCCGGCGACCTGGGTTTGTGGCGAACTGTTGGTGAGGGTGATCTGGTAAACGACTTCCTGACAAGGCGAAATATCGTTTGGAATGGTGGTCTCCAGGGTGAAAACCGAAGAAATGGCGGAAAAAGCCATCAGGGCAAATACGGACAGGCCCTGAAAAAGCAGGTTGGTAAGAGGTACCGGCATAAGGAAAAAGGGATGATTTTGTGCAACAAGATTAAAAGAAGTTATGAATGATGAATGATGAACGATGAATGATGAATTTTTTCCCAAATACTCGGAAAATTCATCATTCATCGTTCATCATTCATCATTCAAAACTTTTTGCACAAAACCAGTACCAAAAAGCCCGCGCAAATGCCGCCCTTCTTGCATTTGAGGCTTTTATCCCCCCCAGAAGGGTTACTTCCGCATCTTTTTGGACATTTTCTTCGGGAATAGTCCGGACTGGCCTTTTCTCGTCGACTTTATTTCCCCCTTTTTATTCACCGGCGGTCGCAGGCTTTCATTGGCCGGGCAGCCGCTTTTTTGGCTGCAAGCCGGGGTGAGTAAAGCAAGGGAGATGGCGAAAGAGAGGAAAACGAAAAAGCGATATTTTTTCATTTAAAGAATTTTATGACATTTCTGTTTGTCGTTGATAATACTCCTTTTATACGGTAAATCAGATGGCTCACTGCGTTCGCCATGACAGCTCGATAACATTAATTTTCTGTCGGATTCCTCGCTGCGCTCGAAATATTCAAAGCGTTCCCGGTAAATTTCGAGCGCAGCGAGGAATCCGATGGAAAATTAACCGCGCGCGAGCTGTCATGTCGACTGAAAGGAGACATCTGACTTATCGTGAGGGTCTCATAAGTTCTCGCAGAAAATTTTCTTTCCCGCAGATCACCGCAGATTTTTATTTTGACATCTTGTGAAAATAATCTGCGAAAATCTGCGGCATCTGCGGGAAATGGACTTATGATACAGCCTCTTTAGTCTGTTTTTTAAACCACAGAGTATAAAAAGCACAGAGTACACTTCTTTCACGCAAAGTCGCAAAGTCGCAAAGTAAGAGGGGCTAAAACCTTTATATTTCACGAAAATGTATAAGCGTTATCCCCCCTCTTACTTTGCGCCTTTGCACCTTTGCGTGAAATAAGTATACTCTACGCTTTGTGTCTTTGTGCCTTTGTGTGAAATAAAAATGTCCATTAGATTGCTTTTACTTCACCTCCACCCACTTTCCACCATCCGGATAAATAACGACTGTTTTAGGACGTTTTTCTTTTAATTCCACTTCTACATGCCATTCTTTCATCCGGAACAGGTAACGATCATTTTCATAATCTGTTGCGCCGATACCGTTTCGCCACCACCAGTTGCCGTCTTGCCGGAAACTCACTTTATACAATAATTTACCTTTTTCCTTTTCCACTTTTACGCCGTCGGAAGGGTTCGAGACATTGAACTGGGCGACTTCCCACATGTTGCCGGCAAAGGCCCGACCCCGGCGCATTTCGAGGGCTTCGTTAAAACCATTGGGCTGACCGATGATGCGCAACATGAACACCCCGTGGTAATTATCCGGAGACGCCAGGATAATCACCTCGTCGCGGTCGTACCAGCGGAAGTCCTGCACCAGATCATTGTACAATTGTTCGGACGCGGCCCAGTAACGGTTTGTGCCCGCGAGCAGGTGCAGGGAAAGCACCAGCAAGGCCAGCATGATTAATCGCGCCGGAATTTTTGGCAAAAAAGACAATAACAGCGCAAAGCCGAGCCACCCAAAGCCGGTAGCGAAATAACCGTAACGGTCGTTTTCAGACAGTTGTAAATAACAGAAGTACAGGTTGGAAACCGGCAAAAGGGCCACAAAAAACCAGGCAAAAGCCGCTCCCGCCCATTGGATCCGGGCATTGGCACGGCGAAAAAACACAAGCCAGACCAGGGCGCCCAAGACCAGCAAACCGGCGCCCAACCAAAACGGCCAGCCTGCTTCCAGCCCATCGAACAGCCGGGTTTTTTCGGCATGTTCCCAGTGCCGCGCAAATCCGAATTGTTTGACGACATATTTAAACATGGTGGCCAGTATGACCCGGGGCTGGAAATTCAGGTGGGTTTCGGCGCCATAATGCCCGACCCAATCGCCGATGCGGAGTTTATTGATCAAAAAATATAAGGCCAGAAGGCCCGCCTGCGGCGCAAACAATTTGCCTAAAAGCGGCATCAACGGCGCATCGGACCTTGGGGAAAAATGCCGCGTAACGACCAGGATCAACAAAAGTACCGGCACCACGAGCGACCATTCGAACGAAAACAACCCCAGGGCAAAAAACAGCTGAATCTGCCACCAGTCCCGGCGTTTGCCCGAGTGCAAATAATCCAGCGTCCGGTGCATGGCCATCTGTGCAAACAACAGGGCTAACAGATAATGTAAACACACCCGCCAAACTACCACCTCGGCAGCGTACGGCGATAAGAGGAACAACACACCGGCCGTAAAGGCGACAAACAAGGTTCGGCCGGCCGGCGCATGTACGGGCAGTCGCAAGGCCAGGCGAAACAACAACCAGGCATTTAGCCCATGCACGATGGCAAATACCCCGTACCATATCGGGCTGTTCGCCCCGAAAAGCCAGTACAGGAGGTAGTTCCCCAGGTGCAACACGGGGTGTAAACCCGGATAGCCGAAACTCCCCGGAACGCCCGCCCAGCCGGCACGGTTATATGCAGCCTGCCAACCGAGCCAATCCATCACAAAGCCGGCGTCGCGCGTCGGCCAATACAGCGCCAGCGACGTCAGGATAAATAATACCGGAATCAACTTTGGATTCAGCACCACCTGTTTCTGCGCCACTAATTCAGTGGAATTCCCGTACATCTGGATCGGTATGTTCTCCATGGTTAGTTTTTATGTCGCCGTTGTTTTTCGCTTTCCGCTACATTTTCCAGCACCGGTGGCCGTAAAATATGTACGGCGCCGCGTATGCCTTTTATTTCTTGTAAATAGATGCCGGCCCAGGTTTTGCCGCAAGCGTTGTGCAGGCGGCAGCCATCGAGCCAAAGGCGTCCGCCGGGTTGCACGGTAATGCGGCCGCCGGGTGGCAACGACACCCGGCAGGAGAGCCGTAAAGCCCCGCCGGGCGCAATAGTCACATGGCCTTCGAGGTCGCGGGCGCCCGTCCAGGCAACCGAGTCGGTAATGATGATGTCGCGATCTTCCCGCAAGGTACACCACGTTGGGATCAGACAACGGCGCACCGAACTTTTTTCGTTGGTAAAAGTAGCCTGGGCCCGGCCGATCTGGCAGGGACTAAGGGCAATCTGGTAGGCGTTGTAGTCCATCATATTGTTGGTGGCCAGGTCGCGGCAGGGCGGGTCTTTCGAGCCGGTCCAGCATTTGTTCGGGTGGTTGTCGGTGTCGGGACAGCCGTCTTCCACCCAGGCATGGCTGATGCCGAGAATATGGCCGACTTCGTGGTTGAGCAGTCCGTCGAAACTTTCCGGGCCTTCGC
The DNA here is from genome assembly GCA_963169325.1 of Bacteroidota bacterium. Taxonomy (GTDB): domain Bacteria; phylum Bacteroidota; class Bacteroidia; order Chitinophagales; family Saprospiraceae; genus M3007. The sequence continues at coordinate 11,227 of CAUJEY010000102.1, forward strand.
TGCTTTCCAGCACGCCGGCCATTTTGAGCGAGGTGCCCAGGGCGATACCCTGGCCGTTGGCGCGGTAGGTTTTGGAACTGAAGCTGTCGCGCGGATGTACCTGGAGAAAAATATTCAGGATAGAATCTGTGCCGATGCCATATTGCCGGATGACTTTGTTGTCGTAGTTGTTTTGATATTGCCCCATCGACACAAAGTAATACAGGTCGTCGTCGTAGTGGAAATAAATGCCATCGTCGCCGGGCGCCGGTTGGGGCGTGAGCACGTACCGGTACCGTTTAGGCAGCGTCCGGGTGCCTTCGGGCGAGCGCCAGTTGCGTTCATTGGTATCCAGTTCGGCATTGGCCAGGTCCAGTAATTCCCGCAGAAAAACCCGCACGGAGTCTGCCGGTCGGTGTGCCGTGCTGTCGGTTTTATCCATGACGTGAAAATTGACCCGCAGGAAACGCATCGGCAGGTATTCCGGGTGATCCGGATCGGGCAGGTAACCTTCCCAGCCGGCACAAGTACCCACGGGCGGGCGCGGAACGCTGCGGGGCCCGGCCTGAGGGGCTGCCGGGGCCGCGGGTGATTCAAATTGAAAGCGCTCCGTACGAAGCCGGGGTGCACAGGCTGCCACTGCCAGGATAAAACCGATCAGGAATGCCTGTTTCATGCTTAAAGACGTTGATGGAAACGATTTTTAAGGTTTTTCATCACCAAACGTATCCCGCCAGGCCAGCATACCGCCGGTCAGATTGCGTACGTTGGCGAACCCCTGCGCCTGCATGAGGGCCTGGGCCATGCCGCTCCGGTTGCCGGATCGGCAATACACGACAATTTCTTCGTTTTTGTCGTCTTCCAATTCATACATCCGGTTCATCAGTTCCCCCAGGGGGATCAATTGACCGCCGACGTTGAATTCCTGGAATTCCCAGGGTTCCCGCACATCGATGAGGGTGAGTTTTTCGCCGGCGGCGAGTCGTTGGTGGAGTTCTTTAATGTTGATATCCATGTGTTGATGTGTTGATTTGTTGATGTGTTGATTTGTTGATTTGTTGATGCGTTGATTTGTTGATGCGTTGATTTGATCTACATCCCACAAATCAACGCATCAACAAATCAACAAATCAACAAATCAACAAAATAATCAATTCCCGCAGTCAACCGGTTTTTCCTGCGTCAGATACAGGTCAATTTGTTCGCCGACCCGCATGGTGCCGTTGGGGTCGAACCTGGGGGTTTGTTTGTAAACATAAGCCGTCTGCTTATCCGTTACTGTAGCATCTGCGATCACGGAGCCGATATTAAGATTGCTGCTGGTAATCAGGAACACCGCAGCATCGTAGGTTTGACAATAACAATCGGGGATAGCCACGGTGAGCGTTACCTGCTCGCTGACGATAAAATCGATGGTGGCGCCCATTTCTACTTTAAAGCCCCGGCGGAGATCCTGTGTGATGGTATCCCCCCGGTATAAAACGGCGATAATGGTGTTCGGTTCGGCCGGATCGGCTACCCGGGCTACAATCCGGGGTTTTAAACCCATACGGCTGCATTTGCGGCTGTACAGGTCGTAGTCGTCGCTGCCCGCCAATTCGGGCAAAGTGACGATATCCGGATTGTTTTTTGCGACCGTAAAATAAATCGTACGCCCTTCTTTTACCCGGCTTTCCGGGTCGGGGTTTTGCCGCAGGACCACACCCGGCGGTTTGCCCGGCTCGTAGATGGAGTCATTGACCACCACCTCAAAATCGCGCTGCCGGGCCTTTTTAGCCGCTTCTTTAAAACTCATGCCGATATAACTCGGCACCTGCAGGCTCTCCCCGTGATTGGTATAACATTTCAGCCACCAAAAAGTCAGCAGGAACAGGCCGGTCAGGAATGCCATCATGCTCAGGCAATTTTTTACGACGAAGGGCGCCGTTAAAAAACAGTAGATCTCGAAACCGAGGCGGCGGATTTTTAACCAAATTTTTTGCATCATAAGATTGCAAAAGTAGGACAGTCGGATGAAACACCGGCGAGGATTTATTCCACTTTTCTTTTCTTTGCCGCATGTACGAGAATTCACGACTACTTATCGACTCCTCCAACCCGCCTGAACCGGGCCAAATTGTATGGCGCAGCCCGAGTAATCTGGCCATTATCAAGTATTGGGGCAAACACGGGGTGCAATTACCGCGCAACCCGTCCCTCAGTTTAACGCTTTCGGCTTCCTGCACCGATACGGCGCTGGCCTACGAATTCCGGGAAGAAACGGACAACCGGATCGACCTGGAGTTTTTATTTCACGGCGAAGAAAATGAATCTTTCAGAACAAAGACGCTCGCTTTTCTGGAAAGCCTGACACCACAGTTCCCGTTTTTGCGCCAACTGAAACTGCGCATAAATACCGGCAACTCGTTTCCACATTCGGCGGGCATTGCCTCCTCGGCATCCAGTATGGCGTCGCTGGCACTGTGCCTTTGCTCTTTGGAAGATGCTTTGTTCGGCTCGCTCCAGGATCCCGGCGACTTCGACCAAAAGGCCTCCTACCTGGCTCGCCTGGGCAGCGGCAGCGCATGCAGGTCGATATTTCCGTATGCTTCCGTGTGGGGCGCCACGCCCGCAGTACCCGGCTCGTCCGACGAATACGGCGTGCCGGCCGAAGACCTGCTGCACCCGGATTTCAAGGATTTGCACGACGATATCCTGATTGTCAGCAGCCGCGAAAAAACCGTGAGCAGCCGGGCCGGCCATGCCCTGATGGAAGGTAACCCGTTTGCCGAGCCGCGATATGCGCAGGCGAAGAACCGTATGACCCGGCTGGTGGATGCCTTGCGTGGCGGCGATATGGATACTTTTGGTAAAATTGCCGAAGACGAGGCACTTGCCCTGCACGCGCTCATGATGTGCAGCAACCCTTCCTTTATGTTGCTGGAACCCGGTACCGTGGCGCTGATTCAAAAAATACGCGCCTACCGGGCAGAAACCAGGCATCCGGTTTATTTCAGCCTCGACGCGGGGCCCAATATCCACCTGCTTTATCCCGGCGAAATCGTGGCCGAGGTGCGGGGCTGGATCGAAGAAGAATTAAAAGAACATTGCGTCGACGGGTGGTTTATCCAGGATTGGGTGGGAGAAGGGCCGGAGGAGATGTAGAGGGTTACTACAAATCAATTCGCCCTTCCCGGTATCGTTTCAGGAGTTCTCCCTTCGATTTAATATGCAGTTTTGCATAAATGTTCTTGATATGGTAGCGAACGCCGTTTACGGTAATATTGATGGCGTCGGCGACTTCCTGGTACGACAAACCGTCGACTAAAAGGCGGCTGATCTTCAGCTCTTGTTCGTTCAGCGATTCGGGGTGTTGTTGGGCGGTGCGCGGCTGAAAATAGGATAAAATACGTCTGGCAACGGAGGGAGAGAGCGCGCTTCCCTCGTTTTTCTCAATTTCGATCAAGGTGTCGGCCAGTTTTTGCAGGTCGCCGTCTTTCAACAGGTAGCCGTTTGCACCGGCACAGATACATTTAAAAATAGTATCGTAGTCATTGTTCACCGTGTGCATGATAATTTCAGCGCCCGGCAGCAGACGCCGGATGATCGGTATACCGTCGATGCCGGAAATGCCGGGCATATTTATGTCCAGCAATACGACATTTATTTGCATAAATTCTCTGAAAAACTGCCGGAACCGGGCAATAGAGTCAACTACCAGAATACAATGAATACGTTCATGTTTGGCAAAAAATTCGTTTAATTCTTCCCGGAGCATCGGATCGTCTTCTATAATTGCCAGGTTTATCATGGGCCGGTTATTTAAAAATATTTGGAATAAACAGGACAATGCTTTGTCCTGTTTCAGATTCGGTAACATGCCGTACACTACCGTTTATAAATTGGAGGCGGCGCTCTATACTGGCATGCCCGCGGTTAGCCGAAATAGTGGGGGCTGGTTTTCCGCCCGACCCATTGTATTCATTTTTCAGTGTAAACTCCAGGTGAATACCCTCCGGCAGGGAGATTTCCGTGTCAATCCGGCGTGTATTCGTGTGTTTTATCATATTGGTGAGCAGTTCCTGATAGATCAGCATGACATGATGCCGGACTTTCAGGTTCAACTCCCGGTCGGGTATGGGATCGGGAAGCAGGAACCCGTGCTGTATATTGAGCGGCTGCATGTAATCGTCGGAAAAGTCCTGCATTTTGGAAAACAGGTTCTGCAGGCGATCTTTACCTGGGTCGACACTCCAGATCATCGTATGCAATGAACGAAGTGTATCGCGACTTACTTCCGTTAGTTTTTGCAAATTATTCTCCTGCATGGTAGCCTCCCCAGTGCGGATATTCCCGGCTATTTTTTGTGCAAGAATACTTAGGATATTGAGTTTGTTTCCAATATCATCATGCAGGTCGTCGGCAATTTGCCGCCGGATGGTTTGTTCTTTCAGCAACTGCCGGAGCCTGTACAGATAAGCGAGGTAGGCAATCCCGATGATTGCCGCTAGCAGGAGGGCGCTGAACCACCAGGCTTCGTAAAAAGGTGTTGCCACATGCACCGACACCTTCACGGAAGGCCCAAAATGGCCTTTGATGGGCATGGCCTGTACTTCTAAGGTGTAGTCGCCCGGCGCAAGCCGAAAGAACCGGACTTCATGTTCTCCCCGTATGTAAGTCCAGGCATCTGAAAGCCCCTTCAGGCGATACCGGTAATTCACCTTCTCTGGCCGGATATACTCTGTAGAGCCCAATAAAAAACGAGATACTGCGGATACGGGCCGAGATGAATCCTCCTGTCCTGTAAGGTTAGGTCCTTCAAGGTTTTAGTGTCGTTATCGTAAACCTGGGCGCCGGATACGATGGTTTTATAGTGGTAATTAGTTATAAAAATGGAATCCGGGTGAAAAGAAACCAAGCCGTTCACCCCACCGAAAAGCATAGTGCCATTAGGAAATGTAGTACTGGCAGCCGCATTAAACTCATGCCCCGGAAAACCGCTTTCTTCATAAAAGTTGTGAAAAATACCCGAGGGAACATGCAGTCGCGACAGGCCGTTGTGCGTGCTGATCCACAATACCTGATCATTATGGCTGCTTTCAATCCGGCAGGTTGCATTATTAGACAGGCCGTTTTCCATGTCATACCGACGGAATATTCCCGTTGACTTTTGGCGGCAGAATATCCCTGAATCTCTGGTAGCAATCCAAATATTACTCGTCCGGTCCTGATAGAAATCGATGATTACTGAATTTTTCAGATAAGGGGCTTTCGGATCAGGTTCGTAACGCATTTTACGCTTATTGAAAATCAGGCGATACACACCATCCTGCGCGCCTATCCAGATACTGGAATCGGCATCGTGCAAAAGCGCCCGAATGAAAGCCTGGTTGAATGCACCGCCGGTAACAGGATCCTTAAATAATCGAAAATCATACGCCGGGCCAGGGTCGCTGTGGAGCAACCCGGTATAGGTACCTGCCCAAATATGCCCGCGAAAATCCTGGCATAGTTTTAATGTCTGGCTCATTTTAGCGGAATGCACTAATCCTTCCACCCGGGCGGTACTTACCACTTGGTTGCTGGTGCGATTCCAGGTAATCAGGCCATTCGGGCGTTCCAGGGCCAGGAGCCAGCAGTCGTTGCCAACGGGTAAAAAATCCCAAACAGTAGTAAAATTATTTGTTTTTTTCACCGGACCACCCGGTGCGCTTCCGGTATACAAACCGGTGTAAGTACCTGCCCACCATCGCCCGGAAGAATCGGCCAGAATACCGCGTATTTCTTCTTCCACAAGCGGTTCGATTACATGGAACAAAGATGTTTTTCGATAGACCAAAAACAGCCCAAGAGAGGTGCCGTAAGCCTCCTGGCCGCCCTCCAGCACGGTATGACAACGGATAACCGGCTTTTGTTTCAACATCCGGTCGATAGCGCCGACGCCGGGTAAAAAACTTTCCAGGGTTTTAAGGGAATCCGGATTTGCTTTGATTTTTCTGCTTTGATCCAGGTAAAACAGGTTTCGGACATGATCCCATCCCACCAGACCATGATTACCGGTGGGGATAAACTGCAGGATGCCTTCGACAGGCGTCGGTTTTTGACCTTCCTGCCGGATTGCGATCTCTGAAAGATTACCCTGGACGAGACTGTAAATCCTGTTTTTAACAGGCATGACCCAGGCTACGTTGGGAATTTCCGGGTCGACGAACAATTTAGGAGCAATCATTTGCGGTACAGGGAGCAGGTCTTGCGCGCTGTAATGACCACTCTTAGTCGGCTTCAACTGAAATAACCGATCCTTGCCCAGTGCCAGCAGGGAGCCGTCGGCGCGTTTTTCGATCTGGATACAACGCCGAAGCAGGGAATCCGGAAGACCCAAAGTAGCCGCAGGAATAATTTGCCGGGTAACGGGGTCAAGCAAACAGGAGCCGGCCTGCGTTGCGATCCACAACAGCGCTTGCGAGGGTGTGTTGATTTGCACCAGGTCGGTAACATATTCCGACGGCAACGGCAAACCTGACTGCTTCAGTCGTGCTACCCGGTAGCCATCGAAGCTATACAAACCGGATTGGGTCCCAAACCATAAAAGGCCCTGCTGATCAGCGCAAATGGTGGTAATGATTTGACTTTCCAACCCATCCTGTACACTGATGCGACGTATTTCATAGCCGGATACTTCTGGCTGTGCCCCCAAGCGGGGCAGTAAGAAAAGAAAAAACGATACCGGTACGGCTAAGGATGATATTAGCCAATAATGACAAGGCCAGCGAGGAAGCATGAAACGGATTATCTGTTAAATTCGAGAATGCGAATATAGCAGAATTTTTTATTTCGACATTCCCGGCACTACTCCTGGCACTACATAAGTATGTAGTGTGCAGATCAAATTGTTTTTGGACTGACTCACTCGGAACAAACGGTATTATATTTACCCAGATTTGTATTTTTTTAATCTGAATTGTCGAAGCGGTAACAAAACGACGTAAAAACGTCCTTTTCCCGGCCGCTTATTTTTTTTGTACCCGCGCATTTTTCTCCGGGGAAATCTTGTCTTGTATAAGGCATCTGATTTTTCTCCGGCATAATCTAACTCCGTAAGAGAGCTCCCTCGGCTCTCACCATTTTTTTAATCGTGAAAAGTTATGAATGATCTCGCCGATCTCATCGATTTTATTCAAAAAACAAAATTCAAGTCGAATACCCTTCTTGAAACACTGATCAAGCCTAGCTCTCAGATGGGCAGGATGTTTGATGCCATTGCCCGTGGCCAGGCACAAACCGACCAGCAACTCCTGGCATTATTTCCCGATCTGGAGGGAGATATTTCTAAAATCACAACTTTAAAAACCCGGCTTAAAAATCGCCTTTGCGACGCGGTATTCCTGCTCGACTTTCGGGAGGAAAGTCACCCCGACCGGCAAGCAGCCTTTGTAGAATGTGTTAAGAAATGGAGTGCGGCTATGATCCTCATAACCAAAAACATTCGCAGCATCGGGGTTAAACAACTTGAAAACCTGCTTCGGCACACCCTCGAATTTGAATTCACAGAGTTGAGTATGAATGTCCTACGAACGCTCGAACTCTATTATGGCACCATAGAAGGCGATCAGCGAAAATATTCGGAACTGGAAGTCCATCTCCTCGAACTGGAAGACATTTGGCTGGCCGAACGGGAAACAGAACGGTTGTACAGCAACCTGATGATCCATTACGTCAATTCCCGCGCCGATAAACACTTGGCCGCTCAAAAAGCGGAAGAATATTTTACCCGGATCGAACCTAATCTGAAAAAATATGAAGCCTTCAAAATTCATTTCTTCAGCTACCTGATCCAGACGATCATCTACGACAGTCGAAGCGACTATGCCGGCATGGAGAAAGTATGCAAGGAGGCTATAGCCTTCTTCGGGCGCAAAAAATACCGAAGCGGCATGGTATTGCAAACTTTTTATTATCATATCATCACCTGCTGCCTATACACACGTCAGTTTGAAAAAGGCCGGCCGTATGTGCAGGCGCTGGAAGAAATGCTGGAAGAGAACTCGTTCAACTGGTTTAAGTTGCAGGAACTCTATGTGATGATGGCTATGCATACTGAAAACTACCTCGTCGCCGCCGAAACCCTGGCCAAAGTTCAGAGCAATCCCTATTTCCAGTCCCAACCCGCGCATATCACAGAGTTCTGGAAAGTTATCGATGCCTATATATATTACTTGGTATTAGCCGGCGAATTCAAAGGGGCGCTGGCTGGAGAAGGCCAGGCCAATTTTAAAATCAGTCGGTTCCTCAACGAAGTTCCCCTGTTATCCAAAGACAAACGGGGGATGAATATCTCCGTACTGATTATTCAATTCTTGTTCTATATCGTTCAACAACGACAGGATGAGTGTGAAAACCGGGTAGATGCGCTGAAAAAATACTGCACCCGGTACCTGAATGACGAAACTACCCTGCGCAGCCGAAATTTCATCAAAATGCTTTTACAGGTCCCGGCAAATGCCTTCGACCAAAATATTATCCGACAAAAAACGTCGGGTGCGTTTAAATGGCTCGTTGAAAGTGCCTCGGATACGGCCAATCAACACCGGGAAATAGAAATCATCCCCTACGAAACACTTTGGCTTATCGCGCTCCGTTCTGTCGACCAACCGCCTGCAACCGGCAGCACTTCGAAATCAATCACCACGCTACCCAAAAAACTCCCCGGGCTATACGCTTCGGCAGCGGGTGTATAACAACAGCGTAGGTGTTTCAAAGGCAGGGGGTAAATATGCCGCCATTATAAACGGAATCTTCCTGAATCCGCGTGTCATGCTGTAAGCATCTGCTTAAACATGCAACTCGATTTTCCATTAAAAACGGACAAATTTGTCCCGTTTCAACGCAAAATGGTGGTAACCGCTTGGTCAGATGCTTACAGCATGACACCTGGGTTATGGTAGATTCCGAAACTAAAAAACCAAAAATGGCGGCATATCACACCCAGCATTTGAAATACCCTACGCTTTCAGCGTGACAACCGGTAAATAAAAGTACATCTAAATGGAGCCCCCCATACTACTGGACGTTTTTAATTTTAACACATAGGCACATAGATCACATAGATTTTAAACCTTCGAGAATCAAAAAACTATTTGTCCTATGTGCCTATGTGTTTAAAAACGTCCAGTAGTGTGGCCACGCCCGCTCCACCTCCCTCTGACCGCCACTTGGAATTATAACCTGCCATCCATTTTTAACACAGCATCATTTTGGCAAAAAACGCTTCCTTACGGCTTCACTACATTAATAAGCAATTTTTTACATATATTTATTTTAGTAATACGTAAGAATTTACGTTTTTTGTCCTTTCATCATATACGGGACGGACTTAATTTTGAAGTAAATCTAATCCATAATCCTTAACGCTTCATAATATCGTCCGCTCATGGAAAAAAACACGCCTAAGTTCAATCTGCTGGAATCGCTTGGTTTTCCGTACACACCAACTTGCAGCATCTGCTGTGAAATCAACAATTTGGACGTTTTAGGCCAATAGAACCTTGATTTCACGAGCAACACATCGAGATGGAAGGGGAAGGGCAGGCTATTTGTCTTGCCCTTCCTCCCATTAACTCCCTGCTTACCTTATTTCCATTTTTTCAACCTTAATCTGATGAAAAGTCTATTGTCACGCACCTCAAAACGCAAAGCGCACAAACCTGTCCTATACTCTGATTTCGGAATTCCTGTTTTTCTAAACGGGTTTGGCATACCCGCATCAATGCGGCATTTAGCACCGGATTACGTCAATTGGGTCGAACCGTCCGGCGAACCGCTTCCAGTGCCGGCTGTAACGTCCGAATCTTTTCCTGCAAAAAATTCCGGGAATACCAGTGAGACCGACTCGGATGCCCCTCCGCATCCGGCCCGTAGCACGCGGATCAAAATACGGAGCGGTCACTCCGAGGTCATTTAGACGTCCCAAATTGTTGTTTTAACAGTGGATGGGCACTGACTTGAATATTCCAGAAAACATTCATTTAATCGAACCCTATTCTCATGCAGGAGTTGCTCACGCTCATTAATCTGTTTCAGAAAACAAAATTCAAGATTAATGGGATATTAAACATAATTCTGGAGCCTAATTCGGAAATGGAGCGTTTCTACGAAGCCATTGCCAGCGGCGCGGTGCAAACGGATGAAGATGCCAAATCGGTTTTCCCCGAATACGGCAAAAATCCGAACCGGTTGCACACTATTAAAGGAAAACTGAAAGAGCGGCTGAATGATTCTATCCTGCTGCTCGACTTTCGGGAATCGTCCTTTACGGAACGACAAAAAGCCTTCTTTGAATGTTCCAAAAAATGGGCGGCCTCCATGATCCTGATCTCAAAAAACGCTCGGGAAAACGCCATTAATATCCTGGAAAACCTGCTCCGGCATACCTTGCGGTACGAATTCACAGAGCTGACGCTTGATATTTTGCGTACGCTCCGACTGCACTACGGCGTGCTGGAAGGCGACCAGAAAAAATTCGACCAAATCGAAGAACAAATTAACCGCTTCGAGGAGGTATGGATTATGGAGCGCAAAACGGAAGGCTTTTACGCCGAGCTGGTCACGCGTTTTGTACGTACCAAATCGCTGAAAGACACGGTTTCCGAAAAAGCCAGGCATTATTTCGATCAGGTGAAACCGTTCCTGGAACAATGCGACTCCTTTAAAGTACAGTTTTTTGGCCGGTTAATCGAAATCGTCATTTATGATAGCATCAACGATTATGCGAACACGGCCAGGCTTTGCGAAAACGCACTCGCCTTTTTTGAAAAAAAAGAATACACCAGCAGCATCGTGCTGCAAGTATTCAATTACAACCTGTTTGTCTGTTACCTGAATCTGCAGCAGTTTGAAAAATGCCTGCAACTGGCCGATAAAAACCAGGAGCTTTTTGAAGACGGCTCTTACAACTGGTTTAAACTTCAGGAATTGTATTTTCTGACAGCAATGCACTCCGGCAAGTATTTAGATGCCGCACAAACCTGCCTAAAAGTTTTTTCCCATCCCAATTTCGAACAACAACCTGCCCCCGTCAACGAGTTATGGAAAATATTTGAATCCTACACTTATCTATTGGCACGGGTAGGAATCATTCCGGGAAACAAACAAACCGGCAAGTTCAAAGTCAGTAAGTTTCTGAATGAAATACAGGTTTTTTCGAAAGATAAAGCCGGCATGAATATTCCTGTTCTGGTCATCCAGTTTTTATTCGATCTGGCAGAAGAAAAATGGTCACAAATTATAGACCGCGTCGAAAACCTGGCCAAATATCGCAACCGGTATATTGATGGGCAACATGCTGCGCGCAGCCATGCCTTCATCCGGATGCTGGAGCTGATTCCCAAGTCGTCCTTTAAATTGGTGGATATAGAAAAGCGGGCGGACGCTATTTTTCAACAATTACGGGCAGTACCCTTGGAGGCTGCGAACCAAAACCACGAAATAGAAATTATCCCCTATGAAGTATTGTGGACCATCGTGCTCAACATTTTGGGCAAGCCGATAATAACGGCAAATCAATCCATACAAAGCACTGCCGCCTGATAAAAACATAGTTCATTTCATTGGGTGCGGCTCCATTTTGATGTACTTTTCTATTTACTGGGTGTCACGCTGTAAGCGTCTGCCCAAACTTTAGCGCGGCTTATTTATTTTTTGTGGCAATTCAGCCCAATTTTAATGGAAAATTGAGTTATAATCTTGAGCAGACGCTTACAGCGTGACACCATGGTGAATGGAAATTTACATCAAAGTGGAGCCGCACTCATTTCATTTCCATAACCTGTCTGTGGGCAATGCCCTTGCAGACAGGTTTTTTTTGTATCCGTGCTTTAACTGACTGGTTGAGTTATTCACCGGAGACTTGTATCGGCGAGCCTTGGCTGGGCATATTATTGCCCGCGATTCAACCCCACCCCCATCCCCTCCCCCAAATGGGAAGGGGGCCTGCTCCCATATATCTCATTGATTCCGAATACGGAAACACAAAAGGAAACACGAAATCAAGCCCCCCTCCCATTTGGGGGAGGGGATGGGGGTGGGGTTGAATCGCGGGCGATATTATGCCCAACCGGCGCTCGGCCATAGAAGTCACCTGGTGAATAATCCCGAAATCTCTTTATCGCAAACCAATTCAGCAACGCTAATTTATTTAATTTTTTACATTTTAAATACTGATTATCAACTACTTAAATCAATTTATCTATATAATCGAGTAAGATTCGACGTATAACTGTCCAAGGTTATCCGGGCGTACCGGGCGTACATTTATGTATTAATTTAATAATAAAAATAATCACATGAAAAGTACGATCTTCTATCCGCCCGGCTTATCCCGCGCGCACTCCGCGCTATTCCCCGCTTCATACATTTCATTCGACACTGACCATAATAGTGACATTGTTACTATAGATGTAATAGGCTTTTGACTCGATTGTTAACTATAAATTTAACTGCTGCATGTTCGTTGCGGGGCGCACAGGAGCGCTCCGCATTCGAACAGCCCTCTGACCATTTTTTCACATATTTATTCTATCGAACAGTCAAAAACAATATTAAATAGTGAAAACCGCGCAATTACGACATCCCGATGCGCCATTGAAGACCAAAGTTAATTCGGCAAGAATCAGGCTAAAATCTGAAATAGTATTTGGGTCATTGAGTACAGGATGCAGGGGAGCCGGAGTATGCAAGGTAGTACCGGCACGTATTGCAACAAACGACTGGAAATGTCTTCATGCCACGGCTTGGATTTCTATAACATCCAATCAAAAAATACGATTTTCATTTATAAAATCCACTTTAACACAACAAATGGTCCGGCGCTATTTCAGCTGGCATCTCTTTCAGGTCTTCGAGCCCTTTCCGATGCCCCTATTCGTAGAAAAAAAGTTTAAAACAGATAAAGGTTTAACTATAAAGCCGGGCATCTATTCCGTTGTTGAAACCACAACCGCTTTAATCGTCGATTTTTAACCACCTCAATAGATTTTATAAAAAGGCATTAAACTACACTATGAAAATTCATGCCAATGAAAAAATCTAATTTATTCATCGAACAATCCGGACTTGAATACCGGCTTGATCTTAACATCCAGGCTATCCTGGCTTGCTGCACCGGCACGGCGCCGGGCATGCTTATGCCGGAGTTTGTTTCGATATGGAAACAGATGTTGCCTGAATCGAATTTTACCCTGCCGCTATTGGAAGAACCAGCCAAAATGGCTCGCCGTCAATCCAATACCGCCCAACACCACTATCAGACAGCCTCTGAAGGCAACATTCGCGAAGGGCCGGACTGAGATCATTCCTTGGATACCGGCAACCATGAGATTCTGCCCATACTACTGGACATTTTCAATCTTAACACATAGGCACATAGACCACATAGGTTTTAAACCTTTGAAAATCAAATAACTATGTGCCCTATGTGCCTATGTGTTTAAAAATATTAAGCAGTCTGGATTCTGCCGTCATTAATTGATGCTTCTATTTTATTCATCCGATCATCCTTTTTCTTCTTAAAAATTCCCGTTTCATGAAACGTTATCTACCCGATTGGCTATCTGCCAACCGCATGGCCGGGGCATTGGCAAACGCCACGCCTTCCGTATTAGCCAGGCACAAAATTCAATTCATCACCTTATCGCTGTTCTTGGGAGCAGGGATAATCGCGTTTTATCTGACCTGGTTTGGACATAACACACCGGATAGAGTGGCGGTAACCTATACCCTGCATAGCCCCGACCGTCAATGGATCGAAGAAGCAGGTATTCGCCTCTCTGCGGCCAAAAACCTCGGCCACACCGAAATTACCGTTTCGCACGGTCCGGTTAATATAGGCAGCCGTAAGTCCATTGCCAAAATCGTAGGTATTCATCCGGAGTTCGACGATCAGTTGGACGCCGAGATGGTATTCGTATACGAAGATGCCGACCTGGACGGCCTGGACGAGGAGGGCCTTGTCCTGTACTCGTCCTCCGACACCGGAAAAACATGGGAGCCGCACTCGAACAGCGTGGTCGATCCCGAACGCAATACCATCACACTCGACGGTATTGCGCATTTTTCGTTGTGGACGGCTGCGGCTGCGCCCCCGCCCCCGCCACCGGTGACTTGTATTGATGCTTTTAAATCAACCGATTCGCCTGCTGCCAGCATAAATGCCGGGCATACCGGACTCACCGGTGGGCTACTCTGTGTTGGATCCAGCGTAAACAATCAGGTTAATGTTATCAATGCCGATACCTCCAACTACGCCACCATCACTATTTTGGCGGGTGTGGGTTGTTCGGCTGCCATCTCGGTGAACCTGGGCGGTACCGTACCGGCCGGCAACACGGTCGGTTTCGTGTTTGCAGATAATGCAGGCATTTTGAACCTGGGTCTTCTGGGCAATGCGCTGCGTATCAAAACTTACATGGGCGGCTCGCCCGTGGATAATGTGCAGTTCAGCAACGGCAGCCTGCTCAACGTGCAGCTGTTGGGCGGATCCGGTACCATCAACACGGCGGCCATCACGAACAGCGCTCCGATCGACGAGATCCAGTTTGAAATGGACGGCGCACTGCTCAGCCTGCTCACTACCATGCGGGTGTATTATGCATTCAAAGGTTTGACCTGCCCGCCGGCCCCCGGTGGCGTAGCGAACCACCTGAAACTCTGGCTCCGCGGCGAAAACTATGCTCCCGGCGGAACAGTTACCTGGTCTGATATCAGCGGCCATAGCAACAATTTTACCCAATCTACTGTCGGAAACCAGCCTGCTGCCTACCCGGCAGATGCCATAACTAACTTCCACCCCGGCGTACTCTTTAACGGGCCGGACTATCTTACCCGGAGTTCCACCACCATTTTCGATAACACCAACGACGTCGGCGGCGCTTTTTGGGGGGTCGCAACAACTACCGGACATGGAGACTGGCAATCACTCATCGACTTGAATGCCGATGATCCCTCCTACGAACTACGGCCCAATACCGGCCCGCCCATGTTTTGGAAAAACGGCGCCAACGGTACGGAGATCAACCACTCTACCATTAGCATAACAAAAAACCAGAGCTACATTTATTCCGGCTGCTGGGTTTTTAACGGAGTCGGCCAAAACCGCGTAAACGCAAATGTGAAAGAAGTGGCCAACTTCAATTTCCCCAGAACAGTCGAAACCCCCTTCATGATCGGCGGTTATTACAATATCGTGAACTGGCAAGGTGTTTACGGGGAATTAATTGCCTACAACAACTACCTTACCGCGCTGGAAAAACAGCGGATTGAGTCCTACCTCGCCCTGAAATACGGCGTTACGCTCGATCAAACCACTCCCCTGGACTATCTGGCTTCCGATGGCGCCACTAAAATGTGGGACGCCACCGTCAATGCTGCCTACAACAAGGATATCACGGGTATCGGCCGCGATGACAATTCCGACCTGAATCAAAAACAATCCAAATCGGTTCACGCCGGCGCGTTGGTCACCTTGTACAACGGCAACCAAACCGGCGGCTTACCTGCAACAAACGACGGCAATAGCTCCAGTTTTAGCGCTGATAAAAGTTTTTTGACTTTTGGCGATAACGGCGGAACGGCGAAGTATACAACGTCTTACACTCCCAACAGTTTTTCTCCTGTTGCCGGCTATTATCTGATGAACCGGATATGGAAAGTACAGGAAACTGGAACCGTGGGCACTGTAACGGTCCGTGTACCGGCCACTTCCCAGGCAGAACATCTCATCGTGCATTCCAGCGCCAATTTTGGCTCGGGTACGCCCACAGAGATTGCCCTGACCGATGACGGCAACGGCAATCTGGTCGCTACGGTAAATTTGGCCAACGGCCAGTATTTTACCTTCGGCAACGAGATCGAAGCGCCCGGCTGCGTGGCGGCCAATATGCTCACCTGGTACAAAGCTTCCGACGGCGTAACCGGCAGCCCGGTATCCGCCTGGCAGGACTTGGCCAACGGCTATAATGTGATCCAAAATACCGCTGCCCACCAACCGGCAATTCAAAGCGCAGCGATGAACTTCAACCCCGCCCTGCTCTTCGACGGCTCAAACGACCACCTCGAGTACACCGCCGGGCGTTTCCTTCCGACCAACAGTGCCGGCGCCATGTTCGGCGCCGCTACCAATGCCGGCGATGCAGGGTATGAAAACCTCGCCGACCTGGGTATCGACAACCCGCACATGGGTAAATTAGGCGCTCAGCAGATTCAGTACATGAACGGCTCTTCGCCGATTCAGATCGCGCAACCCGGTACTTTTACAACGGATCGCTCTCACGTCTGGGGCTATTTCTGGAACGGTGGCGGACCCAATGTGGGCAGCGGCGTTCGCCTGAACGGGACCGAATTTTATGAGGCTAACACAGAGGCCACCTTGGTGGCCAACAGCGGCTATGTGGACGGCCTGTGGACCATCGGCGCCTACGACGGCGTGGAAACCTGGAACGGACTCATCGGCGAGATTGTCCTCTACGACCGCAACTTAGCCACCTGGGAAAAAGACAAGGTCGAATCCTACATGGCGATCAAGTACGGCAATACCCTGACACATAATTATTACGCCGGCAACTGGAACGGTACCACCGGCACCACAGTTTGGACGGTCGGTGGTGGATACGACAACGGCGTTGCCGGTATCGGCCGCGACGATTGTCAGGCGTTAAACCAGAAACAATCAAAATCCGTCAACCCCGGGTTCCAGCCCGTCATCGGCAATGCAAGCCAGCTGGCTGTTTCCAATGCGTTACATTCGGGCAACTTCGGGGCGGATCAAAGTTTCCTCCTTTGGGGTGGCAACAGCGGCGCCGCTACCCTGGGCGCTCCGTATGCGTTCGGTGGCATGTCGCACCGGATTACCCGGATTTGGAAAGTGCAGGAAAACGGAACGGTAGGCATGGTAAAAGTAGGCGTACTGAAATCGGATTTCCCAGGCAGTGCCTCGGCCATTCACCTGCTCGTCAGCAGCGATGCCACCTTCGACAACAGCGATACAAAAATCGCCATGAACCTGGAAACCGTTGACGGCATCGAATACTACACCGCCAACGCCAATTTTTCCACTACCCAGCATTTTACGTTCGGCGCTTATGTAACGGCGCCCGGCTGCGTGGTCAGCGGCTTATCCTGGTGGCTCAGAGCCGATCAGGGTACAACGCCTGCCACACCGGGCAACCTGACCGACTGGATCGATCAGGGCCTGGGTGAATACCCGTTTGCTTATGTCAATTCCGATCCGGCACTGGTCGCCAACGGCCTGAACTACAACCCTGTCGTGAATTTTGACGGCAATGATTTTTTCCGCACCGATCCGGGCGCCGGTTCGCTCAACTACACCTCCACTTTCACGGAAGGCGATGTATTTGTAGTGACCAAGTCGACTAATCCGACCGTCGGAACAGTGGGCGGCCCTTATGATTTCGGCGGCAACAGCAATACGCACTATCCTTATTCAAACGGTTATATTTACAATGATTTCGGTACCACCGTGCGCAAAGCCTGGCATCCGCAAACGCTTGCGGTGATCGAAGGCGGCGGCACGGCCAGCGGTCCGGCCGTGGACGTGACGGGCTGGCACCTGTGGAATACTTACAGCGCGGTTAATGACTGGAAATCGCACTTCGACGGTACCGTGGCCTATTCCACCGCTTCCAATGTCGTCAGTTTTAACACCAGCACCGGCGGCAACCATATCGGCGCTGTGACAAGTTATATCTACGGCGGCGATATCGCAGAGGTAGTCTTGTACAACCGCAAAGTAACGGCTGTTGAACGCAAAACGATCAACAGCTACCTGGCGCTCAAACACGGCGTTTCCCTCGATCAAACAGCGCCGACGGACTATGTGGCCGGCGACGGAACTACCGTGATCTGGAATGCCACGACCAATTCGGCATACAACAAGTATATCGCCGGTATCGGTCGCGACGATTGTCAGGCGCTCCTGCAAAAACAGGCTATTAGTGCCGGCGACGCCGGCGATGTAACCATCGCGATGGGTACTTCCGTTGCCGCTTCCAACGCGGCAAACACTTCTACATTCTCCGCAGACAGACGTTTTCTCACCTGGGGAAACAACGGACAGACGAAATCATTCGCCAACGCCGTTTCGGCTTCCAATGTAAACTACCGCATGGGGCGTACCTGGAAAGTGGACAAAACGAACTGGGCCGACACAGATATTACCATTAAAATTGCGAATGCACAGGCCTCCCACTTGCTCATCAGCACCGACCCGGCTTTCGGAACCATTAGTCAGGAACTGGCGCTGACCGACGGCGCAGTAACCCTGAACTCCTCCCTGATTCCCGACGGCAGCTATTTCACCTTCGGGCGGCTGTTTTATCCGCCCGGCGGCGTATTGTCAAACCTGGATTTCTGGGTACAGGTAGAAGGCAGTTCCTACACCGGCAACGTGCCTTCTGTAGACAACCAGGTAATCGACACGCTCGTAGACCTCGTGTACGACGGCCGCGCCTACAACCCGGTCGCAACCCAGCGTCCGGTGTTCCAGGATGATGAATGCGACCTGCTAAACTTCCACCCGGTGATGCGCTACGACGCCGTGGATGACCACTGGGCAACTACCATTGATGTAGACAAGGATGTGTACGATCAATTTGCCGTTTTTGTCGTCTTTAAATCGCCCGCCACTGCAATAAACAGCGGACTATGGGGCAACGCCGACGGCAGTTTCCAACGATTCAGTTTGGTCACCAATACTTCGCGTACCTGGTGCTCGCCTTGTCTGACATTCAATAATGTGATTTCACCGAATACCTGGTATATCGCTTCCGACCTTATCGACAACACCGGCGCGACAAACGCTTCTCAATTATTTGCCAGCGGCAAACTCAACGCGACGTTTACCAATACCTCCGGTTTGTCTTCCGCTCCGTTTTACATCGGGCGCCGGGGATTGATCACCGACTTTTTCCGCGGCGATATGGCCGAGGTAATTGTTTACGGTGTGCCGGTAGGTGGAATGACACCTGCCGTCTCAGCGTTGCAACGCCGGGCGGTCGAATCCTATCTGGCCGTGAAATACGGCATTACGATAGACCAAACTGTTGCAACCGACTATATCGCCTCCGACCTGGTAACCAAAATCTGGGATGCCACTGCTAATGGCGCGTACAAACACGATATCGCTGCCATCGGCCGCGATGTGAACGGTGCATTGTATCAAAAACAGAGCCGCTCGATGAATACCGATGGCCAAATCACCGTGGCAATAGGTAATGAAGTGGCGCGCGACAATTTGGAAAATTCCGCCACGATCCCGAACGATAAATCGTTCTTTGCCTGGGCCGACAACGACGGCGCTCTTAACTTTTTGACCGCCGTTTCAGGCGCTAATGTGAACAAGCGCCTGGCCCGTGTCTGGAAGGTGGACAAAACCAACTGGAGCGATCAGAACATCTCCCTGTGCTACACTTCCGGTAAAGGGCGTTACCTGCTTATCAGCACCGATCCGACCTTTGCCACGATCGACCAGGAACTGGCGTTCAACGAAAACGGCTGCGCAACGTTCAACTCTTCCATGATCCCCGATGGCGCCTATTTCACCATCGGCTCTGCCGACCTGGCGCCCGGTTGCGTCAGCAGCGGCCTGCGACTGTGGATGCGCTCCGACGCCGGTGTAGGTTGCTCGGAAGGCCCGAATATCGAACAGTGGTACGATTTTTCGCCCTACGGCAATAACCCGACCACGACCAACGGACCGGAGTTCCTGATGAATAGCATCAACTTCAATCCGTCTATCTCCTTTAACGGAACCGACGACCGCTTCGATTGGGTAAACTTTACCACGGGTTTCACCGCCGGTGAAATATTTTACATGATCAAAAGCGACCGGCCGACCAACCAGAACAACGGCTTCGCTACCTGGGGGAACGATCACTGGCAGCATTACACCTGGAGCAACCAAAACATCTACGATGCGTTCGGCTCCACCGGTCGCCAGAACTTCGACCCCGGCTGGGATATTCAACAGCCCAATATCTACAATACCAGGGCGAAGGCCGGCCAATGGACGGCCTGGAACAACGGGACACAGGTGTTTAATCAAAACTCAAATACCATACGTTTCAACCAGGGTTCCACTAACCTGGGCTTTGGCAACCTGACCTACTTCGACGGTGAAATTCCCGAAGTAATCCTCTACGACCGGGAATTGACGCTTCCGGAAAAACACAAAGTAAACACGTACCTGGGAATCAAGTACGGCCAAACCCTCTCACATAATTACCTCAGCAGCACCGGCACGGTCCTATGGACAACCGGCGGCGGCTATGATAACAGAATTGCGGGTGTCGGCCGGGAGGATTGCCAGAGTTTGTATCAAAAACAATCAAAATCGGTCAACACCGGCGCACTCACCACCATCGGTATCGGCGCCATCGCAGCGTCCAATGCCGAAAACGGCAACGACATTACTGCCGATGCCTCCTTCCTGATCTGGGGTGACAACAACGGAGCGGTGACCTACACGGTTAGTATTCCCAACTTCGAAATCCTGGCACGGCAATGGAAAGTGCAGGAAACCGGAACGATCGGTTCCGTGGAAGTTTATACGACTGAACCGGACGCGACTTTCCTGATTGTTGATACGGACGGCGACGGCAATTTCACGACCGGCTCCCCCACTAGTGTGGCGTTGACCGCCGGAAAAGCCTCTTATGACTTTGCCGACGGCGACCGGTTTACCTTCGGAAAGGTGGATTGTATTGTCAACAATACCTACACCTGTGCCGCCGGCGACCCGATTGATCTGACCGGCTTCGTGCTCGGTTACGACCCGGCCGGCGCCTGGACGGATGTTAACAACAGCGGTGCGAATATTTCCGACCCTACCAACGTCGATTTGACCAGCCTGGCCAACGGCGTGTATATTTTCCGGTATCAATTCCCTGCCTCGCCCTTCTGTTACGAAGTGGTGGTCAATCACGTCACGACCATTCCGGCGCCGGCGCTGAATAATATCACGGCCTGCGAAGGGGATGATGTGACGATCCAGGTACCCTTCTTCAATATTCCGCAGGAAGAGATTTTTCATGCCTCGTTCGACGGCGCTGCCACGTATGTAGCACAAGGAGAATGCTCCGGGGCCGGCATCGGTACTTGCCCGACCAGCAACCCATCGGTCATAACAGCCGAGGGCCTTACCCTGACGGGCGACTTCTCTACGCTTTACCGCTCGTCGGACTATATCCGCCGGGTAAACGGTGAATTGCATTTCAATGATGTAAACAGCGAATTTTGCGTACAAACAACTACACAAGCGATCAGCCCGGGCGATGAAGTCACCATATCGGTTGATTTGCGCCGTTCGTACGGCTACATGGAACCGGATGATTACATCCGGGTGTACAGCATTATCAATGGCGTGGAAACGCTGGAAAAAGAGTATGCCGGCCAGATCAGCGCGTCGATGCAGACTTTCAGTAAAAGTGGAATCAACGCCAATACCATCGCCATTAAGGTATGCGTCAAATGCGGAAACGGCCAGAACGGCATCGGCGGCATCGACGGACCGCTGGAGCAATTCGCCATCGGGGACATGAAAATTATTGTCACCCCGCAACTGCCCACCTACACCTTTTACGACGCCAACCCGGTTCCGGGCCCGGCCAATGTATTGGGTACAGGCCAGAATTACAACCCGGGCACCACGCCCGCTACCAGCCCGCAAACGGTTTGGGTAACCAGCTCGGTCAACGGCTGCGAAAGTGCAGCGGATGCCGTGGTGATTACGGTTTCGCCGAATTCAGTAGAAATGATGGACGGCTCCATCGGTTATTACTGTCCGGGCGGTCCGGGCGCCAATCCGACGCTGAACCTGAACAACCTGGTTTTAAATTACCAGTCGGGCGGCTCTTGGGTCGACGACGACGCTACGGGCGTTAGCCTGGCCAATCCGGCAGCCGTCAATTTCTCGGCAGTGCCGGACGGCGTCTATCATTTTACCTATAACGTACCGGGCGCACCGCCTTGCAACGGGGAATCAGCCACGGTGATCGTCTCCATCGGCGATGCCGCAGATGATCCTATCCTGGATAATATAACCGTTTGCGAAGGCGCACCAACAGTGATCACCATGCCGATCCCACAGGCGGGTGTGGTGGAACTTTTTAATGCCGACTTCACAGGCGCCACCGGCTATGTCGCCCACGGCGAATGCGCCGGCGCCGGTATCGGCACCTGCCCGGTGAATGATGCGTCTATTATCACCTCCGAAGGCCTGACGCTTTCGGGAGATTTCTCTACGCTGAAACGCTCGACCGACTATATCCGGCGGGTAAACGGCGAGCTGATTTTTCACGATGTCAACAGCGCCTTCTGCCTGCAAACACCCGTGCAGAACATCCCTCCGGGCGATAAAGCGGCCATTTCAGTGGTACTGCGCCGCTCCGGCGGGTACATGGAAGCCGACGATTACATCCGGGTGTACAGCATTGTCAACGGGGTGGAAACCCTGGAGCAGGAATACGCCGGACAAATCAGCGCGATTCCGCAGACCTTCATCAAAACCGGTATCACCGGCGCCACAGTGGCCCTGAAGGTTTGTGTAAAAAGCGGCGACGGTGCTTCCGGTATCGGTGGTGTCGACGGCCCGCTGGAGCAGTTTGGGATCAGCGAAATGAAAATTATCAAAACGCCTGAACTGCCCACCTGTACCTTCTACGATGCCGATCCGGGCGCCGGACCGGCCACCGTACTGGCTACCGGTTTCAGTTACGATCACGGCACTACGGCTGCTACCAGTCCGGAAACGGTTTGGGTGCGCTGCGTGCAAAACGGCTGTGAAAGCGACGCCGTACCCGTGGTGATTACGGTTTCTCCGAATCCGCTGCTGATGATGGACGGTTCCATCGCGCATTATTGTCCCGGCGGACCGGGCGCCAACGGGGTGATTAACCTGCAAGCGCAGGTATACAATCACCAGCCCGGTGGTACCTGGACGGATTTGGATGGTGCAGGCGTGAGCTTAGCCTCCCCGACGGCAGTAGATTTTACCGGTGTTGCCGATGGTACGTACCATTTTGCATACACCATTGCGGGCACGCCTCCTTGCGCAGACGAATCGGTGATCATTATCGTAGCCATCGGTGAAATGGCCGAGGATGTACCGGTTTTGTCCGGCACAACTGCGGGCAACGCCTGCCCGGCCACCACCGCAAACCTGAGTGTCCTGGTGACCAGCCCGACTCCTCCCGGCGCAAGCCTGGTATGGAGCACCGACGGCGATCCAAGCGACGGTTTGAGCAGTACGGTCGGCACCCCGGCAGCTGTGGCTACTTCCGGCACTTATTATGCCTATTACCAAACGAATGGTTGCTATGGCGATCCTTCGGCGGCGGTTACAGTGACAGTCACGGTCTGCAACAACCTGCCCAGTATCGTGAACAACGGTAGTGCGGCTACCCACGCGGTTAATTTTCAGGAAAATGGCGTCGTATCGGCCATAAATTATGATGCAACAGATATTGACGGCGATACTGAAAATGGCGGTGGTTTGGTCTGGAGTATTAGCGGCGGCGCCGATTTCGCGCTGTTCTCCATTGATCAAATGGGCAACCTCACGTTTAATGCTGCCCCGGATTTTGAAAATCCAGTGGATGCAGGATCAAACAATACCTACGTTGTCGAAATTACAGTAACCGATTCTTATGGCGACACAGATATACAAACGCTAACAATTAGCGTGACGGATGATAATACGGAAGACGTTGACGGCGACGGCATTACCGAAGCAACAGACCCGGACGATACCGACCCCTGCGTGCCGGAACCAAATAATCTGGCTTGTCCGACGGGTGATTTCGACGGTGACGGTTCGCTCAACGGTGTAGACCCGGACCCATCCGATCCCTGTGTGCCGGACCCGAATGTGCTGGCGTGTCCAACGGGCGACTTCGACGGCGACGGCGACACCAATGCCGACGAGGTAACCGCTAATACCGATCCGACGGACCCCTGTTCGGCTTCCAATCCGAACAATCTGGCCTGCCCAACCGGCGATTTCGACGGCGACGGTGACACCAATGGCTCGGAAACGACCAACGGCACCGACCCGTCAGATCCCTGCGATGCCAGCAATCCGAACAACCTGGCTTGCCCGACGGGCGACTTCGACGGCGACGGTGACACCAACGGCAACGAAACGGTTGCCAACACCGACCCGACAGATCCCTGCTCGGCCAGCAACCCGAATAACTTAGCCTGCCCTACGGGCGACTTCGACGGCGACGGTACCCCGAACGGCACGGACGCCGATCCGACCGATCCCTGTGTGCCCAACCCGAACGTACTGGCTTGCCCAACGGGCGACTTCGATAATGACGGCACCCCGAACGGTACCGACTTCGATCCGGTTGATCCCTGCGTACCCAACCCGAATGTGTTGGCTTGCCCGACAGGCGACTTCGATGGCGACGGCACAACCAACGGCACGGATGCTGATCCGACCGACCCATGCATACCCAACCCGAACGTACTGGCCTGCCCAACAGGCGACAACGATAACGACGGAACCCTGAATGGATCCGATCCGGCGCCATTGAATCCTTGTATACCCAACCCGAATGCCCTGGCTTGCCCGACAGGCGACACCGATGGCGACGGCTTGACCAATACACAGGAAACGACCGCTGGTACCGACCCGACCGATGCCGATACGGATAACGACGGACGGACAGACGGTCAGGAAGTTGGCGTTGACGGCGTGTACAACGTGGGTGTGGACACCAACCCGAAAGATGCCGATACCGACAACGACGGTATCAGCGACGGCGATGAGTTCAGTGCAACCGGCCCGTTGACGGCTTACGGTGTGCCAACGAATCCATTGGTGGCTGACAGCGACGGCGACGGTATCAACGACGGCATCGAAGCCGGCGTAACCAGCCCAATCCCGGGTGGCACTTCGAACAACGGTACGCCTTACAACGGCACTCCGCTGGCATTTGTCGGAGACGCCGATCCATCCACTACGACTAACCCGGCCAATGACGATACGGACAACGACGGACTGCTCGACGGCGTGGAAGATGCCAACCATAATGGTCAGGTAAATAATACCGGCATCAGCGGCACAGGCACCACCTCCAGTGGCGAGACCAATCCGAATGTGGCCGATACCGACGGCGACGGCGTTACCGACGGTGTGGAAGCGTCCACTTACAACACCAATCCGCTCGATACGGATACCGATAACGACGGTATCACCGACGGTGAGGAAACCAACAACAATGGGATTAACGACGGCGACCCGCTTGATCCCTGCGATCCGGACCCGAACTCCGCGTATTGCCCGACTGGCGATACCGACCTCGACGGCGTACCCAACAGCGTGGAAATCACCGACGGCACCAACCCGAACGATCCGGCCTCCTTCGAGGATACGGACGGCGACCTGGTACCGGATTATGTGGAAACACAGAACGGTTCCAACCCGAACAACGGCACGGACTATGCTGACGCCGACGGCGACCTGGTACCGGATTATGTGGAAACCATTTATCAACCCAACAACGGCAGTGTTGCCACCAATCCGAACGGCGCAAACGACTTTGTGGATACGGACAACGGCGGCGTACCGGATTATGTGGAAACAATTCTGTTCCCGAATGCCGGCCTGCCTGCCACCAATCCGAACAATATCGGAGACGACGACCAGGATACCGACAACGACGGCGTTCCCGACTACCAGGAACTCCAGGACGGTACGAATCCGATGAACCCGGCTTCCTACCAGGATACGGACGGTGATTTGGTGCCGGATTATGTGGAAACACAGGATGGTACCGATCCGAACATTCCGACCCTTTACGCGGACGCGGACGGCGACCTGGTACCGGATTATGTGGAAACGACCTACCAGCCAAACATTGGCGGGGTAGCAACAAATCCGAACGATCCGAACGACTTTACGGATACGGATAACGGTGGCGTGCCCGATTATGTGGAAGCCATCCTGTTCCCGAACGAAGGTTTGACGGCCACGAACCCGCTTGTGACAGCCGACGACAATCAGGATACCGACAACGACGGTGTACCGGATTATCAGGAACTTCAGGATAGTACGGATCCAACCAATCCGGCTTCATTCCAGGATTCGGACGGCGACCTGGTGCCCGATTATGTGGAAACACAAGACGGCACGAACCCGAACGACGGTACGGATTATGAAGACACCGACGGCGATCTCGTACCCGATTACGTAGAAACCACCTACCAGCCTAACAACGGCGGCGTGGCAACGAACGCAACCGATCCGAAGGACTTTACCGATACCGATAACGGCGGTGTGCCGGATTACGTAGAAACGGTATTGTTCCCGATCACCGGCGTTCCGGCAACGGACCCGAATGTTACGGCCGACGACAATCAGGATAACGACAACGACGGCGTTCCCGATTATCAGGAACTGCTGGATAACACCAACCCGAACGATCCGGCAGATTATATAGATACGGACGGCGATTTGGTGCCCGACTATGTGGAAACACAAGACGGCACGAACCCGAACAACCCGACCGACTATGAAGATACGGACGGCGATCTCGTGCCCGATTATGTGGAAACGACCCACCAACCCAATAATGGCGGTGTAGCAACAAACGCAACCGATCCGAACGACTTCACCGATACCGATAACGGCGGTGTGCCGGATTATGTGGAAACTATTCTGTTCCCGAACAGCAGCCTGCCGGCAACTAACCCGGCTGTAACTGCGGACGATGACCAGGATACCGACGGCGACGGCGTACCGGATTATCAGGAATTGTTGGATAACACCAATCCGAACGATCCGGCCGATTATAAAGATACGGACGGCGACCTCGTACCCGATTTTGTGGAAACACAGGACGGTACGAACCCGAACGACGGCACGGATTATGAAGATACCGACGGCGATCTCGTACCCGATTACGTGGAAACCACTTACCAACCGAACAACGGTGGCGTGGCAACCAACGCAACCGATCCGAACGACTTTACCGATACGGACAACGGCGGCGTGCCGGATTACGTGGAAACCATCCTGTTCCCGAACAGCAGCCTGCCGGCGACCAACCCGGCTTTAACTGCGGACGATGATCAGGATACCGACGGCGACGGCGTACCGGATTACCAGGAATTGCTGGACAACACCAATCCGAACGATCCTGCTGATTACAAAGACACGGACGGCGACCTCGTACCCGACTTTGTGGAAACACAAGACGGCACGAACCCGAACGACGGCACGGATTATGAAGATACCGACGGCGATCTCGTACCCGATTACGTGGAAACCACTTACCAACCGAACAACGGCGGCGTGGCAACTAACGCAACCGATCCGAACGACTTTACGGATACGGACAACGGCGGCGTACCGGATTACGTGGAAACTGTCCTGTTCCCGAACAGCAGCCTGCCGGCGACTAACCCGGCGGTAACTGCGGACGATGACCAGGATTCGGATAACGACGGCGTACCGGACTACCAGGAATTGCTGGACAATACCAATCCGAACGATCCGGCCGATTACAAAGACACGGATGGCGATTTAGTGCCTGATTATGTGGAAACACAGGACGGCACCAATGTGAACGATCCTTTGGATTACGTCGATACCGATGGCGATCTGGTGCCGGATTATGTGGAAACCACACATCAGCCGAACAATGGCGGCGTGGCAACCAACGCAACCGATCCGAACGACTTTACGGATACGGACAACGGTGGCGTGCCGGATTATGTGGAAACCATTCTGTTCCCAAACAGCGGCCTGACGGCGACTAATCCCGCAGTTGCAGCCGACGATGACCAGGATACAGACGGCGATGGCGTTCCGGATTACCAGGAAATATTAGACAACACCAGCCCAACTGATCCGGCTGATTATAATGACACGGATGGCGATTTAGTGCCCGACTATGTGGAATCACAGGATGGCACCAACCCGAACGATCCGACCGACTATGATGATGCGGACGGCGACCTCGTGCCGGATTATGTGGAAACGACGTATCAGCCGAATAACGGCGGCGTTGCAACCAACGCAAATGATCCGAACGACTTTACCGACACCGACAACGGCGGCGTGCCCGACTATGTGGAAACTTTATTGTACCCGCACTTCGGCCTGCCGGTTTCAAACCCGGCTGTAGCTGCGGATGATAACCGCGACACGGATGGCGACGGCGATACGGACTACGATGAACTGGTAAATGGCACCAACCCGCTCGATCCTTGCTCGGCCTCCAATCCGAACAACCCGGCTTGTTCGGGCGGCGATACGGACGGCGACGGCCTGAGCAACGCACAGGAAGCCATACTCGGCACCGACCCAACGGACAGCGATACCGATAACGACGGTCTGTCGGACCTCCTGGAAGTAGGCATTGACGGCGTATTTAACGCCGGTACCGACACCAATCCGAAAGATGCCGATACCGATAATGACGGTATCAGCGATGGCGACGAGGTGAACAGCACCGGTCCCTTAGGTCCTTATGCCGGCTCCACCAACCCGCTGAGTGCCGATAGCGACGGCGACGGTATTAATGACGGCATAGAAGCTGGCGTAACCATGGCAATACCGGGCGGCAATTCCAACAACGGCACGCCGTTTACCGGAACGACCACTCCCTTTACCGGTGATGCCGACCCGTCAACAACAACCGATCCGACAAATGATGATACGGATGGTGATGGGATAAATGACGGCGTGGAAGATGCCAATCAGAATGGACAGGTGAACAATACCGGCATCAGTGGCACCGGAACAACATCCTCCGGTGAAACGGACCCGAACCTGGCAGACACCGACGGCGACGGATTGTCGGATCAACAGGAAACGGTGGTGTACAACACCAACCCACTCGATACCGACACGGATAATGACGGCATTACGGACGGCGAGGAAACCGACGGCGACACGATTAACGACGGTAATCCTTTGGACCCGTGTTCGCCAAATCCGAACAACCTGGCTTGCCCGACCGGCGATTTCGACGGCGACGGCGTGTTGAACGGCAGTGACCCTGCACCCACCGATCCATGCGTACCGAATGCAAACGCCCTGGCTTGCCCAACCGGTGATACCGATGGCGACGGCGTTCCAAACGGTGTGGAAACAACGGACGGCACCAATCCGAACAATCCGGCTTCCTACGCTGACGCAGACGGCGACCTCGTACCCGACTATGTGGAAACACAGGACGGCACGAACCCGAACGATGCGCTGGACTATGAAGACACCGACGGCGATCTCGTACCCGATTACGTAGAAACCACTTACCAGCCCAATAACGGCGGTGTGGCAACTAACGCAACCGATCCGAACGACTTTACCGATACTGACAACGGCGGTGTGCCGGATTATGTGGAAACTATTCTGTTCCCGAACTCGGGCTTGCCGGCAACAAACCCGGTTGTAGCAGCGGACGACAATCAGGATACCGATGGCGACGGCGTTCCGGATTACCAGGAACTGCTTGACGGCACCAACCCGAACGATCCGGCCTCCTACACCGACTCCGACGGCGATCTCGTACCCGACGATGTGGAAACACAGGACGGCACGAACCCGAACGAC
The DNA here is from genome assembly GCA_963169325.1 of Bacteroidota bacterium. Lineage (GTDB taxonomy): Bacteria > Bacteroidota > Bacteroidia > Chitinophagales > Saprospiraceae > M3007. The sequence goes on from CAUJEY010000102.1 coordinate 40,820, forward strand.
GGCACGGACTATGAAGATACCGACGGCGATCTCGTACCCGATTACGTGGAAACCACTTACCAGCCCAACAACGGCGGTGTGGCAACCAACGCAACCGATCCGAACGACTTCACCGATCCCGACAACGGTGGTGTGCCCGATTACGTGGAAACCATCCTGTTCCCGAACGAGGGCCTGACGGCTACCGACCCGAACGTGGCGGCTGACGACAACCAGGATACCGACGGCGATGGCGTTCCGGATTACCAGGAACTGCTCGACGGCACCAACCCGAACGATCCGGCTTCGTACACCGACACCGACGGCGACCTCGTACCCGACTTTGTGGAAACACAGGACGGCACGAACCCGAACGACGGCACGGACTATGAAGACACCGACGGCGATCTCGTACCAGATTACGTAGAAACCACTTACCAGCCAAATAACGGCGGCGTGGCAACCAACGCAACTGATCCGAACGACTTCACCGATACCGACAACGGCGGTGTGCCGGATTATGTGGAAACCGTGCTTTATCCGAACTTGGGTATGCCGGCCACTGATCCGAACAATGCAGCCGACGACGACAACAACAACGACGGTGACTTGCTGACGGACTACGAAGAACTGGTTGGCGGCTCTGACCTGAACGATCCGTGTGACCCGAATCCTTGCGATGCGGCAATTACCGGAAAAGTCTTCATGGGTGGCGCATACAACGATGTACTTGGACTGATGCACGACAGCCTGCGGGTGAAAAACCTCATTCCGCTGGCTCAACCGTACAATACCCTGACCGACTACAACTACAACGGCACGGAAACCGTGAATCCTTCGGTATTTACGACTACCGGACCGGACGCCATTGTAGACTGGGTATTCGTGGAACTCCGCGATCAGGCCGACCCGACCATCTCCCTGTACAAACGCGCAGGTTTGGTACAACGCGACGGCGATATTGTGGATGTGGATGGTACTTCACCGCTCACGTTCACCGGAGCAGGCACAAGCAATTATTTTGTCTCTGTTCGCCACCGCAACCACCTTGGTGTGATGACGCAGGCGCCGGTTACCTTCGGTGTAGTTCCGCCGACAGTCGACTTTACCGTGGCTGCTACGTCGAACTACCAACTGAGCGGTCCTACCGGATCAGCCGCGGCTCAAAAAGTATGGCCAAGCACAAAACGTACACTGTGGCCGGGTAACATGTCGAATCAACAGATTCTGCCTGACCCACATACAGGAGACCGCATCATCTATCAGGGACCTGGCGCCGATGTCGAAGCAGCATACTTTGTAGTGCTGCTGGATCTGGCCAACACGAATATCACACCTGTTCACATTGTAGATCCAATCTATAGCAGAGCAGATGCGAATATGGACGGCAAGGTAATTTATCAGGGCGGAAATGCGGATACGGATGTACCCTTCTTTACCGTATTCCTCTTCCCGGATAATCCGACAACACTTCCAATATTCAAGGTATTCGAACAAATACCGAAGTAAACGGACTATTCCCGCCCGGCGCATTATCGGCGCCGGGCGGGATATCCCAACACTTTTTTCCTACCAACAGATTCATCAAAATATAAAAAACATGTTGAATTTATTCAAATACATGGTACTGACCGGGTTAGTTGCCTGCCTGGTCCATACCCTAAAAGCGCAAGTCAGACTAAACCTTTCCTTGCTGCCCGACCAGCAAACCTACCTGGTCAGTATGTTGCCCGACCAATCCTGGAGCGCGCCTATGAATGCAGTCGGTTCCGCTCAAATTGTATTACAGATGGATGCCGGAAAGCCGTTTTTAGCAGGGCAGATAAAGAGTATGATTTCAGGCATATCCTGGTCGGACAATGCCTACATCGAAAGCCCTGCCTCTGCGCCGGAATACAATTTTGTATGCTTTGCATTAAATGAAGCCGGCACAAAGAGCATATCCTTTCAGGCTGGAGTTGAAACACCTTTATTCTCTTTTGTCAACCTCGACCCCGGCTGTGTGGGTATAGTAAAACTTGTGGAAAACACTAATCCACTGGTGCAAAAAGTGGTTAACACGGACCGGTATAATATCACACAAAACATGACGGTACTCGGTGCGCAGGGAAATGCTGTTTCCGGCAATGTAAATACCAGTGTGGATTGTAGTGTATTACATACGAAAACAGAAAACGCAATAGTCAGTAACCTGCGCATTTTTCCGGTTCCTGCTACGGATGCCTTGCAGATTTTCTGGGAACTGGAACCCGGGCAGAACTTGAACAAACTACTGGTTACAGACATGATTGGTCGCCAAATGGTATCGGAATCCATGAAACCAAGCGTCGGAGAGCAAAAGTACAGCCTCGACGTTTCGGCATTCCCTACAGGTTTATATACCGCGAGCCTGTTTAATAAGGAAGGTGAACGGCAGGCATTTCAATTCACCGTTATACGTCTGTAAAATTTATCATCAATAAAAAATAAATTATCATGAATAGTCTTAAAAAATTACTGTATATAATACTCTTTTATTTACCGGTTTGTCTGTATGGGCAAACACAGGTAACGTATAAACTGGCTTATGATTTCGGCACTCAAACCTACACGGTGTCTATGAAATCAAACATCGCCATGAATCCGCCTTTATCAATTATGACCAGTTCAACGCAGGTGAGTCTGGTAGTGCCGCACGTTGCCGGCGGGTTCCAAATCACAAACATAACGCCGCTCACTGCGGTAACCTGGAGCAACCCGCCTGCCAATCTGGACGGAACGACTCTGGGCCTGACAAATGACTATAAATTTTTCGCGCCGACGAACAGTGTTGCTATCGCCATACCGGCCAACACCTATCTGGATTTATTTTCCTTTAAAAGTGGCTCCGGGTGTTTAGGCGACATATCGCTCTACGATAATATAAATGACCCGTTAAATGCATTTCCATCTTATAACGCTGACAACAACATGGTAATACTTGCCGCTGGTTCAGGCAATATTTATATCGGAAATGATAGCGGAAACATACCGTGTACCCTTCCTTGTTCTGCCGCAGCCGGAACATTGAGTTATTAAATAAAATAAAAAAATTTCTTTTAATATGCAAAGGAATCTCTACGTTTCCCGGCTCATCGAAACTGGAAAGTTATTTTTACTTATTCCGTTTTTATGGTTGTGTATGCTCAACAAAGGCTATACACAAGCCTGTCAGTTTAAGACGGGCGATCCGGTAGCGCTCAACGCCTCCGGTTATAACAATACTGCTGGATATCAGCAGAATTATGTATTAACGGACAATGCCGGCATTATTCAATATGTTGCTGCGACATTGCCTTTTACCGGTGTTGCGGCAGGACAATACATAGCCTATGCCGTAAACTACGGCACGGCAGGAGTATTGCCAAACCTCAGCGCCGGAATAAATATAAATGCCATTGGTGGAGATTGCGTAGAGGTTTCAGCCGGCCTGGCTGTGGGTGTGTGCGATTGTAACAACACCACCGGAAATCTGACCTTAAATGTGTCAGGAAACAATACAACTTCCGGATACACCCAATCCTTTGCATTGACAGATCCCGATGGCACAATTCTGGCAGTTTCTGCCACTCCTGCTTTCCCAGGACTTAGCGATGGCGTTTATAATATTTATAGCGTCAACTATGAAACATCCGGTGGAATTACCAATTATACTATCGGAAATCAAATTAATACGATTACCGGCTCGTGTGTCGATGTATCTGACGCGCTCGGTTTTGTCGTTTGCCTGCCTACCGATACGGATGGCGATGGCCTGGATGATGTGGATGAAATTACCGCCGGCACCGACCCGCTCAATCCAGACACGGATGGCGACGGACTCAATGACGGTGAAGAAGTGCTGGGAGTTGACGATCCCTCCACCCCACTCGTCGCCACGGGCACCAGCGACCCGCTCGATCCCTGCGATCCGAACGCGACCTCCCCCACTTGCGATCAAGATAATGACGGATTGACAAATGACGAGGAATCCACCGCCGGTACAGACCCGCTCAATCCTGATACAGACGGTGACGGTTTAAACGACGGTGAAGAAGTCTTGGGTGTTGACGATCCGGCTACGCCGATCATCGCTACCGCGACCAGCGATCCACTCGATCCTTGCGATCCGAACGCATCAGCGCTTACTTGCGACCAGGATAACGACGGTTTGACCAATGGCGAAGAAACAACCGCCGGTCCAGACCCGCTCAATCCTGAGACAGACGGCGATGGTTTGAACGAGGGTGAAGAAGTATTGGGCGTGGATGATCCGTCTACGCCGCTTATCGCCACCGCGACCAGCGACCCGCTCGATCCTTGCGATCCTAAGTCTACCGCTTCTACTTGTGACCAGGACAATGACGGTTTGACCAACGGTGAAGAAACAACCGCCGGTACCGACCCGCTTAATCCGGACACAGACGGTGACGGTTTGAACGATGGTGAAGAGGTGTTGGGCGTGGATGATCCTT